>NZ_VPEY01000035.1:0-18178 GCF_013416935.1 Acinetobacter sp. YH1901141 | reverse complement strand
CAAGAACGGACTGACCGCTACAAGTCGGAACTGACCGACTCAGGCTCTAGTTACACGCTTGGCAACAAGACATTAACAGAGTGCGAATTAGTCCTTGAGTATGTTTGAATACATTTTAAGGAACAGTGTTGCTGACGCATAATGGGAAATCATTGTTAAATATACTCCCATAGAGTATATAAAAATTGAGGTGATGTGTTGGGTCATTTACATACAGATAAGAAAATTTTAAATCGCGTCAAACGCCTACAAGGACAAATTGGGGCAGTAGAACAAGCACTTCACAATCCTGATCATGGCTGTATTGAAGTTTTACAACAAGTCGCAGCCATTAAAGGTGCGGTCAATGGTTTGATGAATGAGTTAATCGAATCGCATTTACGCCATCATGTGATTGGTGATCAATGCGCGATTGATGAACATGAACTGGAAGAGTTTATGAAATTGCTGAAACGCTATGCTTAAACACAAATAGGCTTGACCAGATTCAAGGCTTGTCTTTACACTGAGTGATATTTCTCACTATATGAGACTAAACTCAACAGTTTAGCCATCAATCGAGTTTTTTATGACTCAATCTCAATCTTGGCATCCTTTTGTGATGATCAGCCTCGCCCTGATTATTGGCACCATGGGCACGGCACTTGCAAGCCCACTGTATCCAATTTATCAGGAACTGTGGCAGCTTTTACCTAGCCATATCACCTTTATTTTTGTGGCGTATATGCTCGGTTGTTTAGCCACCTTGCTCTTTTTAGGACGTACCAGCAACAGTATTGGCTTCTTAAAAACCCTAGAATTGGGTTTAGTCATCATCACCCTCGGACTGATTCTGTCGATGTTTGCCACCAATGCACTTTGGCTTGCTTTGGGGCGTTTTGTGATTGGGATTGCTTCAGGTCTTATGACCACATCGGCGTTAATTGGCTTAATGTGGAGTATCCCCGAATCACATAAAGCACATGCGCCACAGCTCAGTTCAGTCATTACCGCAGTCGGGTTTGGCTTAGGTCCTTTGCTCGGTGGTGGTGTGGCACAATTTTCAGCAGCGCCTTTGTTTAGTCCATATATTCCTGTCATTTTGGGTGCAGTACTGTGTTTTATTGGATTGTTACGTTTAGCACCGCCTGAATTTACGCCACAAGCCTTCTCGATTGCCCCAAAATTAGAACGCCCAGAACCACGCTTTCATGCAGAATTTTATATTACAGGTTTAACCGCATTCTGTGCCTTTGCTGCCTTTAGTTTATTTGCTTCGCTCTCTCCCTCTTTTGTGCAAGTGATTATTCCGTGGCACGGGCCTTTGGTCAGTGGTTTGGCCATCACCTGTATTTTGCTGATTTCAGCGCTGGTGCAGTATTTTTCTAAAGCCATTCCTGCACAAAAATGCCTAAATTATGGGCTGTATTTGCTGTTATTGAGTTTATTGGTACTCGGTTTATGCATGTATTTACATTGGAGTTTTCTATTTTTTGTGAGTGATGTGCTGCTAGGCATAGGACACGGGTTGGCATTGATTGGTGCTTTTGGCTTAATTCATGCCATGACCAATCTACAGAATCGCGCTGCAGTGATGTCGACCTATTTATTTGTGGGCTATTTAGGCACAATTCTGCCAATTATTGCAGTCGGTTATCTGGCCGATCATTTTGGTTTAACCACCGCCGTACTTAGCTTTTGTGCAGCCATCTGCTTACTGTGTGGCTACATCATTATTTGGTATCGCCAATTGCAGAACAAACCTGTTTTAGGATGAAGTTTCATCTAAACGACAAACTAAAATCAGGACAAGGTTTGGATCAGCTGAGTTTATTCAAATATTCAAACCTTGTAGATGAATGGGACTATGTCTTCTATTTTGATCTCAAACTCAATAGCCATTATTTTTCATTGATGGTTTGATGCTCTAATTCTTTAGTTAGGAAGTAATTTAAAAAGGTTCGAATCACTGCAATGATCGCCAGTTTAATTAGGCTATCTAAATCTGGATCTACTGTGGTGGCTAAAATATCTGCAGCCAACTGAAATTCAAGTGCCGTCGCGAGCCAATCCCCAAAACAATAACGTGCAGTACGCCCCGATTTTAACTGAACCAGCACCAATAAAGTTTTAACCAGACCAATCACCACGCAAATCACAGAAATGGCTTCGAGTGACAATTGCAAAAAATGAACCGAAGAAATGAGTATTTCACGTAAAAAAGCCAGTTCAAACATCCAAATACCTCCATCAGAGATTTCATCTCGTGCATTTAGGATTGAATTGAGCGCCAATTTTTGATTATTTTCTCATCATAGCTTTAAATGCTGCGGTTTAAAAAGACTTACGTGATTATTGATGGGTTTTCATAAAGATAAATTGAAACGTTTAAATATGACATAAGTTAGATCGGGCTTGTGCCGAATGAGAAACTAAACATTAACGAATAGGCTGATTTTTAGTAGCAGATCACCCCAAATAGGATAATAAAAAAGCACTAAGCCACTCAAACTTAATGCTATTTTTTTATCAAATCAGGAAGTAATCGCTAAAAATCATTTCCCAATACAAAACGATCCAAAAATCTTGCCCAACAAATCATCTGCAGAAAAATCACCAGTGATCTCACCCAAAGCATTCTGTGCAAGACGTAACGACTCGGCTACTAATTCCCCCGCATGATAGACCACCAACTGCTCACGTGCTTCAGCCAAATACTGCTGCGTGCGTTTCATTGCGTCTAAATGACGGGTACGTGCAATAAAGGTATCTTCTTCAGGCTGAAAGCCTGCATGCGCTGTAATCGCCTCTATGAGCGATTGAACACCTGTTTCTTGTTTGGCCGACACAGTAATATGTCTAAAACCATTAAAATCTGAAATTGTAGCTTGTACACCAGTTAAATCGCATTTATTGCCAATCAACATCAAACGCTTCGGTTCAATATGTTCAGCAAAATAATGCTGTGCCAATTGCAACGGATCTTCGTTTTGGCTCAAGTCATAGACCAATAACAATAAATCCGCCTGTTCAATTTCTTTAATTGCACGGCGAATCCCTTCCTGCTCCACAATATCCCCTGTTTCACGTAAACCTGCGGTATCGGTCAGGGTAATTGGTAAGCCATTTAGGGTAATTTTTTCATGCAATACGTCACGAGTAGTTCCCGCAATATCAGTCACAATTGCACGTTCAATACCCGCCAAGGCATTGAGTAGAGAAGATTTACCTGCATTAGGTTTGCCCGCAATCACTACCTGCAGACCTTCACGCAACAATTGTCCCTGACGCGCAGATTGTTGCACAGCAGTCACCGAAGTAGCCACCTCATCTAGCAAATTGAGGATTTTCCCATCAGCCAAAAAGTCAATTTCTTCTTCAGGAAAATCAATAGCAGCTTCAACATGCAAACGTAAATGAATTAACTGTTCTAGCACAGTATTCACTTTGGTGGAAAAAGCCCCTTGAAGGGAACGCACTGCAGAACGCGCAGCGGCTTGTGAAGTGGCATCAATTAAATCGGCAATGGCTTCGGCCTGTACCAAATCCAGCTTGCCATTTTCAAAGGCGCGCATCGAAAATTCACCCGCTTTGGCAGCCGTTGCACCGAGTTCCAGTAAACGTGCCAATAAAGCATTTTGAATCACTGGGCCACCATGCCCTTGTAGTTCCACCACATCTTCGCCAGTAAATGAATGAGGATTTGGGAAACAAATCACCAAACCTTCATCCATGACTTCATTGGCTGCATCGTAAAACTGGCGAAAACCTGCGTAACGTGCTTTGGGTAAGTCTTTTTGGGTCAAGGCTGCGGCAATTGCATAGGCTTTGGATCCCGACAGGCGAATCACCCCCACACCACCACGGCCAGGTGGAGTCGCGATTGCGGCAATGGTGCTGCGGTTATACATAAAATTCACCTAAAACTTTCAAAATATATGCAAAGAAAAATCCGCCTAAGATTACCATCTTAAGCGGATTTATTCAGCAGCTCAGCCATACTTAATTGACTGGAGTTGCCTCTTCTCGTTTAGCGCGGTCTTTTTCAACACTTTTGTTGATCAAGCTTTGCTGCAAAATCGTAATCAAGTTGTTGACAATCCAGTACAGAACTAGACCTGCAGGGAAGAACAATAAGAATACGGTAAATACCACAGGCATAATGCGGAAGATTTTTGCCTGCATTGGATCTGTTGGCTGTGGGTTCAACATTTGTTGAACATACATGGTCACACCCATCAACAATGGCAAGATAAACCAAGGGTCCATTGCCGATAAGTCTTGAATCCAACCTAACCACGGTGCATGGCGTAACTCTACCGATTCCATCAATACCCAGTACAAGGCAAGGAAAATTGGCATTTGTAGTAACAATGGCAAACAACCTGACAGTGGATTCACTTGTTCACGTTTATAAAGTGCCATCATTTCTTGCGAGAAACGCATACGGTCTTCGCCAAATTCTTCTTTCATGCGCTGCATTTCTGGTGCAATCACACGCATTTTCGCCATAGAACGATAGCTCTTAGACGATAACGGCCAAAGAATCAGTTTGACAAGAACGGTTAATAAGATGATTGACCAACCCCAGTTGCCCACTAAACCATGGAAGAATTGCAAACCAATAAACAATAATTTTGCAATTGGCCATAACCAGCCATAATCCACAGTTTGGTTCAAACCTGTCGCCAAATCTTTCAATTCAGACTGAATTTTTGGACCAGAGTAGAAGGTCGCATCAACTTCTGCCACCGTACCTGCAGGGACATTAATGGTTGGCGAGGTAAAACCAATGATGTTCATTTCATCGCTAGATTTACGTGATTCCAACTTCGCTGCATACGGTTGACCATCGGCCTGCGTCAATTTTAACTGCCCTGGAACCCATGCACTCACGAAATAGTGCTGAACCACGGCCACCCAACCACCTGTTGCATCGACATTCAATTTTTCGTCATTAAAATTGTCAAATTTCAACTTGTTGTAGTGTTCTTCAGGTGTTCCCCATGCGCCGCCAAGGAAAGTACCCAAGGTAAAAATACCTTGATCTGACTTGCCTGGATCATCTGAATTATCACGTTTCAACTGACCAAACATCTGACCTTGCCAGTTTTGGCTGCTGCGGTTAATCACTTTGTGATTCACCAGCACAGGATATTCACCTTCAGTAAAACTAAAGGTTTTAATGATTTCTACACCATCGGCAGTTTTATATACCATTGGGACAGTTAAAGTTTTAACTGTTTCACCCGCTTTATTTTTGCTTTCTTTGGCATCGGCTAAGCTATAAGTCGATTTTTCAATTTCATAGCTTGGGCGGCCATTACGGCTACTGTCTGGACCATTCAGCCCGATTAACCCAGATTGCGCGACATAGGTGCGCTTAGCATCGCTTTCCAGCATGACGAAAGGATCGTCACTGTCTTTATTTTTGTCATGATTGAGTAATTCAACACGAACAATATCACCACCTTTCGGATTGATCCAAAGATGATAAAGGTCAGTTTGTACTGAAATAAGCTGCTGACTTACAGGTGCTGTGGCATCGGTTGTTTGCTGTGCAGGAATATTTGCTTGCGGTACATCAGAAGCTGCTGTAGCCGTTTGGGCATTCGGCAAATCTGCAGACACTTCATGTGAAACAACGGCAGTTTTTTGCTGCGGTGCTGTTTCAGCATTTCCATAATCTTTTTGCCACGCCAAAATGAGCAAATATGCGACGACAAACATGGCCCCGAGAATTGCAAACCTGGCCCATTGTTGCATATCTATTACCCCAAGTGGTTAGAGTGATTTTGGTTCAATAAACGATCACGAAAGGGTACAGTAATGTGATGCGTTTGAGAATCTATTTGCTGAAATGAAATAAAACGAATGACTTTTGGCGGCACCGGATCATAGCCCGCACCACCCCACGGATGACAACGACAAATACGTTTTGTAGCCAGCCACACACCACGTACAGCACCATGCGTATGGACTGCTTCCAAAGAATATTGAGAACATGTTGGAATATAGCGACAGCGTGGTCCCAATAAAGGACTAATCGCGATCTGATAGAAACGTATCAACCAATGCAGTAAACGTACCATTGGCCATCTCTACTTTTGTGGGGAGGGAGCTATTTTTGAATGCTTTTTGGCGAGACGTTGTAACTTCTGCCAAGCAAATTGTAATTGCTGATGCAATTCCGCATTAGATACCGTATCTACCCCAACTTTGGGCATTACCACAATATCTAAGTCATTTAATTGCTGTTGGTGTAAGCGAAAACTTTCGCGAGCAAGTCGTTTTACTCGATTTCGTTCGTGTGCACGACGCACTTTCTTTTTTGCAACGACAAGACCCAAACGGCTATTCGGCAGTTCGGAATGTTTTGCAAGAAATAAGAAATGGGGTTGATGCACTTTAAAAAGCGCACCATCAAACACACCTTTATAATCGGCAGCACAGCGTAATCTCAACTCTGTGCTGAAGCCATAAAGTGTTGTCATAACACCCAAGAGTCGGTTCAGCGTGACTGTATTAAACAGTTAAGCTGTGACGACCTTTTGCACGACGGCGAGCCAATACTTGACGACCAGCTTTAGTAGCCATACGAGCACGGAAACCATGAACGCGCTTACGCTTTAATTCAGATGGTTGAAATGTACGTTTCATATCGAAACTCCAAAAATGATCTTTCTATAAAGGTCCGCGATTTTAGTGCTCATTGCTTGAGCTGTCAATGAAAAACACGGTTTCTTGCAAAATAAGCCTAAATTTTTCTTTTTAACAAGTTTTCGCTCAATTGACTGGTTGATCGTACAAATTAAAGTATACACAAGATAAGTAATTGTTTATGCTTGACTAATAAGTTATTAACAGTATTATTCACATAATTATCCACAAGCTTATTCTGTTTAATTTTAAAATTTTCGGTTTTGAATTTAAATTTAAACTCAGATTAAATTATCCACAGTTGCAACGTTTCTTATAAATAAATTCAAATTTATAAATTTAAATTTATTACTATTAGGGACGCATTTTTCTGTTGAAAACCCACTTTTTCTTTTATAAAACAAAATTTTGAATTGTGGATATCTGTGTTTCTATAATTTTAATACTATGTGGATAACTTTGTGCTATATTTTATCCACACCTTGCGGATAAACTTATCCACACCACGTTTCAAATTTAAATTCAGGTTTAATGATTCCTTTTTTGAGCAATTTTGCTGATTTTGTCATGACAGATGTGGATAACTTGGTTAGAATGGCGACCCGCTCAGGCGGTCGAGAGAAGTTTTAAATTTAAAAATGGATTAGATAGGGGTTTCACATGCTTTGGACGGACTGCTTAAATCGCTTGCGACAAGAGCTCTCTGGAAATGTCTTTACAATGTGGATTCGCCCATTGGTGGCAGAAGAAGTTGAAGATACATTAAAACTTTATGCGCCTAATCCTTATTGGACGCGTTACATTCAAGAACATCATCTGGAATTGATTACTATTTTGGCAGAGCAGTTGTCTGAGGGACGCGTGCGTAAGGTCGAAATTTTAGTCGATTCGCGTCCAGGTGCAATTTTATCGGCCAGTGAACAACCTGCTACCACTACTGCTGCGCTGGAATCTAGCCCTGCGCCTGTGGCCAAGCCTAAACGTGAAAAAGAAGAAAGTTCTGCAAAAAGCCGTAAACGCCAACTCAATCCGTTATTTACCTTTTCCTTATTTGTGGAAGGTCGTTCTAACCAAATGGCTGCGGAAACCTGTCGCAAGGTATTGACCCAATTGGGGGCTTCACAGCACAACCCATTATTTTTGTATGGCCCAACAGGTTTGGGTAAAACTCACTTGATGCAAGCGGTGGGCAATGCTTTGTTGCAAGCCAAACCGAATGCACGGGTGATGTACATGACTGCAGAAAGTTTTGTGCAGGATTTTGTCAGCTCTTTGCAGCAGGGTAAGGTTGAAGAATTTAAGAAAAACTGCCGCTCTTTAGATTTGTTATTGGTGGATGACATTCACTTATTGGCAGGTAAAGAAGCCAGTTTGGTGGAGTTTTTCTATACCTTTAACGCTTTATTGGATGAATCTAAACAGATTATTTTGACTTCAGACCGTTATCCAAAAGAATTAACCGAATTGGATGCACGTTTGGTGTCACGTTTTTCTTGGGGCTTATCAGTCGGGGTAGAACCGCCAGATATTGAAACCCGAATTGAAATTTTATTAAAGAAAGCTGAAAGCAGCGCCGTAGATTTACCACGTAACTGTGCTTTATTTATTGCCCAGCAAGTGGTGGCCAATGTGCGTGAACTTGAAGGTGCACTCAATAAAGTGGTGGCAATTTCCCGTTTTAAAGGCACCCCAATCGATCTAGATGTGGTACGTGAATCTTTAAAAGATGTCTTGGCAATTCGCGCACGTACCATCAGTACCGAAAATATTCAGCGAGTCGTGAGTGAATATTTCCGTATTCCGCTCAAAGAATTGGTGGGGCCAAAACGTACCCGTATTTATGCGCGTCCACGTCAGTTGGCAATGGGCTTGGCACGTGAGCTGACAGGCGACAGTTTCCCTGAAATTGGTATGGCATTTGGTGGCCGTGATCACAGTACCGTGATGCATGCCTGCGAAAAAGTACAAAGCCTGCGCGAAGAAGATCCGATCTTTAACGAAGACTATAAAAACCTGCAACGATTGTTGCAAAGTTGACCGAATTTGCTCAAATTCTGTTCTTGCCATGCGGCAGCTTTTGCCGCATAGTACACTGCTAAAAAACCTATTTTATACTCCAATCTTCAGTTGTTAGAGGAATGTACCGTGCGTTTAAAAATCGCGAAAGAAAGCTTACTGAATGTTCTGTCACATGTCGTAGGAGCGGTTGAACGTCGCCATACCTTAAATATTTTATCCAATGTCAAAGTTCAGGTGACTGAGCAAGCCTTAACCATTACTGGTTCGGACTTGGAAGTGGAATTGGTTGCCAGTACGAATCTGACTGAAGGGGCATGTTTACAGGCAGGGGAAACTACAGTGCCTGCACGTAAACTGATGGATATTTGTAAATCTTTACCAAGCGCAGCTTTGATTGATTTGCAAATCACTGAAGATCAGCGCTGTATTTTAAAATCGGGCAATAGCCGCTTTGTATTAGGTACTTTGCCTGCGGAAGATTATCCATTATTGGCTACAGAAAATGCTCAAGGTACGCAAGTGACGGTTACTGAGCGTGAGCTGAAGCGTTTGTTTGAAAAAACTGCGTTTGCGATGGCAGTGCAGGATGTACGCTTTTATTTAACGGGTACTTTGTTAGAAATTGATGAAAACCAATTACGTGCTGTGACCACAGATGGTCACCGTTTGGCCTTGTGTGAAACAGCGGCATCTTCGACAGCTACTCAATTAATTCAAGCCATTGTGCCGCGTAAAGCTGTGGCTGAATTGCAGCGTTTGCTGAGCATTGAAGATGAACAACTGGCACTTTTAATTGGGCGTGAATTGCTGAATGTGACCATTCGCACCCCAAGCCGTGACAAAGAACAAGCAGAAATTACCGTGCGTTTTACCACTAAATTAATTGATGGTAAGTTCCCAGATTATCGCCGTGTGATTCCACGTGGTGGTGATAAAAACGTGCTGATCGCGCATGATGTATTTAAACAATCTTTACAGCGTGTGGCGATTTTAAGTAATGAAAAATTGCGTGGCGTATTCCTGAATTTTAGTGCGGACACCTTGCAATTACGTGCCAATAACCCAGAACAAGATGAAGCAATTGAAGATTTAGCGATTCAATATGCCGATTCGCCGTTAGAAATGTCATTTAACGCACAGTATTTATTGGACGTATTAGGGGCATTGGATGGCGATGATGTATCGATGACCATGACCGAAGCCAATCAATCGGTATTGGTACAAGATCCAGCACATCAAGATCAAACCTATGTTGTGATGCCAATGCGTGTTTAAGTGAGCGGTTTATTTCAAGATTAAATCTAGCTGAATCATGCATATTACGCGTTTACATATCGAGCGTGTTCGGAACTTAAAAGCGGTTGCACTTCATGAGTTGCAGCCGTTTAACGTCTTTTATGGGCAAAATGGTTCGGGTAAAACCTCGATTTTAGAAGCGATTCATTTATTGGCGACAGGGCGTTCTTTTCGCACCCATATTCCTAAAAATTACATTCAGAACAGTAGCCAAGATGCGATTGTATTTGCTCAGTCATTGACTGAAAAAATTGGCATGCAAAAAATGGCATCGGGTGAGCAGTTGATTAAGGTCAATGGCGACCCTGTTGCGACCCAAGGGCAATTGGCTAAAATTCTGCCTTTACAACATATTGATCCACTCAGTACCGATATTATTGACCATGGTGCAAAACCACGACGGCAACTGTTGGACTGGTTGATGTTCCACGTGGAACCAGAGTTTTATCACGCTTGGCAATATTATTCACGTGCCTTAAAACAACGTAATAGTTTGCTTAAATCACAGCGACATTTAAGTCTGTCGGACTTGGAACCGTGGAACAAAATGCTCAGTGATTATGGTGAGATTTTGCATCGGCAGCGTTTGGGAACGGTGGAACAATGGCAGCAATTTTTTGCACAAGATTTACAGTATTTATTGCCTGATTTACACATTAGTCTGGAATACAGCGCAGGCTTTCATACCGAAACAGGCTTGTTGAATGATCTGTGCAATTATCATCAAAAAGATGTGGAACGTCGCTATACCGAATATGGGCCACACCGCGCCGATTTACGCTTAAAAACCCCAATGGGTGATGCCGATGTGGTGCTGTCACGTGGGCAGAAAAAGCTATTGATTATGGCATTAAAACTGTCACAGATTGCAATGCTGCATGCGTCTAATAAGGAAACTGTGGTATTATTAGATGATCTGACAGCAGAATTAGATTTAAGCGCACAACAACGTTTAATTGAACGATTAAGCCAATTGGGTAGTCAAGTTTTTATTACCACTTTAGATCATCAATCCGTGCAACAACACTTACAAGCGTTGTCGATTCCTTATCGCTTATTTCAGGTCGATCACGGAACGGTGCAGGCTGTTGAGCAATAATTTTTTTATCTTTGGATAGACCTATTTTTCACTAGGGAGAAACCATGAGTTCAGAAGATCAATCTGTCTCTACTACAGAACAAACCAATGAAAAGGCTTATGATTCCTCTAGTATCAAAGTATTGCGTGGCCTAGATGCTGTTCGTAAACGCCCAGGCATGTATATCGGTGATACAGATGATGGTACAGGTTTGCATCACATGGTGTTCGAGGTAGTCGATAACGCTATTGATGAAGCTTTGGCGGGTCATTGTGATGAAATTTTGGTGACTATCCATGAAGATGAATCTGTCAGCGTATCTGACAATGGTCGTGGTATCCCAACCGATATTCACCCTGAAGAAGGTGTCTCTGCAGCAGAGGTCATTCTGACCATTCTGCACGCAGGTGGTAAGTTTGATGACAACAGTTATAAAGTGTCGGGCGGTTTGCACGGCGTTGGTGTGTCGGTGGTCAATGCTTTATCGAGTAAACTTGAATTAACGATTAAACGCGCGGGTCAAATTCACCAACAGGAATACCGCCATGGTGATCCACAATATCCTTTAAAAGTAGTGGGCGACACTGAGCAATCAGGTACGACTGTGCGTTTTTGGCCAAGTGCTGAAACCTTTAGCCAAACCATTTTTAATGTGGATATTTTGGCACGCCGATTGCGTGAATTGTCTTTCTTAAACGCGGGCGTGCGTATTGTATTGCGTGATGAACGTGTCAATTTAGAACATATTTTTGACTATGAAGGTGGTTTGTCTGAATTTGTGAAATATATCAATGCAGGCAAAACCCATCTGAATGAAATTTTCCATTTCACGACACAGGCTGAAAACGGAATTACCGTAGAAGTTGCTTTGCAGTGGAATGATTCCTATCAGGAAAACGTACGTTGCTTTACCAATAACATTCCACAAAAAGACGGTGGAACGCACTTGGCAGGCTTCCGTGCTGCGCTAACCCGTGGGTTAAACAACTACATGGAAAGCGAAAATATCCTGAAAAAAGAAAAAGTCGTGGTGTCGGGTGATGATGCACGTGAAGGTTTAACCGCGATTGTGTCGGTCAAAGTGCCAGATCCAAAATTCTCATCACAGACCAAAGAAAAATTGGTATCGAGTGAAGTGAAACCTGCTGTTGAGCAGGCCATGAATAAATCTTTCTCTGAATATTTATTGGAAAATCCACAAGCGGCAAAATCCATTGCGGGTAAAATTATTGATGCAGCGCGTGCCCGTGATGCGGCGCGTAAAGCCCGTGAAATGACGCGCCGCAAGAGTGCTTTGGATATTGCAGGTTTGCCTGGTAAATTGGCTGACTGTCAGGAAAAAGACCCTGCATTATCTGAATTATATCTAGTCGAGGGTGACTCTGCAGGTGGTTCGGCTAAACAAGGTCGTAACCGTAAAATGCAGGCAATTTTGCCACTGAAAGGTAAAATCCTGAACGTGGAACGTGCCCGTTTTGACAAGATGATTTCATCGGCAGAAGTAGGTACTTTAATTACCGCTTTGGGCTGTGGTATTGGTCGTGAAGAATATAACCCAGACAAACTGCGTTATCACAAAATCATCATCATGACCGATGCTGACGTAGATGGTTCACACATTCGTACCTTGCTATTGACCTTCTTCTTCCGTCAAATGCCAGAATTGGTTGAGCGTGGTCATATTTATATCGCACAGCCACCATTGTATAAGCTGAAAAAAGGCAAGCAGGAACAATACATCAAAGATAACGATGCTTTAGAAACCTATTTAATTTCTAATGCGATTGATGAATTGGAGCTGCATGTGAGTGCTGATGCACCTGCAATTCGTGGTGAGGCTTTAGCCAAAGTCATTGCTGATTATCAAACTTCACAAAAGAGTTTGAGCCGTTTAACGCTGCGTTATCCTGCAAGTCTGTTGGATGGTTTATTAGAATTAGATGCCTTTAAAATTGATCAAGCAGCAGATCAGGCGTATGTACAACAATGGGGCGAGCAATTACGTCAAAGCATTGAACGATTACAACCAAGTTTGCGTCCTGAATTAAGCATCGAACAGTTTGAAAAAGAAGATGCGGATGGTCAAAAATCTGCAACGTATTGGCCACGAATCACGGTATATGTGCACAACTTGCCACATACCTATTTGCTAGACACAGGTTTGCTGGGTTCAGCTGAATATGCACGTTTGCTGAAAAATTCAAAAAGCTGGTTTACGCTGCTTGAAGAAGGTGCGTATTTGGAAAAAGGCGAACGTAAAATTACGGTCAACAATTTCCATCAAGTGTGGCAACACATTTTGCAGGACTCGCGTCGCGGCATGATGATTCAGCGCTATAAAGGTTTGGGTGAGATGAATGCGGAACAACTTTGGGAAACCACGATGGACCCAGAAAACCGCAATATGTTGCAAGTCACCATTGATGATGCCATTGAAGCAGACCGCATGTTCTCTTGCTTAATGGGCGATGATGTAGAACCACGTCGTGCCTTTATTGAAGAAAATGCCTTAAATGCAGATATTGACGCTTAATTCGTCCAAATCATCCGCATAACCATAAGCACTCTACGGAGTGCTTTTTTATGTTTGGCTTTTGTTGTTGTCGTGATTCATCCAAATAACTTTTATAAAACTGACTTATTGTTCTGTCATGCTGAGCTACATTAAGCCAAAAATATAGGAGAATCATTAAGATGGATAATCAATTAGAACAAGCACGTGATGCATGGGTGAATGCTTTTTTTACTGGCAATGTGGAGCTGTTAGCACACTATGAAGATGAAGATTTTAAAGTCGTTTATACGGCAGAATCACGTGTGGAAAATCGTGAAACACGTTATGCCAACATTCAGCATGCAGTGAATAATGGTGTCTGGAAACCGATCAAACCGAATGTTGAATTAGAAGAATATGAGTTTGATCGTGAGCAGGTTAACTGTCGGATTCAAATTGGTTTGGCGGATGATCAAGGGTATATTCAAGAAATCTGGCGCTATATTCAGGGCTGGAAAATACAAGAATTATGTATTAGCAAAGCAAAAATTACTGCCGAGTAGCAGCGATTTTCTGTGAATCACTGAGATTCAATGACTCAAAATAACCATGAAAGAATGGATTGATTTGGCTTTAATTAGAGTTTTGAATTTAAAATAACAGTTAGTTTGAGTTGTGGATAACTAAGTTTTTGCTTTTAAATTTAAATTGTAGATTTTGAATTTAAAAATCACACTGAGTTTTAAATTCAAAACTTCTTGCTTGGTAGCTATGTTGTCTTACTTTTATTCAGGGTGGGGGGTGTCATACAACTATGCTGTGGTGCAAGATTGATAAGTAAAAATAAACAAACGCAGAGAGTGACTTAAATTTCTTTGCGTGGTTATTGTGAAGATAAACTAAAGATTAAAACTATTACGAATGTGTCTTATAAGTATGGAACATACACAATGCATATTCTACGAAATATGATGAGATTTAACCCTATTTAGCATAGCGTTAAAATCTCATCGGTATGGCTATTCAAAGCTACTTTCGAGTTCTTCCAATTCCATCATCAATTCAAGCATTTGTTCTTCTGCCTGTGCCAATTTTGTTTTCAGATCATTTTGCTCATTCATGAGTTTGAGCAAATCATCTTTACGGTTGGCATCGTAAAGGGCAGGATCTGCCAGTTCGGTTTCAATTTCAGTCAGACGCGGTTGAATTTTTTCAATTTGCGCTTCGTATTTTTCAATATTTTTACGAATAGGGCGAGTTTGTTCACGGCGTTGTGCTGCCAGTTTGCGTTGAGCTTCTTTATCTACTTTGACTAGGTTAGTCTTGTTCTCAACCACTGGACTTGGATTGGATGGAGCTGTGTTGGATGTACCTTGCTTAAGCATGTCTGCACGAGCTTGGCGTAACCATTGGGCATAATCTTGTAAATCGCCTTCAAATTCTGTGCATTGTCCTGCATGAACCAAGAGTAAGTCATCGCAGACACTGGCAATTAATTGACGTTCGTGTGACACCAATACCACTGCACCTTCATAATCCTGTAATGCCATGGTTAAGGCATGTCGCATATCTAAGTCTAAATGGTTGGTCGGTTCGTCCAGAATCAGTACGTTAGGACGTTGCCAGACAATTAAAGCCAAAGCCAAACGTGCACGTTCACCTCCTGAAAAACTTTCACAAGGCGTGTCCATACGTTCGCCACTAAAACCAAAACTGCCTAAAAAGGCGCGTAAAGTGGCTTCGCTGATTTTTTTATCGGCAATGCGTGCCAGTTGTAGCATCGGGCTGGCGCTATCATCCAAAGCATCCATTTGATGCTGTGCAAAATAGCCAATATTGAGTAATTCTGAGGCTTTGCGAGTACCTGCCAATAACGCCAATTCACCCACTAAGGATTTAATTAAGGTCGATTTACCTGCGCCGTTCATCCCCAATAAACCAATACGACTGGTCGGGGTAATTTGTAGGTTAATTTTGCTGGCAATCACTTTGTCTGCATAACCAATGCTGACTTGTTCCAAGGTCAGTAAGGGTGAGCTCATTTTGGTCGGTTCACGGAAACTAAAGGTAAATGGTGTATCTACATGCGCAGGGGCAAGCAATTGCATGCGTTCCAATTGCTTGATACGGCTTTGTGCCTGC
This sequence comes from Acinetobacter sp. YH1901141, assembly GCF_013416935.1. Taxonomy (NCBI): domain Bacteria; kingdom Pseudomonadati; phylum Pseudomonadota; class Gammaproteobacteria; order Moraxellales; family Moraxellaceae; genus Acinetobacter; species Acinetobacter sp. YH1901141. The sequence continues at coordinate 2,509 of NZ_VPEY01000035.1, read as the reverse complement.
CGTGCTTTGGTGGCTTTGGCTTTAAAACGATCAATATATTTTTGTAAATGTGCACGGGTTTCTAATTGTTTTTCATACGCTTGTTGATGTTGTGCCAAGCGTTCACTGCGTGTGGTTTCAAAGGTTGAATAATTGCCTGTATATAAAGTCAGTTCACTATTTTCAATATGTAAAATATGATCGGTAATGGCATCTAAAAAATCACGGTCATGGGAAATCAGCACCAAAGTTCCCGCATAGGCTTTAAGCCAGTCTTCTAACCATAAAATTGCATCTAAGTCTAAGTGGTTGGTTGGTTCGTCCAGTAATAATAATTCGGAGCGACTCATTAAGGTACGCGCCAAATTTAAACGCATGCGCCATCCACCAGAAAAACTACTGACCGCCAAGCTGTTTTGATGTTCCATAAAACCTAAACCTGCCATCAGTTGTGCGGCTTTGGCGGGTGCGGTATAGCCATGAATTTCATCAAAACGACCATGCAAATGTGCAAGTTGGTCATTATTTAATTGTTCAGGATGTTGCAGTTGTTGTTGAATGTTCCAGTATTCTTCATCACCCGACAGCACAAAATCAATCGCAGGCAAATCCAATGCTTTAACTTCCTGTGCCATGTGCGCCACAGTCCAGCCTTGCGGACGGCTCAACGTACCTTCGTCTGGGGTTAAACTACCTAAAAGCGCAGCAAATAAACTGGATTTTCCTGCACCATTGACACCTGTAAGACCGACTTTCCAGCCTGGATGGATTTGCATAGACGCTTTTTGAAATAAAACACGTCCACCGCGGCGTAAAGAAACTTGGTCAAGTTGAATCATGGTGTTTACTCGTCACAACAAAAGTTGGGCATATTCTAATGGAAGCCCACCAGAAAACAAAAATAAGCCCAGTTTTATTTGTGATTTGCGAAAAATCTCTCTTGTGATGTTTAAAAATTATGATCTAACAACAGGCTTTTTTTATGACTTTGTAAACAAGCACAAAATACGTGCATGTTGGAAATGATCTTTATTTTGATCTAAATCTATAAAATATAAGTGAATTATGAAATAAAAATGATCGCTTAAATAAGGCAGTATAAGGTTTTGGCAGAATTGACAGATGAAATTCGAGTAAATGCTCTATTTTTTTAATTTGAACTTGCTTAATATTTGTTTCGTGTACGGACACTCAAAAATAAAAAAATCTGTAGAAGGATCGAAACAATGAAAAAAATATGGGTCAGCGCAACATTGACAGCATTCGCAGCGATCGGTTTCAGTGCTCAGGCGCAAGCAGCAAAAGTAGATGTATGTGTCTTTGACTTACTGGGTAAGTCAGGTGAATCTTTTCAGATGGCACAAGAGTGGGCGCTAGCAGCAAAAGGCTGGGGTGCAGAAGTCAATTTAATTCCACGTCAGGATGAAGCTGTCGCAGACAATGATTTTAAAGCAGGCAAATGTGATGGGGTATTTATGACCGCCATGCGTGCTCGCCAATACAATAAATTTGCAGGCTCGATTGATGCTTTAGGTGGTGCGCCAAGTAATGCGATTGCACAACGTGCCATCAGCTTTGCTTTAGATCAACGTAATGCAGCGAAAATGGTTACCAATTTAGGTGGCAAGAAATATGAAGTTGCGGGTATTTCACCTTTAGGTTCGGCCTTTATTTTTGTGCGCGACAAGAACATCAGCTCGATTGAAAAAGCAGCAGGGAAAAAGTTTGCGGTATTGGGCTATGACGATGCACAAAAAATTATGGTGCAGCGTGTAGGTGCGCAAGCTGTCATTTCTGATGTATCTAACTTTGTGGCGAAATTTAACAATGGTCAGGTCGATATGGTCGGTGCGCCTGCCTATGCGTACAAACCTTTAGAAATCTACAAGGGTTTAGGCAATAACGGGGCGATGTTTAACTTCCCTGTATTACAAGTGACCGCAGACTTTGTGATTCGCCCTGAACAATTCCCTGCGGGCTTTGGGCAAAAATCACGAGATTGGTTTGTAAAAAATCTGCCTAAAGCGATGAGTATGATTAATCGTTTAGAAGGTGAAATTCCAGCCAAATATAAAATGAACTTGAGCGCAGAAGATAAAACTAAATATCAAAAAATGCTACGTGATGGACGTATGGATATGACCAAACGCGGTATTTATGACCCTGCCATGATGAGTGTGTTAAAACGCGCTCGTTGTTCTGTCGAAAAAACCAATTTTGAATGTTCACTTGGTGGTGAATAGATTGATTTTTAATAAAAAGCCGAGGGTCTGTTGATATTTCATAAATGGCTTGCGCTGTAGGCTAAAACTGAGCAGATCAGGCATGAAACGTAGGGAATAGTGGGTCTATTGCCAAGTTTCATAACGCAATCTGAGAAAGTTTTAGCCACAGTCCTTCGGAACGAGCATATTTTTTGCTGCTATTGCGTTATGAGTCAGTCATTTAGAATGACTAAATTTCCTGCCTCATGCCTTATATCAGCTAAAAAACCTTGCGAGATATATCTCTCACGTCGCAAACATAGACG
>NZ_VPEY01000034.1:0-19170 GCF_013416935.1 Acinetobacter sp. YH1901141 | reverse complement strand
GCTTGCTTCAAGATACTCATGATCAAGCTGTCTGAATACTTAGATGTTTTCATAGAAAATCTCCTTAAATCAAGGTTATTCGATTTTCTACTTTTAAACTCAATTATTTTTAGGGAGGATTACCCAACAACTTTTAAGATTTGCTCAATCTCTTTTGAGAACATCTGTTGTTCTAGTGTTTTGATAAATAATTTGTATAACGAAGTTGATCTTGTCATTTTTGAGTTCGTATATGTTTTTATTATATAATGCGAAGTATAACAAACTTTTAAATTAGTAAAAAATCATAGTACTTTTCTCATATTAAATTTTAATGTGATTTAAAAATACAAAATTTGTCTCACCCCTCAGTCGGGCTTTTTTATTATTTATTACATTTCATTATATTATTAAAAATCAAACTGAATAAAAGCGAAAAGGAAGCTCTCGCTTCCTTCTCCAAAACAACTTAAATCCCATACTTCACACGGTACGCTTCCATTTTCGCCAAGGCATCTTTTTCACCTTTAGCATCCAAATAATTCATTAAATCTTTCATGGTAATTAAAGCATGCACAGGAATTTCCAACTCTTTTTGCACTTCCTGAATAGCAGACAAATCGCCCTGACCTTTTTCTTGACGGTCTAAAGCCACCAATACGCCCGCAATTTGTGCGCCTGCATTTTTCAAAATAGTCACCACTTCACGAATAGCCGTACCCGCAGTAATCACATCATCAATAATCCAAACTTTTTTGCCCTCAACCGCAGCACCCACCAACACACCGCCTTCGCCATGATCTTTGGCTTCTTTACGGTTAAACCCCCACGGCACACTTACGCCATGATTTTGCGATAAAGCCACTGCTGTAGCTGCCACAAATGGAATACCTTTATAGGCAGGCCCGAAAATAACATCTACATTTTTGCATTGCATGAGTTGATCTGCATAGCCCGAAGCCAATAGCGATAAAGCTTCGCCATCATTCAACAAACCTGCGTTAAAAAAATAAGGACTCACACGACCCGATTTTAAAGTAAACTCACCAAATTTAAGCACACCACGTGATAAGGCGAGTTCGATAAAAGCTTGCGGGTTAAATTGAGCTGGCGATGTCATGAGGTGCTCCAAATTAATACATTGAGGTAAGACCTGAGCATGATACCAAAGAGTAGCTATCCGAGTGATCAAAAAATTCTTCGAGTGGTTTCAATTAACGTCAATGGGTTGCGTTCATCGGTAAGCAAAGGCTTACTCGAATGGTTGGAAAAGTCTGAAGCAGACGTGATTTGCATGCAGGAAAGCCGCATCACACACGCCCAATGGACCGATAAATTTAAGCCAGAAGGCTGGCACACGCATCTTTTCCCTGCAGAACGCGCAGGCTACGCAGGGACAGCTATTTATAGCCGTTTGCCGTTTGTTTCTGTGCAAAATGGTTTAGGCTTTGAATTGGCCGATTCTCAGGGTCGCTTTATCAGTGCTGAATTTGATGTAGGACTGGATCACCCAATTTACATCTGTTCACTGTATTTGCCTTCTGGCTCTTCAGGTGAAGAAGCCCAAATGCGGAAAGATCACTTTTTAGAAGAGTATCAAAAAATTCTAAAACAGTGGCGTGAAGACAATAAATCGATCATTGTCTGTGGCGATTACAACATTGTGCATAAGCGCATTGATATTAAAAACTGGTCAGGTAACCAAAAGTCTTCAGGTTGCTTACCGCATGAACGTGCATGGTTAGATCATATTTATAATGACTTGGGCTATGTCGATACCTTCCGTGAAGTACGCCATGAAGCAGAGTTGTATTCTTGGTGGTCAAATCGCGGGCAAGCCCGTGCCAAGAACGTTGGTTGGCGGATTGATTATCATGCCTGTTCACCCGACTGGAAAGCACGCACTGTCAATGCTTGGGTGTATAAAGACGAATGGTTTAGTGACCATGCTCCCGTGATTATTGATTATAAGATTTAGGGTCTATTGACATTTCATAAATGGTTTGCGCTGTAGGCTAAAACTGAGCAGATCAGGCGTGAAACGCAGGGAATAGTGGGTCTATTGCCAAGTTTCATAACGCAATCTGAGAAAGTTTTAGCCACAGCCTGAGCAAAAACAAGCACTGCTTTGTTTGCAGCGCAAGGCGCAGCGAAGGACGAGCATATTTTTTTGCTGCTATTGCGTTATGTGCCAGTCATTTAGAATGGCTAAATTTCCTGTCCCATGCCTTATATCAGCTAAAAATATGCGTCGTCGCAAACATAGACGAATTGTCAATAGTCCCTTATTCACACAAATTTCACAGCCTACACGAGTGAACAATTGTTCACTCAACTGAGGTTCAATTCGCACATAATCTGTCGACTTTGTGTATTTATCTTCAAGTCGATTCAGCGCATTATTGCATCACGGCAAAGGGACAGTCAGGATGACACAAAAGGATTGGAAGCCGAAGGATGGAAAGTAAACTAACTGGTTTTGGTTAGTTTCAAGGATGTAACAATGGACGTTAAAATGAGACCCGCATAATCAGGATGATTAAATGCGGGTTTTCTCTTTTTATCATCTTATTTTCTGTTTTGCGCTATTACTGTTGTTCTTCACTGTATTTTTTATTTTCACTTGAGTCTATTTTTATCAAGTTTTTCATTTTATTCTGTTTATGCGTCCCATTTTAGAGCGATCAAGTGTCAATTTGGTGACATCGGTATGACGTATTGATGACAAATACCATTTAAACAGCCAGTCATTGTTCACTGCAAGTTTCTAGCACTTAGCGCTGTTTTGGGCTAGGCTATAGCCAGTTTGATGATATTAACGTGAAAAAAATATGTTAAAAATTTATGGGATTAAGAACTGCAATTCAATGAAAAAAGCCTTCGATTTACTCAATGAATTGGGGCTAAGTTATGAGTTTCACGATTATAAAAAACAAGGGATCGATGCCGACACTGTCAAAAGTTGGTTAGATGCGCTTGGGCAAGATGTAGTACTGAATAAAAAAGGCACCACTTGGCGCAAACTCAGCGAAGCAGAACAGCAAGCTGCCTTGGCCAGTGAAGCCAACTTAATTGAGGCACTTTGCACCCACACCAGTTTAATTAAGCGTCCTGTCTTAAAAACTGAATCAGGCTTTATTGCGGGTTTTGATGAAGCGGCTTATCGTGCTTTAGGTTAAGTTTAAAAAAATACCAATAAAAAAACCTGCTCACATGGAGCAGGTTTTTTTATATCCTGTGCAATATGATTTCAACTGCACAGGTGGAATACATGCTTAGTTCGCACGAATCCATGTTTGGTTACGACCCAATGCCGCTACACCAATGAAACCACGCAATTCCAGTTTCTTACCACCATCGGCAAGTTTACCTTTTAGCTTGTAGGTTTTACCTGTTTGCGGGTCAAGAATTGAACCACCATCGTAGCTCGTGCCGCCTGTATTTTTCAGACCGCGAACAATGGTCAAACCTTTGAGTGATTTGTTGTGATACGGACCTTCACATTTTGTACAGGCATTTTCTTCACCAGGCGTTAAAATTGACTGAATGCTTGCGGTTAAAGTTCCATTTTTTTGCTCAGTAAATCTTACCGTGGCTTTGGGTTGTTTGGTTTTGTCGTCAATTGTTTTCCAAACTGTGCCGTTAAGCGGATCTGCAGCATTGGCCAAAGCGCTTAAACCTAACAGCCCGAATGCAAGTGCAATTTTTTTCATTGTTTTGTTTCCCTAGTCTACTATCAGACAACTTTATTATTAAAAAGTCACAACAAATTTGCAATTTTTGAATGTGACCGTTTAGTGTACCCTTGTAAATTATGTTGGTAAATACACAAATATCCGATCAAATAAAGAACAAGATGGAAAAATCATGAAGATTAACCCCATGTGGAAACAAATTATTACAGAGCAGTTTTTAAAAACCACCATTCGCAAACCAAGCCAATTTAATTTCCCCCCCAATTCTGTACGTTTTGCACTAGAACAAATGTGCCGTTTATTTCCCATGCAAAAGTCGGTGCAGGTACGCGCGCTGCGTTTAGCAGGTCTGCATGCCGAAGAATTAAAACCACAGAATGCTGCAACACAGCTCATTTTTCATATTCATGGCGGGGCTTTTTTTCTGGGTTCGTTAAATACCCATCGAGCATTTTTGAGTCAAGTTGCGGCACGCACCCAAATGCAAGTGATTCATGTCGATTATCCGCTTGCACCTGAGCATCCTTTTCCACATGCTTTGGAAGCCGTGTTTGATGTCTATCAAAGTCTGTTGGCGCAAGGTATACACGCCAAAGATATTATTTTGTCAGGAGATTCTTGCGGTGCAAATTTAGCGTTGGCGCTAGCTTTAAAAATACGTGATGAGCAATTGCCGCAAGTGAGTGGCTTAATGCTGCTGTCACCATTTTTAGATTTAACCCTCACCAGTGAATCCTTGCGTTATAACAGCAAGCATGATGCCCTGCTGTCAATTGAAACGCTGGAAACAGGCATTGATTACTATGTACCGCCTGAACTTGATCGGGCAGACCCGCAAATTTCGCCATTGTTTGATGATTTACATGAATTACCACCAGTTTTAGTACAAATTGGCTCTAAAGAAATTTTGCTGGATGATGCAACACGTTTTAAAGAAAAAGCCGAACAGGCAGGCGTAGAAGTGCATTACAAACTCTACACGGGTATGTGGCACAATTTTCAAATGTTTTCACCGTGGTTTGAAGAAGCCAAACGTGCATTGGCAGATTTAGCAGAGTTTGCACATCGGCAAGATCAGAGCTAAGTTCAACCATAACAAGGCTTTGCTAACCAACCCTTTTAGCCGATCCATCTATATAAAAAAGCTCAGCACCCTCAAGGCACTGAGCTTTTTTTATTGAAATAGTGGGTTAAATCGCCTGAATTTTTTGCATCGCATTGGCAACAGCTTGGTCTTTAAATTCCGACATACTCACCCCTTCAGCGCGAATAATTTCTACATCATTCACCCCTGTAAAGTTGAAGATGGTTTTCAAGAAATCTTCCTGAAAATCGGCAGGGCTGTTATCACCATACACACCGCCACGGCTACTGGCGATATAGGCTTTTTTCTCACCCGCCAAGCCTACAGGCCCTTGCTCGGTATATTTAAAGGTTTCACCTGCCACGCTGATGCGATCAATCCATGCTTTTAAAGTTGAAGTCAAACCAAAGTTATACATGGCTGCACCCACCACCACGACATCGGCATCAATATATTGTTGGATGATTTTTTCACCCAAAGCCGCTTGTTCTGCATCCTGCCCCATTAAAATTTCGGCAGTTAAGTGCGGAATCGGCTGTTGTGCCAAATCTAAATAATCGACCTGTGCATTGCTATTTTTTGCAGTCAATTGTTGCACAATCGCTTGGCTTAACTGACGTGAAACTGAGTTTTCACCTAAAATACTCGAGTCGATGTGTAAAATTTTCATGGGGATGTTCCAATCTTGTATTCATTTAATAACGCTATTTTAATCGTGCAGCGTAAATAGAATAATTGGGAAAACTAAGACACTATGTTTTATTTTTGGAACAAAAAAGACCACTTTACCGTACAAAAACTTCCGCAGTATTTTTCCTAATCCTGCTTTTTCCAAGTCATTTTGCTGGTTTTTGATAAGGCTCTAAATAATTGACCCACATTGCTTCTTGTGATGCGGCGTGTACCCAAGCGCGCATAGCAGGATGCTGCATCACCCGCTGCATATAGTGTTGGCTGTTGGCACTTACAGGCAAGGCATAAGTCATAAAACGTGTCACCACAGGGGCATAAAACGCATCGGCAATGCTAAATTCACCACACAAGAAACCATCTACAGCAGGACGTTCCACCCAAATGTGTTCAATGCGTGCCACATCCTGTCTTAAACCCGAATGTTCTTGCCATAACTTTGCACCCACCTCTGCTAAATTAGCGCGAATATTCATGCCGCTTAAACTGCGTAAATCGGTAAAACCGCTGTGCATTTCTGCGCTGATGCTACGCGCCCAAGCGCGTTGCTGTGCATCACGTGGCCAAAGTGCCTGTTCAGGATATTGCTCTGCCAAGTATTCACAAATGGCGAGAGAATCCCAAATCAACATGCCCTGATCTAACAAGGCAGGCACTTTACCATTGGGGTTAATTTCTAGGACACGTTGTTTAAAATCGCCCTCACCACGCTCGCATGGAAAGTTCAGTTGTATTTCTTCAAAAGCCAAATCAAACGCCTTCAGTACCAACCACGGGCGCATCGACCAGCTCGAATAATTTTTATTGGCAATATACAGCTGCATCATGGCGATGACTCCTGTGTGGTTTGAAGTTGCTGCAGTTGATTTAACAAGGTGCTTTCGTTAAACGCACCCGTTAAACGCAGACTGCGAATTTCTTGTTGTTGTGCATCCAAAAATAAAAAGGTAGGTGGCCCTAAAATTTCCCATTTATTCAGCAAAGCTTGATGACTGGCATCGTAATGGCTTAAATCGAGTTTAATTAAATAAAATTCTGCAAGTGCCTGTTTTACAGTGGAAGATGTCAATACCTGTTGCTCAATCGGACGGCACGCCACACACCAATCGGCATAGACATCTATAATCATGCGCTGATTTTTCGGAGCTTGGGCAAGTAACTGTTGTAATTCTGTTGCAGTCGTTGCACGGTGCCATTCTAAGACTGCATCGTTTTCCTGCTGCCAAAAACGCTGACTGTGTTGATATTGGCTATAAATCAGATACGGCACCACCACCAATAACGCACTCAGATAAATCGCCCGCAGCACACCATGATAGCCGCTCAAACGATGCAGCACATAGCCGACAAAACCCAGTCCAAGTGCCAAACTAAGCCATTGCATCCATGCTTCACCCAATAAAGGACGAATAAAATACAACGCCAATGCCAACATAATAAAGGCAAACAGCACTTTGACTTGATGCATCCACAAACCTGCGCGTGGTAAAGCTTTTGCCCCAAGCACACTGGCCAATAATAACGGCGTACCCATACCAAAACCGAGCGTAAATAACAGCAACGCCCCCTGCATCTGACTTTGGGTTTGTGAAATAAACAATAACGCCCCTGCCAGTGGTGCAGTCATACATGGGCCAACTAAAAGTGCCGACAACATGCCCATGAGTGCAGCACCTGCCAAATTACCGCCTTTTTGCATGGATTGTGCCTGATCTAGTCGATTGACCCAAGCACGCGGCAACTTGATTTCAAACAGTCCAAACAGATTTAAGGCAAACAGCACAAACAGCAAACTAAAAGCAATTAAAGTCGCAGGTTGCTGCAACCAGCGCTGAAAATTCAAACCTGCGGATGACGCAATTAAACCCAATATGGCATAGACCATTGCCATGCTACAGACAAAGACCAGAGTAATCGTCCACGCTTTGACACCTTTATGTTCACGCACCAACAAGGAGGTCAAAATCGGTAGCATCGGCAAGGAGCATGGGGTAAAGGCCAATAAAACCCCTAAACCCAAAAACAGCAGCAAGCCATAGGCAAACGAACTTTGTGCCAGTTTTTCTGACCATATTTGATCTTGTGCTGTGATGGTTTGCGCTGTCGCAACACTTGTTGAGGATGCTAGCGTGGAGTTGGCAGGTGTTGTCGAAAACACATTCTGGGTTGGGTTACTGTGTCCACCCCACAGATTTTTTTGTGCTGCGCTTTGATTGTCTAAAATCACCAAACCAGTGCTGTCTGTCTGAAATTCAATGCGCTGTGGTGGATAACAAAGTCGATCTTGCGCACAACCTTGCCAGCTCACTTGATAGCGCTGTGCAGCCTGCGTGGGAATTTTAAAACTGACTTGTTGATAATAAACCTGAGTATGTCCATAGTTTTCATCATAAACATCTTCTGCGGGAGGCAACTCTAAAGCCAGTATTTGCTGTCCATGCTCAACCTTAAATTGATGCTGATACAAATAATACTGTTCAGGCATGTTCCAGCGCAGTTCGGCTTGTTGGGGATTGACCGATTCAACGCTAAACTGAAAGGCTTGTTCGGGTGGGAGTAAAGGTGCTTCTGCGTGTAGGCTTAGCGAACACAATAAAAGTAGACTTGCGAGCAGACAAGATAAGCCCTGCGCCACATAACGTAAAATATCAGCCATTAGATCAACAGCAACTTGCCAAAAGGTCTGAAATAAGGACTGCTTCATGTTCTGCTCGCCTCGGCATGAACTTTATTAGGATGAAAACGAATCTGCAGCAAGCTTAATACTTAATAACTTTGGCCTGCTGCAGCATACAACGTATTTTAAAGCTTTAAATGGTTTAAATGGCTTAGAACAAAAACGCCATACCTAAACCTGCACGGTAACTTTTATCTGCACCGTCTAAATCTACACCGACACTGGCATCCAGTTGAGTGCGTTCATTCAGTGCGTAAATCACTCCCGAAATTAAGCCATATTCATTGTCCTGACTTTCAGCTTTGCGATAGACCAATTCTGAAAAACCTGACCATTGATCGCTTAAACGGTACTGAATATTGGGAATTGCTGTAACCGCCCAATCGCTATTTTGTACATCGTAACGCATGTTGATGCCTGTTTTTAACAGCTCACTGTATTGATAGCTGACTGCCGTACCCAAGCTATAAATATCATCTTCTTCGCTAAAGCCATCATTGCCTGTGGCAATTAGCGCTTGCAACAACACGGCCATAGAAAGTTTGTCATCATTTAAGTCAATGGCTTGTTTTAAACCAATGCTGACATCACCCAAACCATCATCTTCAACCGATTGACCTGCAGTTTTGCTTTTGCTCCATGCAGGCCCTTGCCAGCCCAGCTGTAACTCTAAATCTTGCGCCAAACCTGTACGTAACAGCATGTCAGCATTAAGGCGAGTAGTTTTAACTTTTTCGCCCGAAGCATCGTTACTTTCTTGATAACTTGCACTTGGCAAAGCCTGTTCCCAAGCCAGTTTCCCTACAGGTGTAATACCCGTACTCACTCCTGCACCAGGACGATCAAACTCAAAATCTGCCGCGCTCACCTGCATGCTGATGCCTGCCGCCACGATTAACCCAACTGTTTTTAATGCTGACATATTTTTATCTCTGCTCTTAGGCCAATTCTTTGCTCATTTTTGCGCCATAACGACGCAACAATTCTAAAGTCTGTTGTTCTTCTGGCAAAGCATCCGACCACTGAATTTCATCAAAATCACAATCAAACAATAAATCACTAATTGAAGATAAAATCGTTAAACCATCTTCATCTTTGCTGTTCGGATCGACTTTTTCATCTAATAAACGCTGTACCGCAGGAACACATGCTGCAGAAGCCGCATCCCACAATGGGCCGTAAATTTCTTCGGCATCCCATAAATGCAAATTCACTTTGGCTTGAATCAAGGCCTCTAAAATATCTAAATGCACTTGCAAATCTTGCTGTTTTTGCTGCTCTGTGAGTGGCTGACCTGCTTCATATGCTTCGCAGACTTTTTCCCACCATTGAAATAAACCATCTGACCAGACTGAAATTACAGGGCCTTTTTCGGCATCCATAAAGTTAGGGTCTAAACCGTCTGCCAATAGGCGTTGCACTTGGGCAAGGTCTAATTCTTCTATTGCTTGCACCAAGACTTGTTGTTGCGCAGTTAACATGCAGAGAGCTCTCTTATTCAATGTTTAATTTAGAACTATTATGCCCAATAAAGCGACATTTGTATGAGATAAATGTCAGCAAATCGTGAATTTAGTGCATTGGCTGCATGCAAACACAAAAAAGCCCCGCAAAATTTGCGAGGCTCTTGGAATCTGTCTGATCCTTATTCGTCGTCGCCACCAACATCTGTATCTACAAATTCTGGGCGAGCACCACGAGGATTCTCATTTTTCTCAAACGCATGTTCTAGGCTGCGTTTTAAACGGTCAATCGCACCGTGAATGGCTGTATCAATATTATGACCACGATGATTCACAACCACTGGTTTTAAACCTGCTGGACGTGCTTCAATCATACAACGAATGTCGTCATCACCGCCTTTTTCACCATTTTCATCACTAAAATGCACTGAAAAATGGGTAATACGCTCACTGTGGCGTTGGAATTCATTATTCAGTTCTTCACGAACGTAACTAATTAATCGATCACTGTTTTGAATGTTTTTATCGGTACGGATTTCAATGTTCATGATTTCATCCTCTTGCGTTCGTTATTTCTGAATCTTGTTGTGCCAAAATCTTACACATAATTTTATATATACGTTTTGGCGTGTTTATAATGTGCTGTTTTTACAGCATAAAGTACATCTTCAACTTAGTTTGGAATCACTTCCTCCTACGTGAATGATGAACACTTTTAATTCTGCAGAACCGTGTCCCTATACCTTGAATATCGGGCCTATCTGAAAAATATGCAAGCGATATTTATAGAAAAGCAGCAAAAGAATAACCCTTTTATCACCAATTTCAGCTTAGATGTTCAATAAGCGATCAATTTGGATAGCACTACGTTGTTCAATCTATTGCCAATGAGAAACTTGATGCTTTTAAAGGGTTTAGTCACACCTGCAATATTCACCTTTACATTTTAACCATTGGTTTTAAATCGTTTAAAAAGCATTCAACCCAAAAGCTGATAGAAAACACCCCAAAATGACCCGTCAATAATCGAATTTTGCTTTATTTTTGCTAAAGAATCTGTATCCTTGAAACGCTTTTATTGGGGTCTATTTTTATGAAACTTACACATATTGCTGCGCTGTGCGCAATCTCCACTGCTGCAACTTTTACGCAAGCTGCACCGATTTGGCAAGATTTTAGCGTGACAGGTTTATACGGTGAAAATTACAAATCACCTTTTTTAACTAGCGATCAAGAGATTGAACAAAGCACTGTAACTTTTGAATACGCTGCTGGTTTTAAATATGGTGATTTTTTTGCCTTTGCTGACCGTTCAAACAATGATGTAGATGGCAATGACACTTACTTTGAAGTATCACCACGCTTAAGCTTAGGCGCTGTTTCTGGTCAAAAACTTGCCTTTGGTCCAATTAAAGATGTTTTAATTGCAACCACTTGGGAAGGTGGCGAAGGCTTTAACAATTACCTATACGGTATTGGTTTTGATCTTGAGCTTCCATATTTCAAATATGCGCAATTGAACTTCTACAAAGCAGATAATGATAAAGATATCTCTCAAGATGATTATCAAATGACGTTTGCTTACGGTCTTCCATTTAAAGTCGGTGCTGAAGACTTTTTAGTAGATGGTTTCCTTGATTGGTCTACTGCAGAAGATGACCATGCCAGCGAACTCAACTGGACTACACAATATAAATGGAATGCAGGCAAACACATTTCGCCAAATACACGTTTATATGTCGGTATCGAACACTCTGTTTGGAACAACAAGTTTGGTATTAAAGGCGTAGATCAAAACGATGTCAGCGCATTGGTCAAATACCATTTCTAAGCTGTATTTTTCTCTGTTCAAAAAAGCAAGACTTCGGTCTTGCTTTTTTATTGGTCATTAAAATAGTTTCCAATAAATATGCTTTGCTCATAACCATGCAACCCATTTGTACTTAGCGCAAAACTCCGCTACATTGAGTTAAATTTCAAATAAAAAGCACTGTGAAGGCCACATGCAAAAAACCGATTTCATTATTCTGCTGTTTTGTGCGATTGCTGCAATTTTGCATGGCATGAGCGGTTTTGGTTTTCCTATGCTCAGTACGGCTGCGGTGGCGATGTTATATCCACTCAGTACTGCGGTTGCTTTGGTTCTGATTCCCTGTTTGCTTCTCAATATCTACATGCTGCGGGGCGATGCCACACAATCTATATTCAGCAGTTTATATGGCTACTGCAAAAAATATTGGGGTTTAATCTTCAGTGCGCTGATTGGCAGCTATTTGGGCGTCAGTTTGCTGCTCATTCTGAACGAAGGTTATTTAAAATTGGCAATGGGCGTACTGATTTTATTGTACGTGGCCGATCAATTTCGACAACGTCCTTTGCAAATTTCTGCCTCACTCAAAAATATGCTGATTTTTGGTTTGCTGGCAGGTGTGATTGGTGGTGCGACCAATGCCATGGCACCATTTCTAATGATGTATTTACTCAGCACTCAACACAGCAAAACCGATATTGTGGTGATTAGCAACTTAAACTTTATTATTTCCAAACTCATTCAATTGGCAGTTTTATATCCAGTAATTCAACAGTTTAGCCACATACAATTAAAAGTTTTAGCCCTGATTTGCATCATCTCTATGCTGATGGTGTATATCGGCAGTCTGATTCGTAAACAAATTTCCCAGACATTATTTAAGCAGATTGTATTTACGTTATTGGGTTTTATGGCACTTTACGCGATTGCTCAAGGATTATTCATCATCCAAACATCACCTGCTTTATTGATATAAATCAGACCAATAAACATAACAAATGGAAAATTATTTAGATTTTTTTTGGCTTAAATAATTATTTACACCTATAATTAAGACCAGCTTAAAAAACAGTCTATTCAGACTGCTTCGGTCGTTTGCATCGACCAATCTTCCCTCTTTTCTTTTAATTCCTTTTGACGGAGTGAACTTCTATGGAAAATAACCATATAGAAGTGCCAACCAATATTAAGCGAAAAGAACTGATCAAGACCTGGGTGATTGTTGCAATTGCAGCCCTGCTCTCTTTCGGTTTATACAATGTCTTGCCCTATGATGAAAATGCAAATAAGGGTCTAAGTCTGTTGCTTTTTATTGGTATTTTATGGCTCACCGAAGCTGTACACATTACCATTACCGCGCTTTTGGTGCCGGTGCTTGCCGTAATTTTGGGCATGCCTGTAGAAAATGCCAGCAAAGTGCTTGAGCCAATTAGCACCAGCAAGGCATTGGCGACTTTTGCCGATCCTGTTATTTTCCTGTTCTTTGGTGGTTTTGCTTTAGCGACTGCACTGCACATTCAGAAACTGGATCGTAAAATTGCGATGTGGATTATTTCCATGTCGGGCGGTCACTTGGGGATTTCGGTTTTATCTATTTTTATCGTCACTGCTGCGTTGTCGATGTGGATTTCCAACACAGCCACGGCGGCGATGATGTTACCGTTGGCGCTGGGTTTGTTATCACACCTCGATGCCACCAAAGAGCGTAAAACCTTCGTTTTCATTTTATTGGGGATTGCCTACTCTGCCAGTTTAGGTGGTTTGGGTACGTTGGTGGGTTCGCCACCAAACGCTATTGCAGCCAAAGCATTAGACTATGACTTTGCTGACTGGATGAAAATTGGTTTACCAATGATGCTGATTTTGCTACCAGCGATGTTGGTCAGCTTATATTTGGTATTGCGTCCAAATTTAAATCAAAAAATTCATTTTGAAACTGAAGTGATTCCTTGGACCAAAACCCGTGTTGCAACGATGATTTTATTCGTATGTACTGCAGTGGCGTGGATTTTCGGCAAGAAACTTAGCGAAACCTTCGGCATTAGCCAACCCGATACATGGACTGCATTAACTGCTGCATGTTTAGTGGTTATGCTAGGTACTGCGTCTTGGAAGCAAGTGGCTGAAAATACCGATTGGGGCGTGTTATTACTGTTTGGTGGTGGTTTAACTCTCAGTGCGATCTTAAAAGATTCAGGCGCATCTTTGGTATTGGGTCAAACCCTTGCCAATACCTTTGGGGATACCTCTCCACTGGTGGTGATTTTTGCGGTGACCATCTTCATTATTTTCTTAACTGAATTTACCAGTAATACGGCGTCTGCTGCGTTATTGGTCCCTGTATTTGCTGCAATTGCAGACCAAATGGGTATTCCAAAAGAAATTTTAGTGGTGATTATTGGTATTGGTGCATCGTGTGCCTTTATGTTACCTGTGGCAACGCCACCAAATGCGATTGTATTTGGTACAGGTCAAATTAAACAAAGTGAAATGATGAGTGTGGGCATGGTGTTGAACGTCATGTGCGTATTTATTATTTCATTATTTGTATATTGGTTCTTTAGTTAAGGATCAATAAAAAATGGAGCACAAGATGCTCCATTTTTTCGCCTCAATTTTAGAATATTTTTAATCATCAAATCATTACCTAAATAAATTCGCTATACTCAGGACATAATAATTTAGACACAATGAGGAGGGTTAAATGGCTAAGTTTTTAAATACGAGCGCGACCAATTTTTTCTTAGAAGAACTGATAAAAAATGCCAAAGAAAGGTTAATTTTAATTAGCCTATATTTACGTTTAAATGACCGTATTAAAGAGTTACTTGAAGATAAAGATCGACTCAAAATTGATATTCGAATCGTTTATGGAAAAAGCGATTTACATCCTGATGAAATAAAATGGATGCAAAAACTTGATTTTGTTCGGCTCAGTTTTTGTAAAAACTTACATGCTAAATGCTATCTCAATGAATCTGAATGTATTATTTCTA
Organism: Acinetobacter sp. YH1901141; assembly: GCF_013416935.1. Classification (NCBI taxonomy): domain Bacteria; kingdom Pseudomonadati; phylum Pseudomonadota; class Gammaproteobacteria; order Moraxellales; family Moraxellaceae; genus Acinetobacter; species Acinetobacter sp. YH1901141. The sequence goes on along the minus strand of NZ_VPEY01000034.1, from coordinate 4,776 downwards.
GTCTAAATCTTTATGAATTTAGCCAAATTAATAATAACGAAATGGGCATTTTGATTCGCAAATATGAAGATCAAGATGTCTTTAAAGATGCTTATGAAGAAGCGCAACGTATTATTCGTATTAGTGATGAAGTTAGAATTAGTTTAGATGAAGTGAAAGCCGAACCAATAAATGAATCTGTTGAAGAAACCAATGACAATAATGTTGGTAAATTAACATCATCTAAACTTGCAGCAAAACATAAAATGAAAACCAATGAATTGTTGGCTCATTTTACCGAAAAAGGCTTATTAAATATCAATGATGCTGGAAAGCACACACTCACTCAACAAGGCAAAGACGTAGGTGCAGAATTTAAAACCAGTCAATATGGTGGATATTTTTTATGGCCTGAAAATATTGAATTATAAACACCAATCAAAATTACAATAAAAAGCATCCATTACTTTTTTGAAATAATGGATGCTTTTTCTAAATTAAATCAGCTTAAACCGCCAAATCGGCTAAATTACCTTTTTGCTCTAACCACACTTTACGGTCTGCAGAGCGTTTTTTAGCCAGCAATTTATCCAATAAACCTGCGGTAAAATGACTATCATCCAAATCGAGTTGCACCAAACGGCGTGTATTTGGATCCATCGTGGTTTCACGTAACTGACTGGCATTCATTTCACCCAAACCTTTAAATCGGGTAATTTGCGGATTTTTGGTTTTGGCTTTTTTCAGCGTATTTTCTAGCTCATCTTCATCTAGCGCATAATGCACATCTTTACCGTCATCAATACGGAATAACGGCGGCATGGCGACGTATAAATGCCCATCTTCCACCAAACTTGGGAAATGTTTCACGAATAAAGCACACAGCAAAGTGGCAATGTGTAAACCATCTGAGTCGGCATCGGCCAAAATACAAACCTTACCATAACGCAATTCAGATAAATCATCACTGCCCGGGTCAACCCCAATCGCAATTGCAATATCGTGTACTTCCTGCGAACCCAAAACCTCGTCCGAAGATACTTCCCACGTATTTAAAATTTTTCCGCGAATTGGCATGATCGCCTGAAAGTTTTTATCACGTGCTTGTTTGGCAGAACCACCTGCGGAATCACCTTCGACAATAAACAGTTCCGATTCTTCACGGGTTTGTCCCACGCAATCTGCCAATTTACCCGGCAAGGCTGGGCCTGAAACAATTTTTTTACGTTCTACTTTTTTCGCTGCTTTTAAACGACGACCTGCTTTGGAAATTGCCATTTCTGCCAGCTGCATGGCAATGTCAGAGTTTTGGTTTAACCACAAGGCAAAGGCATCTTTGGCAATATTCTGCATAATGCTTGCCGCTTCACGGCTCGATAAACGCTCTTTGGTCTGCCCTGAAAACTGCGGTTCTTGGAACTTTAACGATAAAATGTAGTTGACCCCATCCCAAACATCTTCGGCAGATAGCTTTAAATTACGCGGCAATAAATTGCGTAATTCACAGAATTCACGTAACGCATCGGTCACACCAGAACGTAGTCCATTGACATGCGTACCGCCTTGCGCAGTCGGAATCAAGTTGACATAACTTTCTTGAATTTGCTCGCCGCCTTCTACATTCCAGCAAATTGCAAACTCTGCACTGGCACGCTCTGCCTCACCTGTCGCCACAAAAGCAGGGGCAGGTACAATCTCTCGATCTTCCAGCTCATCCATCAAATAGTCGACTAGACCATTTTCAAACTGCCAGACAATTTTTTCATCGTTAATTTCATCAATGTAATGAATTTCTAAACCTGCAGCTAGTACCGCTTTGGCTTTTAAATTGTGTTTTAAGGCTTTTAGCGCAAATTTAGGTGAATCGAAATATTTAGCTTCAGGCCAGAAATGTACCAACGTACCCGAAGCACGTTTTGGGGCTTTGCCTTCCAAGACTTCTAAAGGTGCAGCAGCTTCGCCCTGATCAAAAGCCATTTTATACAGGTTGCCCTGACGCTGTACGGTCACTTCAACCCGACTGGACAAGGCATTCACTACAGAAATACCGACCCCGTGCAAACCGCCCGAAAATTGGTAGTTGTCGGTGCTGAACTTACCGCCTGCATGCAGCTTGGTCAGAATAATTTCAATCCCGCTTTGCCCGTATTCTGGGTGAATATCGACAGGCATACCACGGCCATTGTCTTCTACCGACAAAGAGCCATCTTTATAGACTTTTACGGTAATTTTATTGGCATGCCCTGCAAGTGCTTCATCCACCGCATTATCAATAACTTCTTGCGCCAAATGGTTTGGACGTGTGGTGTCGGTATACATGCCCGGACGACGACGTACTGGATCTAAACCAGATAAAACTTCAAGAGATTGAGCGGTATATTGAGACACGTTGTACTGTTTCCTTAAGCTAGGGAATCCGATAAAAATTGCAGTAACATCGGAATTTTGTCTGCAAAATTATCCATGGCATGATTGCCGTGCGCTTCAGTCATGATCATGGCCGAAGGTGAGGCAGCACTATAATAACGCTGCGCTTCACGATAATCCAAAACTTCATCGCCTTGTTGCAATAACACCAATATTTTGTCTGCATCTTGCGCAACTGGCAACGCAATGTCTGCTAAGTCATCCAATTGCGCTGCAGTTAAGCTCCAGTTCGGATGTACCACATAGGGCAGCACATCGCCAAACAAGTCCTGAAACAATTGCCATGGTCGCATAGCAGGGTTAATCACAACAGCAGGCACATGATGCTGTGCGACCAGTTGTGTCGCATAAAAGCCGCCTAGACTGCTGCCCACCAATGCCACATTGGGCAAACGTCGAATCAATGCCGATACGTTTGCCAAAACCGCTAAAGGTGGAGCATTTAAATCGGGCAAATGCATCTGAATATCAGGGCGATGCTGCTGCACATAGGCATACAATAGCTGCCCTTTCATGGACAAAGGACTACTTTGAAAACCATGTAAATAAATTAAATTCATGCGCGACATTTCTGAGCAACACCATTCAATTTTTGGCTGATACAGCACTTATTTTGCGTTTTTAATTTAATTTTCATGGAAAAATGCAATTGTTAGACAAAAAGATGCGAACATCTTGGCAGTCATCGGTATTTTACAAGTAGTTCAAGATGAACACGATAAAATAAAAGTATCGGGTTTGGTGACAATTCATCTAAAAATTTGCAGTTCTGTAAATTCATGAAATGCCAGCAGACCCTTGAGTTTATACCGCGAACCCAAGTAAAAATAAAGCGTTCGGTATATGGGAACACAAGGGGCAACACAGTATGCCAAGTTTAACACCGCTGCATGAAACGTATTGTAGATGGGATCGTACACCTCCAAGTCAGGCCGATATCCTAGAAGGCTTGGCACAGTTGGTCAGCACGCGCCTGAATGCCGTGATGAGCGAAGTGATTCAAACCATTCAGCGTGAAGTTTTGCTCAGCGTATTTGGCATGAGCGAACAACGCTCGCAAAAGTTTCAAAAAACCGCAACTTTTCAAAAGTTGTATAAGTTTGCCTTCCACAGCTTACAACAATACGGCTATCACTTTGTTGCACCAGGTTTACGTCAAATCATTGCGCAATTTCCCAACTTACATGACAAAGCACTCACGCCAAGCCTGCATTTTTTAGTCGGTGTACTGAATGGCGTACTGGGAGATTATCTACTCGAACAGCAAAATCCGCTCGCCTTACCTATGGTGCTCTATGACCATTATGGCGAAGTCCAACAAGGCGATTTGTCTGGACGTGTGGTAATTTTTGTGCACGGTTTATGCCGCAATCACCTCGATTGGACTACACACCAATTTGGTGGTTTTGGTGAAAAATTACTGGCACAACGTGACCATAACACCATGTTATATCTGAATTACAATACAGGGCGTCGCATTTCTGCCAATGGCCGCAGTCTTGCCAATACCTTAGATGATTTAATTCAGCGTCATCCTAAAATTACCAGTATTGATTTAATTGGGCACAGCATGGGTGGCTTGGTGTCGCGCAGTGCGCTGTTTTACGGTAAGCAAAATTTGCAGCACTGGATTCACTTGGTCGAAAATCTGGTCTGCTTGGGTTCACCACATCATGGGGCTGTTTTGGAGCGTTTTGGTTTCCATTTACAGGAAAAATTAGGTCGCTTTCCTATTGTGAAAATTGTCGGGCATTTGGTCAACATTCGCAGCAACGGCATTTTAGATTTGCGCTATGGCAGTGTGCGAGATGATGACTGGGAACATAATCAGGCACGAATTGGACAGGTCGATGACAACCGCAAACCTGCACCTTTGCCGACCCATATTAATGCTTATTTCGTGGCAGGCAGCATTGAGTTTGAGAAAAAGCAGAACCTGACCCGCAAAGTCATTGGCGATTATTTAGTCAGTATAAAAAGTGCTTTGGGGGAACATCCTAACCCACGTTTTCAATTAAAACTGCCTGAATCGCACAAAGCTGTGTTCTATGGTCTGAACCATTTTCAGTTGCAATATCATCCGAGTGTGGCTGAGCAATTGGTGAAATGGTTTTATCCTGCGCATGAAGAAGTGCCAGAGCAGCAAATTCGTGAGTTTATTGGTGATTGGTCAAGCTTAGAAGGCATCGCGCTCACCTAACATAGTCTAAACAGTTCAAAATACGCTACAACACGATGATTTTTATAGTCAAATCATTATAAAACCAATACAATGGTGCAATGAGTTATTCAGAACATTTTAGACGTAAAATTTTAGCTAAGCTTGAGGAAGGTTATTCTATTCGAGCAGTAGCTGCACAATTTGAAATT
>NZ_VPEY01000033.1:0-19543 GCF_013416935.1 Acinetobacter sp. YH1901141 | reverse complement strand
TTTGGTATTACGTCTAGAAGAAAGATAAAAATCAATGGTATCGCCACGTTGATCGACTGCACGATACAGATAAGACCATCGTCCATTCACTTTTACATAGGTTTCATCAATATGCCACGAGCTCAGATCTGTAGGATTACGCCAATACCAGCGTAAACGTTTTTCTATTTCAGGAGCATAACGTTGAACCCAACGGTAAATAGTCGTGTGATCAACATTCACACCCCGTTCGGCCAGCATTTCCTGCAGTTCACGATAGCTAATGCCATATTTACAATACCAGCGCACAGCCCAAAGAATGATTTCGCCCTGAAAATGCCGACCATGGAAAGGATTCATATGCTGCACCTTTAGCTAAAACAGTCTTCAGCTTACCATTCGTGGTTATTTGCAACAGTGCCCATTTTTTTTAGTCTGGTATTTTCTGCTTCCAGCTCTTTCAGTCGAGCCATCAATGAGGTATCCATACCGCCATATCTGGCACGCCATTTATAAAACGTGGCATTACTCATGCCATGTTCACGACAAAGGGTGGCTACAGGTGTGCCAGACTCCGCCTGTTTTAAAATGGACATGATCTGGCTGTCAGTAAATTTAGATGTTTTCATGCAGAATCTCCTGCTCGTATCTTAAGAGAAAATTCTACTTTTAGATCCTTTTATTTTTAGGGGGGATTACCGTATTAGTTGTATTAGCAATTTTTGGATTTAATTTTTATTTGTTTGATAAATCAGATTTTTTGAATATGAAGTGGGATACATTCTTATTCAAATTATTGATCAACGCACCTTTGATTTGGATTGCAACAATTGCGAATATAAATTTAAATCGTTTTTCTAAATTAGAGCAAGAATATTCTCATAAAGAAGCATTGGCTAAATCTTATGAACGGTACAAAACAGAAATTCAAGAGCTTGAAAAGTTAGGAGTTACTGGTTCAGAGGAGCTTAAATTAAAACTTTTAGAAATCAATCTTGAAGCATTTAAAGTTAACCCTGCGGAACATTCTGATAAAGCTAAGCCTGATTTCTCTATATGGGATTTGATTCAGAAGAAAAAAGATGAGAAACCTAGTGAGTAATTGAAGCTCAGGTACATTTTTCTCAATGTATTGGGTAAGCAGAAGTAGAATTCAGTTATTCTGAAATTTACAATTCAAACTGTTAAACTATTTACTTACCAAGATTTTATCCGAATAACTTGTATGTATCAGAACTTACAACATAGCTTTGAAAATAGCGTAATTCTCGTTGTAGAAGATGATTATGATATTGGTGACATTCTTGAAAAATACATAAAAAATGAAAACATGAAGGTCATCCGTGCATTGGATGGACAACAAGCTTTAGAGTGCTTAAAAGCCAACTCTATAGACCTGATTCTCCTTGATATTAAATTACCCAAACTAAATGGCTGGGAAATTCTACAAATCATCCGTCAAACAAGTCATTTACCTGTCATTATGCTGACTGCCTTAGATGATCAAGTGAATAAGATCATGGGGCTAAAAATGGGTGCTGATGATTTTATTATTAAACCATTTAACCCAAATGAAGTGATTGCGCGAATACAAGCCGTACTTAGACGAAGTACAAGCCAAAATACGGAAATAACTAATATTATTCGTTATAAAAATATTGAAATTAATCCAGATCATCATCAAGTTTACATTTCAAATGGTCAAAGAAATCAGCTGCTCAACCTTACGTTAACTGAGTATAAGATACTGGTTTTGATGGCAAAAACACCAAATAAAGTCTTTACACGCAATGAATTGATCCAAAACTGTATGCCTGAAAGTGATGCTTTAGATCGCACTGTAGATAGCCATATCAGCAAATTACGCAAAAAACTTGAAGAAAATTATGTAAATGGTTTATTAATCAATGTCCGTGGCGTGGGGTATCGCTTAGATCAAAATCATGAAATTTAACTTTTTTAAAAATTCAGTTGGAATTAACTTCCAGTTTATTATCATGATGAGCCTACTCAATTTAGGCATTACGCTGTTATCTTTCATGATTGGCTATTTTGTTTATAGCTGGGCGATAAAAATAGGTTTTCTAAATACGCAAGTTATTAATTCAAATGAATTTTCAGTTACCTCTGTTGACTTTATCTGGCTGTTTTTAGTGCTATTAACAGGCTTTTTTCTTTCTACTATCCTCGCCTTTAAATATGGAAAACGCTATACACAGCCAATTAGTGATTTAGCAGATGTTATTCAACAAATTCAACAAGGTAATTTAGCACTCAGAATTAAACAGCCACATCATGATATTCCACATGAAATCAAGTCCCTTATTGAGAACTTCAATGAAATGTCAAACCAACTTGAAGTATCAGTTAAGAATTCAACTGTTTGGAATGCTGCAATTGCACATGAATTACGAACACCTGTGACAATATTACAAGGTCGCTTGCAAGGTATTGTCGATGGTATATTTATTGCCGATCAAGCTTTACACCTAAGCTTATTGAACCAAGTCGAAGGCTTATCTTACCTTGTGGAAGATTTACGGACACTGACACTTATTGAAAATAAACAATTACGTTTAGAACTAGAAAAGACCAATTTAAAAGATAGTATTGAAAAATGTCTGCAGATGTTTAATGAACGGTTTCAGGTTAAAGGTTTAACTATTATTTTAAATTTGACGGATAAATTGGTTTGCGTTGATATAAGAAGGATGGAACAAGTCTTTATTGCATTATTTTCTAATTTTCTAAGATATTCGAATGCTGGACAAATCAATATTACAACGATGGCCACAGCAGAACATTGGCTATTAATGTTTGAAGATGAAGGTCCTGGTATTGATGAATCGCATCTTGCACATCTGTTCAAGCCATTCTATCGTCTGGAAGACTCTAGATCACGTCTAGATGGCGGTACTGGATTAGGCTTGGCAGTGATTGATGCAATTATTGAAGCACACCAAGGTCATATTTATTATTCTAAATCCAAAAACTTAGGTGGCAGCTGTTTTACTATTCAACTAAATCGTATAAATCGTAAGACATCAACTCATTTATAATGTGTTAAGTTCAGATCAATACGGCTTCATTTAAACCATAAATTTAAGATAAATTGATGTCTGAACTTAACCATTCTGTTTGATGATCCTCAAATAAATTTCATTACAATGAATTCTCATCTCGATATTTCGCTAGCATAAAAAATACCACAATGGAGAGTATGCCGATGATAATCCCTGCTGTTAATAATAAATTAACATGAGCTGAACTGAAGGCAATTTTACCTGCGTTAATCAATGCTGTACCTTGTTCAACGGGTAACTGGCTAGCCACTAAATAGGTATCACCAATCGATAGTCTGGCTTTTTCTGCTAAAACAGCAGTTAAATCTGACGGCACTTGAAGATGACTGCCAAATATATAGGCCATGAAAACACCAAATAAAGTAATACCTAGTCCTGTACCCAGTTCATAACCTGTACTTTCAAGTGAACCTGCCGCACCGCCCTTTTCTGCAGGTACTGAGCCCATGATCGCAATGGATGAAGCTGTTAAACCGATACTTAGAGTGAGTCCAATTGAAGCTAAAATAAAGGGAACAATAATTCCCGGATGATGAAAATCTGAATAACTCAAACTGATCAACGCAATTGCTGCCAATATTAATGAAAATGTTGCAACTAGACGCAGTCCGAATTTATTAGATAAAAATCCAGCAATAGGCCCACCAATAGCAGCAGCAACCATAATCGGAACCATAAAAAGACCAGCTTGTAGTGGTGTTAAACGAATGACATATTGCAGCTCCATCGCTAAGGTTAATTCCACACCTGCCAAAGCGCCTGCAGCAACCATTGCCATAATAATGCCTGCTAAAATAGCAGGGCGTGAAAATAGTGAAAGATCTAGCATCGGTTGAGGAGAATTCAGCTGTTTGCGTACAAATATGGTTAATAATCCAATAGAAAAAATGACTAAAGGAAGGACAATTAACAACGACTGTTTACCGCCTAAGCCTGCTTTGAGCGCATATACAAATGAAACCAAACCGAAAATTAGCAATAGCGCCTGACCAAATGCCCAATGTCCAGAGGTTACAGCTTCATTTTTGGATAATAAGAAATAGCACATTGGGGCGACAACTAACATGATTGGGACATTAATGAGGAAAACTGAACCCCACCAGAAATATTCTAACAATCCACCACCAATGAGCGGTCCAATGGCGGCACCGGCTGATCCGATTGTGCCCCAAATACCCAGCGCAATGGCACGTTCGCGACTGTCTTCGAAGGTTCTGCGAATAATACCCAATACACAGGGCATAATCATGGCACCGCCTAATGCTAATAAAGCACGTGCGGCAATCAGCATAGAAGCCGTTTGGGAAAATGCCGCAAGGACTGAGGCAATTCCAAATATAACCAAGCCAATCAGCAGAATCTTACGATTGCCGACACGATCAGCCAAAGTTCCCATCGGAACTAAAAGTCCAGCCATAAGTAATGGATAAATATCAATAATCCATAAGACTTGGTTGCTTGAGGCACTCAATGATTGGGTTAATGATGGAACCGCAACATGCAGTACAGTCATATCAATCACAATCGGCAGAAATGCAAGCACGACAGCGAGCAATATCCACCAGCGTTTCGGATCAAGATTCGTAGCTTTCATGATCAAACCTATATTGATGGTTTATTAAATCAATTCTGAAATAAAGATGTAAATGAAAGATTTGTTGTGGGCTAAACTCGTTAACCCACAGCTTTTATATTTAGCTTTTATTCTCAGTTTTGATGCTTAATGTGCCGCTTTACGTTTCGAGAATTTCTCAACCATGCTCATGACGACAATAAAGAAAATCGGTACAAAAATAACAGCTAGAATTGTTGCGCTGATCATGCCGCCAAAGACGCCTGTACCAATCGCTTTTTGAGTTTCAGAACTAGCGCCACTGGCAATGACTAAAGGAATAACGCCACAGGTAAATGCCAAAGATGTCATTAGGATTGGACGTAAGCGCAATTTAGCGGCTGCAACGGTTGCCTCCACTAAACCCATTCCTTCTTCTCTTAATGCTTTTGCAAACTCAACAATCAAAATGGCATTCTTTGCAGATAGACCAATAATCGTGATCATGCCGACCTTAAAGAAAATATCATTTGGCATACCACGTAACATTACTGCTAAAAAGGCGCCAATCAACCCTAGAGGGACAACTAGCATCACAGAGAATGGAATTGACCAGCTTTCATAAAGTGCTGCCAAGACAAGGAAAACGACTAACATCGACAACAGTAATAAAAACAAGGTTTGTGATTCCGACTGTTTTTCTTCTAGAGAAATCCCAGTCCACTCATAACCCACACCTTTCGGAAGCTGTTTAATCAAATTTTCCATCTCAGTCATGGCTTGTCCTGAAGATACACCTGCTGCTGGACTGCCAGAAATACTCAATGATGGACGACCGTTGTAACGATTGTATTGTTGTGGTGAATGTTGCCAAATGGGTGTAATTATTTCAGACATTGAAACCAATTTACCGCTTTGACTGTTCACTTTAATCTGAAGAATATCTTCAATACTCATGCGTGATTTGGAATCAAGCTGCACTATGACTTGCTGCATGCGGTCTTGATTTGGAAAGTCATTGATGTACATCGAACCCATTGAGGTTGAAATAATATCGGTCACATCACTGAAATTAACACCTAATGCCTGCAATTTATCTCTATCAATTTTAAGCTGTACAGAACTGCCATCTGGCAAACCTTCAGGATAGACCTCCGCCACGATTTTACTTTGTGCTGCTAATGCTAAAAGCTGATCTTGCGCTTCTCTTAAAGCAGGCATGCCAATATTGCCACGATCTAATAATCTCAGTGAAAAACCAGATGAGTTACCTAATTCATCAATGGCTGGTGGTAACACAGACATGGTTTGACCTTCTGAACTTTCAGCCATCGCTATATTTGCATTATTCACGACTTCTTGTGCCGTAATAGTACGCTCTTCGAATGGCAATAGATTAGTAAAATACATCGCTGTATTCTGACCAGAACCACTAAAACCAAAACCTAAGACTGCCATATTGTCTTTAATACCCGTTTCTTGGTCTAAATGATTTTGAAACTCAGCAACGACTTTACGGGTACGTTCTTGAGTTGCATCCGCAGGAAGCTGAATTGAAGTCATAAACCACCCCTGATCTTCTTCTGGCATAAACGCAGTCGGAACGTGTTTAAAACTAAAAATCAGCACAATGACAATGCCTAAGAAACATAACATTGCGAGGGTTTTATGTTTAATTACTTTAAATAAACTACGTTCGTAGCGATTGTTCAGCTTCTCAAAACTGCGATCAAACCATGCAAAAACACCTTTTTTCTGATGGTCTTGATCAATCGGTTTTAACATTGTTGCACATAACGCAGGGGTTAATGTCAATGCAAGGAAAGCTGAGAATAAAATGGAAACTGACATGGTAATGGTGAATTGGCGATAGATAATCCCCACCGAGCCTGACGCCAATGCCATCGGCAAGAATACAGCGGCTAACACTAAGGTAATACCAATAATCGGATTGGTAATTTCCTTCATGGCTTTAGATGTGGCTTCAACTGGAGATAAACTTTCTGTCGCCATAATTCGTTCAACATTCTCAATGACCACAATCGCATCATCGACAATAATCCCAATCGCAAGCACCATGCCGAACATGGTCAGCACATTAATCGAAAAACCTGCAAGTAGCATGACTGAAAATGTGCCAAGCAATGCAATCGGTGCAACGATCGCTGGAATTAAGGTGTATCGAACATTATGTAAGAAAATAAACATGACAATAAAAACTAAAGCCATAGCTTCAAGCAATGTCATGATTACTTTTTCAATCGAAACTTTTACAAAAGGTGCAGTGTCGTAAGGTATAGAGAATTTCATACCATCAGGCAATGCTAGACTTAATTGTTCAATTTTTGCTTTTACACCCTCTGCAGTCTTAACAGCATTGGCACCAGGACTCATTTGTATCGCCACAGCTGTAGAGGCTTTACCATTTTCTAAAATCGCAAAGTTATACATTTGCGCACCAATTTCGACACGAGCAACATCCGATAATCGAACAATGGCACCATTTTGTTGAGCACGTAAACTAATGTTCTTGAATTGCTCTACAGTTTCTAATTGACCTTGAGCAGTCAAAGGAATGGTGATTTGTTGCCCCTTCAACGCAGGAACATCACCAATACGACCCGGTGATATCGGCAAGTTTTGGTTTTGGATGGCTGTATTCACATCTTGAATACTCAATCCATAAGAGACCAAGCGGTCTGGATCGACCCAAATTCGCATGGCTTTCTCAGCACCAAAGTTTTGGACTTTACCAACACCTTCGACCCGTTTTAATTCTTCAATTACATAGCGAGTCATATAGTCACTGACATCAATTTCACTATATTTGCCATTTGGTGAACTCAACCCCACCATCATTAAAAAACCAGATGATGCAGCATCAACCATCAGCCCCTGTTGTCGAACTGTTTGGGGTAGGCGCGACTCAATGGCTTTAATTTTGTTTTGTACATCAACTTGTGCCAGTTCTACATCTGTGCCTGGTTTAAAGGTTGCGGTGATTGTTGCTTCTCCAGAACTATCCGAACTTGAACTGTAATACAGTAAGTTCTTGACACCTGACATTTCCCGCTCAATCAATGTCACAACACTATCATTCAGTGTCTTTGGGGTAGCACCTGGATAGATTGCAGTAATACTGATCTGTGGTGGCGCAACACTCGGAAATCTTGCAATAGGTAACTTGGGAATACTGAGTACACCTAACAAAATAATAAATAAAGCGATCACCCATGCAAAAACAGGACGCTTAATGAAAAATTGAGACATTATTTCTTGCCTCCACTTTCCTGAGTATTTGTAGGTTGCCACTGCTTAATTTTTAGTTTTTGCTCAGGCTGTATACGATCAGCGCCTTCAACAATAACTTTTTCGCCTGCTTGTAATCCTTGTGTTACTACATAGCTATTTTGATAACGTTGACCAAGCTGAATAGGCTTGCTTTGCGCTAAACCTTTTTGATTAACAATCGTAACATTGGCTTTACCATTAATATCATGTTGAATCGCTTGTTCAGGTACTAACAGCGCATTTTCAACTTGAGCTCGGCTCATATTGACTCGAACATACATGCCTGGCAAAAGTTTTTGATTTTGATTATTGACTAGAATACGAATCGTGACATCACCCGTGTCAGGATCAACTTTAGTATCTGAAAATAGGATTTCACCTGTGACATTATAAGGTTTACCCTGACTATTCAGGATTTCAACCGTATGTTTGATGTTTGACACGTCACCTTGCTGCAAAGCTTCCTGTAGCTTTTCATAATCACTAATTGATTGCTTTACATCGACGTAGACTTTATTAATCTGTTGTATTACGGCCATCGCATTGCTATCGCCTTGACCAACCAATGCACCTTCAGTCACTAAGATTTCACCAATCGTTCCTGAGATGGGTGCTGTGACAGTGGCATATTTAAGATTGAGCTGCTGTCTACTTAACATAGCTTGCATTTGCGCCACATCGGCTTTTGCTTTTTTATAATCTGCTTCCGTATTGTTGTATTCCTGCTGACTAACCGCATTTACTTTTACCAATTCAGTGTAGCGTTTTAACAGCACCTGCAAACGTGTCACCTCAGCTTGTGCACGGTTTAAAGTAGCTTGATTGCTTTTTACATCTGCCTGAAAGATTTCAGAATTTAATTTAAAAAGTGGTTGACCTGCTTGCACATAAGAGCCTTGTTTAAAAAGCACTTTATCAACAATTCCACCTACTTGCGGACGAATTTCAGCAATCCGGTAAGCTGTAACACGGCCGGGAAGATTTTCAATTACATTCATAGATTGCGGTAATACAGTGATGGTACTGACCACCACCGGCGGCATTTCTGCTGCGGACTGTTCAGCATCTTTGGATTGTGTACAGCCGATCAAAAGTACAGTTGTAATAAGTATTGAACTTATTAAATGATGACATGTTTGCATGTTTTTTCAGAGAGAGTTTTAGATGCTACTATTTTGAAATAGCAGTGTTTATGAATTGCTAATGTTATGTGGAGATTGTGTGGAGAAAACTGTTAAATGGGAAGTAATTTTAATTTGGCTGAAACTATTATTAATAATAAACACTTGATTTTGTTAAGCTAAATTATTGTTTTATAATAACTTTATTAATATTGGTTGATTGAGAAACCTGTTGGAAGTTTTAGATATATTTCATACTATTCTTTATATGAGTTATCTATTTAAAAAGAAGTAATAAAGAAGCTAATGGATCATTTTGAAGTAGAAGTTTTAAAACAAGCTGCTTCGTAATTCTTCAATAAATACGAAGCATATTTTAGTAAATTTAATTCTCTATTTATAATTTTTTCTTTTTTATTAATATTTTGAAAATTTTATTAAAACTTGCAACCCAATCAGCTTGGTCAGTATGCATGTGCTTCATGGCTCTTTTTTGATTGAAGTTAGTCTTGCAAATATCGAACCATTTTTTTGTTCCTTTTTTCCCCTCAATTGCTTCACAAATCATGGTTATATTTTTTTCATTAAGCATCTCTTTGGTAATAAATAGAAAAAAACAAAATGCTTCATTATTTTTGTTATTTTTCTTAATATCAATAAGGTAAAGATGATCATGAAATTCGGCTAACTCTAACTTTAAAAACAAAAGTAATCTTCCAACGTCATCGTTAATCCAAGTATTATGAATAGGGAATTTAACGATGGGCTTTATCTGTAAAAGTGAAAAGGTGTCTGAAAGATTTCCACTTTGATCAATGCAAGATACTTTAGTTAATTTAGTAGAATCTTTTTTAGCTTCAATGTTTTTTAAACTACTAAATATAAGAGCAAGATCATCTACATCTAGTTTATTCGGTTTTTTTTCTGAATTTTCAGATTTTGTAGGTTTATTCTTTCTATTGCCATAACGGTTGCCTGATGATTCTTCATCTTTATTTTCATTTTTTTCTTTACTTTCAATATATTGTATATTTGATTCAGTTTCAATTACTTCTTCAATAATCTCAATATCGAAGTCAGTAAAATCTACTGAAATATCAGTCTGTTTTTTATTTTCACCTCTGTTGTGAGATGGGTCTTCTTGGGTGTTGATACGAGTGTTATTGCGTTTTTTTTTGTTTCGACCTTGTCTATGAACTTTATCTTTATCAATGGTTTCTATCTGTTCCTCTGATTCTGTTACAGGTGCATAAGCTACTATAGGAAAATCAGCAATAGGAGAAACTTTAGATACGTGTGTAATTAAAAATCGTTTTCCATTTTCAAGCCAAATACCTTCGGCAGTTAAGCTCATTGTTGTTGAATGCGGAGGAATTACACTAGGAAATCTAGATGGATATGGCTTTCCAGTTTTATCGAGTTTTATGTCATTTAACGAATTTCGTATATTTAGCACTTTTTCTTGGGTGTTTTTGTTTAGTGCTAGATTTGCCAAAAATGTGATCGCTTCTTTTCCTATGGTTTTAACCATATTTTTTTTCAGTACAACAGATATTTTTTCAACATTTTCAACATTTTCAACATTTTGAATTTCATATTTTTCTAAAAATAAATCAACTATATGTGAAATACTGTAATTTTCATTGATGATATGGCCTCTAATGTCCTTTCTTGCAGGGATATAAAAAGCATGGAGTGAATGAATACAACTTGTAAGTACTTCGATATTATCATTTGATTTTAAAATACAATATTTACTCATTAAAAATGGGTAATATCTAAAAGGCACATTTGCACTGTATTCATTTTTAGGAATGAATATTTTTTCATTATATAAGTAGTATTCGTCTGAATCAGGAATCTTAGCATCAAATCTAATGATCTTTGGTTCGTTAATGGAAAAATCAAACTCAAAATTAACTGTTCTCAGACAGTTATTAAAAGAGAATTTTCTTCCCTCTATTCGTGTTTGGCCTTTCCATATTGTGCCAATTTGTACTGTATCCAAATCTCGAAAAGTGACATCATATTTGTTGTAAGAATTTTCAGATACATTTAAACGATTAGGGTTTGCCGCATCAAGCTCAACAAGTAGAACTTCAATTAATATATTGTCAGATTCAGAACTCGAATTTAACTTTAAACAACTATATAGGTAGACAACTCGTTCGATTTCATCATCAGGAAATGAGTCAATAGAGGTCATATCAGAATATACTCTAATAAAGGTTATTATAAAAAAGAAATTATGAGTTATTAATAGTCTATTTTTATATATTTGACTAGCTTCTATTTTTGTAAACTAGCTTTTATTTTTGTAAGTGACAAATTGGTTGTGCGGTAGATTTTGTGTGTAGGCTTCTTCATTTGAAAATTATATCGCTGAAAAAGCCTTTACAGATAGGTTTGTGCAACAAAGCCGTTAACATGCTAATTTGAACTGCCACCACTCTCCTAGACAAATTCCATCTACTCTCTTTTTAAATATCGATAAACAGCCTGTCGGCTAATACCAAATGCTTTTGCCAAATCAACTTTGGATGAATACTTTCCTTGAGTCCAGTCTTGTCGTAAAGCCTCAGCCTGCTCAGGCTTCAATTTATGTACCCGGCCTTTGTACTTCCCTTGAGCAGAGGCAAGTTTAATTCCTTCCTTTTGCCGCTCTAAAATGATCTCACGTTCGAACTGTGCAAAAGCACCCATCAGTTGCAGCATTAAATTATCCATCGGGGTGGATTGAGCAGTGAATGTAATATTTTCTTTTACAAACTGGATGGCGATCCCTCTTTTAACCAGTTTATCTACTTCAGTGACCAAATCTTTTAGACTGCGTGCAAAACGATCCATGGAATGTACAATTACCCTGTCCCCTTCCCGGACATAGTTCAACATTTCTTGAAATTTCAGTCGGTCGGTATTTTTACCAGAAGCACGGTCAACAAAAATCCGGTCGACTTCAATTCCCTCAAGTTGACGTCCAGTATTTTGCTCGGCTGAACTGACTCGGACATAGCCTACTTTTTGACCTTTCACTCTTTTACACCCCAATTGGATAAAAATGAACAATTTCGTAAGTTATAAATCTTAAATATTAAAGTTACATGTTACTTATGATTAAAAATCATTTAAATGATACATGGTTTTATGAACTTTTAAAGTGTTACTTTAGGGTGTACTCTAAATTCACATAAAATTTCTTTGTAAGTTTCGAGTAAAGTTCTATAAAATCACCTAAATTTTTAATTCATGATTCAAGTTATTGAATATATTTAATTTTAGTTCATTAAATTTTTTTTGATTTTTTGCATAAAAAACTGTAAATTATTAATTAATCACAGCATATATTCTTAATATTGTTGTGAGTCACCGCGAATGCGGTTTATAGAGTGTCTTTTAAAGTCGGCTTGGATGGTTATATGTGAGTCACCGCGAATGCGGTTTATAGATTGGATCTGAAGTGATTACCTCTCATGTGAAGGTGAGTCACCGCGAATGCGGTTTATAGATATAAAGTGATTGGCAAGCTTAAGCAGGGTATGTGAGTCACCGCGAATGCGGTTTGTAGAATACCCATGCCCAACACAATGCTTGCAGCAGTGTGAGTCACCGCGAATGCGGTTTTTGAGTTATCGTATAGGCGATTTTTAGATCCTTTCAAGCCACTGAAAGTTATACTCATTTGTAAGTTATCGCATATGCGATTTTCAGAAAGCCCATTTTAAAAATGGGCTTTTTTGATGGTGAGTTATCGCATGATTTTGAAATTAGTTATTTAAGATTCTCTATAAACATGTCACCTTTCGCTCCAACGCATCAACTGATTTAAATTCCTCACCATAGCAACACTCTGATTTTAGTATTCCAAAGAAGCTCTCCATTGCAGCATTATCTAGGCAGTTGCCTTTAGCCGAATCAACTACACATTCAAAGATTTATTGCTCTTTTAGTAT
The DNA here is from genome assembly GCF_013416935.1 of Acinetobacter sp. YH1901141. NCBI lineage: Bacteria > Pseudomonadati > Pseudomonadota > Gammaproteobacteria > Moraxellales > Moraxellaceae > Acinetobacter > Acinetobacter sp. YH1901141. Next base: position 6,567 of record NZ_VPEY01000033.1, on the reverse strand, counting down.
TCATTTATGTTTCTTGTAAGAGTTTTTAAAAGTACATTTAATCATGCTTTTAAGTGTGCTATTGTTCCTGCATTACTTGTAGTAATTCACCCAGACGCCAAACACTATTCTATAGAGACTTAACCATGACTCAATTAATCCATGCGCGAATGACTGCAAGTATTACTGAACTCAAAAAGAGTCCGATGGATACAGTGCTCGCAGGAAAAGGTGAACCTGTAGCAATCCTCAATCGTAATACACCAGCGTTTTACTGTGTTCCTGCTGATCTATATGAAACGATGATAGAGCAACTAGAAGACTTGGAACTGAATAAGATTGCAGATGCTCGTGCGAATCAGAAACGCGTTCGAGTAAATATTGATGACCTATAAGTTAGACTTTTTAGAAGAAGCATTAGCAGAATGGAACAAGCTGAATCCAAGCATTAAGCAACCATTGAAGAAGAAGTTGATCAAGGTTTTGGAGAATCCTCGTATTCCCAAAAACAAGCTGTCAGGACATCCTAACCGCTACAAGATTAAACTTCGTTGTATTGGTTATCGTCTGGTTTATGAAGTCGTTGATGATGAGGTAGTTGTCATCGTGATTGCTGTAGGCAGACGTGAAAACAATGCCGTCTATGATGATGCCAACTCTCGTCATTCATAAATGATGTAATGCCAATAAGCATGATATGCCCATGAATACATTTGTGCTTATGGGCATTTTTTATCTCAGTATCATCTGATTGGATAGTTGTTTATTGCAACTTATTTGAAACTAATTAAGAACTAAAATAAAACCAATATGTAACTAATTTATGGGGTGCTGCTTAATACAGACAGGATTCATTCAGAACATTTAAGCAATCACATACTGCCACAACCAAACCAATAATCACATTACACCTAAAATCACTGCTGCATAGGCGTGTAAAATCAAATAAACAAAGGTAATCCAGCCACTTGCTCCATCGACCTCACGACCTGAATATTCGCACAACACTACAAAAGTTACAGCCAATATCTCCATCACAATCGTTGTTTTCAATACCCATGACCAAGGAAAATGCAGCAACCACACCCAAGCAATAAAAAGCAGTGCAACCGTGAGTAAAATATTACTGAGCTGTCCCAAGATTTTTAATGACCTACTCCGAGCCGTTCAGAGCTCAAAGTTTTTTCCTACAAATTTAATCACTTAAGATGACTCTAAGGTTATTTAAAAGACTTAAATGTTTGAATTTTTTATTTTGTACCTTATACACAGGGCTAGGATTAGCGAACTCATTAGAGATAAATTCTGGAGTTGTAATAGCCCTTGCCAAATTTTTCGAGCAAAAGTCTTTGTCCAAATAACGCAATGTAAATAAAAAGGACTCTATATTAGGTGTTACTGCAATCCATTTTCTATTTAAGTTATTTGCCGCATTCAAGCAGACGCTATCAAAGCTGCAAGCATCCAATATTAGGGAATCTTCATTGGTACTGGATTTAATAATAACCTCATAGGCTTTTTGCAGATTTTTAATTTGGTATGTTGAGTTTTTTGCTGATGCTAAGTCCCAATAGTCTGTATATCTAACACCGGTATCACTTTTAACATAATCTTTTAAACGTGGATTGCCTGTTCTGGACCAATGAATAAGACCCTGTTGATCAAGTTCATCCATTTTTTCTGGAGAAAAACGCCAATGCTTACCTTCGGGTGGATTCATATCCCTCCATTGCCTACCAGTTTCACCATGTTTTCGCACACCAGGAACATGTAAAGGCATAAGTCTAAATTGCCCCAGTGCATCCACATGAGGAAACTTTTTAGCTAAATTATCATCTGTGATTGTCTGGATCACATCATTCCAAATAAAGTTATCTGTTTTAGTATAAAAAAGGATTACCTCATGAGCTGTTTTAGTAAAGCCTTTTGATGCTTTAAATGAAGAATTATGGGTTTTTAGTAAAATTTGATTCACACACCTAGCTTCGCCAAAAACTTTATCTAATATTACTTGGAATTCACTCATTAGATGAAGGTTGGAAACATGTACATATAAACTACCTTTATCAGTAAGTAATTGTCTCAATAATTCAAAATATTGACGGTAATGTTTAAGTACAGAATCTTTGTTTTTAAAGAGCCCCACAAAAATAAAAAAATCGATCTCTGGTTTTATAATAATCAAATCAAACTCTTTAGATTGTGAAACAAGTGTATGTAAAGAGTTTATTTCATTCCCAACAATGATATCAAAGTCATTGATTTCATATTTTATTTTTTCAAAATCTTTATCAGAAATACCCGTGTTGCTATTTTCAAAGAAATGGCTAAAAGAAGGGAATGCAACAAACTCATCCATTGAAGTGTCTCAAAAAAAATAGCTATTCGTACGGATTATATGATTGACAACCTTCATAAAACAAGTTAATTTTTTTGGTAACCATATTGGTTACCAAAAAAATGGTTTAAAAAAAAGAGCTTTAAAAACTCTTTTTCCCATTTATTACGATCATAAGAATATGAGGCAATAAACTACGCCACTTGATAGGTTAGCGTAGGGATTTTTTCATAGTAGATATCGAAAGTAAAGTTATCTATATCCTCATTGTCTCTAGTTCTTGTGATCCTTTACTTTACAAGGATAAATTTATGCCAAATGTGTATACAGCCCACAATAACTTAGACTTGATGTACCGAGAGGAAAAAATCCGGAAGGGTTTTCAGAAAGAGGTCATTAAATCTGTTTTACAGAAGCTTTATGATTTTATGAGTTATGATTCTGAAAATTCATCGAACAAGATGATCACTCATTTTGGATTGAATGAATATTCTAGTCATTCTGCACATCAAGAGAAATTAGAAAAGTGGCTTCAACAAGAAATTTCAGAAGTTTACCTGCATGAGATAAGTCAGGAAGAAGTCGTTGAGATTTTATGGAAGAAAATTCTCGACATCATTAGCCATTAATTTTTATAGGGACTGTGCTAGATTAACTTAGTACAGCCCCTATATTAAAACTAATTTATAACTAAATTAGTTTCAAATTGATTTTTATTTAGTTTCATTCTTCCTTTAACTTCTTCAATGCAAATCTAATAATGCCATTGTGAGTTTGGCCATATTTCTCTGCCAACTCAGTCAACAGCCTATACTCATACTCGTTCATCGGAATCGTATGCGTCTTAAATTTTCTGGAAGCTTTAGGGTCTAGCTTTGGTGTGGTTTGCTCATTAGCTCCATTGATGAAGGCTTCTATATCAGGAGCCGTCTTTGTAATTTCCCTTTTCTTAATCATACAAGAAGTTCCTTCATGAATGCCTCAAACTCTTCTATTGCTTTTGGGTTATTGGATTCAACAACACCTTTACCTTCAGCAGTGACATCACGATAAACCTTGCGATCATGGATCACGGATGACAACGCTGTGAACAATGGGAAGTCAGCGAGATAATCGTTCGCTTGCTGTACTTCAGATACTGATGGATTTGTTGGGGCCAATGTTAGTAGTCCAAATGGCTTCAGTTCCTCATTAAAGGACTTCGCCTGATCAATCATTTCTGATAGATGAGGTAGAGTATCCAAGTCGAATTGGGATGGCCTAAATGGCACTACCAGGTAATGAGCCGTTAACATTGCTGTTCTAAGCTCTTTGCTGTCATGTCCAGCAACATCGACAATCACATAATCATAACGGCTATCTAGGTCTTTCAATGTGTTCTTGATGTCGCCATAGCGTTGAACACAATGCACTTTAGGTAAGTTAGTGTCATCTCTGTCTTTAACCCAATTAGCTGAACTTTGCTGAGGATCAGCATCAACTAACACAATGTCTTTGTTATGTTTAGCAAGATATGCTGCAATGTTGATGGCTATTGTTGATTTACCACATCCACCTTTTTGGCTTCCAATTAATAGAATCATTTTACTTGTAATTTGTAACTAATTTGAATTCAATATAGTTGCATTTTTAAGTGGTGTAAATGATTACTTGAGAAATTCTGTTATCTGCCGATTCAGCATTAGTCTACATTTTCCCACCTAAACGATGGTTATTCTTCATACTGATTCATCACTGTAAATTGATACTCGTAAAACAAGAAATTCTCTTAAATTTTGAAGCAGTAATCTTTTTATTTTTAAATACTTTTAATCTTTTTATTTTTAAGACCTCTGTAAGCCTTATATAGCAATCGTTTCAGAGGTGATAAGTCTACGTTTTCCCACCTTTAAGTCTACATTTTCCCACCTTTAAGTCTACATTTTCCCACCCATAAGTCTACGTTTTCCCACCTTTAAGTCTACATTTTCCCACCTTGTACCTACACTGTTTGTTGATGTATGCTAATTGGATAATTACATGGGGAAACCTCAGTGAAAAATGACCTCGTAGTGAAAGATAATGCGTTAATCAATGCTAGCTATAATTTAGACACAACAGAACAACGATTGATTCTCTTGGCGATTGTGCAGGCAAGAGAAGTAAGCAAGGATGTGGACGCTAATAGCACGTTAGAGGTTCATGCTCATCATTACATGAAGCAATTCAATGTTGATAAGCATGCAGCCTATGAGGGGCTTAAAAACGCTGCTAGCAACCTATTTGAGCGCAAATTCAGTTACAAGGGTATCCATGAGGGAACTCAACAGGAAAAGATCGTCAAATCACGGTGGGTTTCCAAAATAGCCTATGTTGATTCTGCAGGTATCGTAGAACTCACTTTTGCACCTGATGTCATTCCATTGATTACGCAGCTTGAGAAGTCATTCACTGCTTACGAACTTAAGCAAATTAGCTCTCTTACAAGTAAGTATGCTATTCGCCTTTACGAGTTACTCATCCAATGGCGTAGTGTTGGAAAGACACCTATGTTTGATATTGATGACTTTCGATTCAAGCTTGGGTTAGTTGAAGGTGAATATGCAAAGATGGCGAACTTTAAGGTTCGAGTACTAGATATAGCATTAAACCAGATCAATGAACTGACTGATATCACAGCTTCTTACGAACAACACAAAGTAGGGCGTACGATTAGTGGTTTCTCTTTTTCATTCAAACCTAAGCAACTTGTGGATGCAATTACGCATAATAAACCTAAGAAATTGACAGATAAACAGATTCAATTCTTTGCCAACAAGCTAGCTCACCATGATCCATTTGCAAGCAAAAAAGCTGCAGTAGGGGAAAGCTATGCTGATCTAGAGAAAAGGCTTCTGATTGAACTACAAGATGTCGAGTTTGTCAGAAAGTATGCTGGTGTTCTCAAAGAGTTAGGCCTCGAGGTATGATATGCAACTAGATTAGTTGTTATGTAGAACTAATCTAGTTTTGTAATAATTTCAATTTGATTGCAAAGAATTAAGCGGCAGATAACTCATCTGCCAACTGCTCTGCCTGTTCAAGTACAGTCTCTGTCGCCAGTAAAGCCATATCAGGTGGGTAGCCATACTTCTTGAGTAAGCGCTTCACAATGACTCTCAGCTTCGCCCTGGCAGCTTCTTTGATGGTCCAATCCAAAGTTACATTCTTACGAATAGACTCAGTCAGCACAACAGCGAGTTCGCGCAGGATCTCTTTCTGCATCAACTCTCTAGCACTGTCATTGTCTGCAACTGCTGAATAGAATGCATATTCATATTCAGTCAGGTTGAGTTCCTCTGCCATTTTGTCTGACTCTTGGATTGCCTTAGCCAACTTGATGAGTTCATCAATCACTTCGGCTGCAGTCAGTACCTTGTTCTGATAGCCCTTGATCGCAGAGCTCAGCATCTCCATGAGCTTTTTACCTTGCGTGACACTACGCTGCTCTCGCATCTTGATCTCATCACTTAGGAGCTTCTTGAGGGTCTCCAATGCAATGTTCTTGTGCTTGTAGCCTTTCATCTCCTGCATGAACTCATCAGAGAGAATGGAAATGTCTGGTTTCTGGATTCCTGCTGCATCAAAGATGTCGACTACCTGTTCAGTCACAAGCGCCTGGTCAATGGTCTGTTTGACCTTGGCTTCCAATTCAGCATTGCTCAGGCCTGAGACTTTTCCTGAACCATCACTGAACTTGGCCAGTCGTGCTTTCACAGCCTGGAAGAATGCAACCACTGGTGCTGCTTCCATCGCATTTGGATGAGGGACAGCTAATGCAAATGCCTGTGACATGGCTGATACAGCATTAAGGAATCGTGTCTTACCTTCGCCCTGGTCCACACCGAGGATGTGTTCCTCAGCTTCAAGGATGATGTTGAGCTTTCGAGAGGTATCGGCTGTGAAGTATTCCTGGTAATTGAAGCCATGCATAATGCCATCAAGCACTTCAAGCTTCTCTTGCAGGATAGTCGCAGCTTCGTCCTGAACCAATGCAGGGTCACCCTTACCACCTGCTTCAGAGTAAAATGAAAGTGCTTCTTTCAGGTCAGATGCGATACCAAGGTAATCGACAACTAAGCCACCAATCTTGTCTTTGTAGACTCGGTTCACTCGTGCAATCGCTTGCATGAGGTTATGGCCTTTCATTGGCTTGTCGATGTAGAGCGTGTGCATACTCGGTGCATCGAAACCAGTCAGCCACATATCGCGAACAATCACGAGCTTCAGCT
>NZ_VPEY01000032.1:0-19897 GCF_013416935.1 Acinetobacter sp. YH1901141 | reverse complement strand
GGATAATCTTTTTCAGATTCAATCAATAATTGAACCGCTCTTTCTCTGATTTCAGGGGTATATTTTGGTTTTGTCATTGGAACATTCTCTCAAGAAAGTTGGTCTCCGACAAACCCGGTACGGTTCAGTCTCAATTTTCACACTTTATGCAACAGAGTCGTTTTTATCCTAAGGTCCTTACCACTTGTATTCTTTACGAACATATATCTAAAAAGTGTAGCAAGTTGCTACACTTTTCGCTAGATCAACTCTTTACCAAAAATATCATTCAGTCTTTCACGAATACTATGGACGAATTCCGGATTACTTTTAAGTTTATGCTTCATATTTCGTTTAAAGTCATTCAACCCCATACCAATTTCAGCAAAATCCATTTGGAATAAAGTGTCATTAATGACAATATTTGCTTGAGAGTCAGTGAGGCATCCTACTTTTTTAAACCACTTCTTGAACTGCTGATAATTTTCATCATTATTAAAAATATACCAAGAACGTACATTCATATCGAATTTAGCCCCTAATTCTTTTACGGATGCATTGTCTTCAAATGGAACATCAAGATAGATTTTTTCAATCACTGCAAATTCATCCAGTGCCTTATCAGCAATCCGATGATGCAGTTTAAAATTCACACCTACAATTGGACGGCCTTTCTTAACGGTTTCATACTCTAACTGTAGATCTGTATTTTCGTTAATTTCTGCCACTATTTTGTCTAATACATAGCGTCTAAAATCTACCCAGCGATCATATTTGGTTTCATTAATATCAATCAGTGCTTTCAAGTTTTCTAAAAGTAATGGCACTTCATAACTCTTTTGATTGGCGTACTTAAATTCGTTTTTAATGAAATAAGTATAAAGACTCATACTGGCAACAGAATCTAGGGCAAAAAGATGTTTTAGCTGATAGGTAGTAAAATTACCCCCAGCCAGTTGAGTGAAATACGGCAACACCTCACTGGTAAAACGAATCTGAATCGCATTTTTAGAATCATCTTCCCATCTTAACTCACGGATAATGGGAACGACAGAATGTACTTTTTTAGTCTTTCTCTTACCATTATCAGCTGGCTCCTCAATAATAAAATGAGCTACCCGGGATGAAAGCTCTTTATAAATCCGATCTATTGCAACATTAATTGAATTACGTTTATTTAATCCTAGTAAATCTGCCAAATCATCCTTATACAAATAAATATAAGTTTGTTCGGTAATTTCACCATCTACCCTATTTTTCTCACTATAATTCGCAACCGCCATTGCATATAAAAGTGCCTTATATTCATTGGCTGATAATTCGATTGGGCGAATTAAACGGTTACTGGTACTGACAACGCCATTATGGCGAATGTTGCCTATACAGTAAGGAATATAATTCGATTCTTCTTGCAATGGTTCAGATTCTGTCATAACCGTGATATTTATAATTTAACTTAGTTTTTATATACAAAAGTGGAAAAACTTTCAAGACTTTCACCACAATATTCTAAAAGTGGAAAGTTTGTCATCAAAAAGAAGCATTTTAGCCGATTTCCTGCACTTAAAGTGGAATTAATTATAATCTTTCCACCCCATGATGACAGACCTTCCACCTTTAGTCTCGAAATTACAGTTCAGAAGGTCTATTTTTACTTTTTTCATTCAGGTCTAGTTAGGTTAAGTCAGATAAAAACCCTGATGTGACAAGGCTTCCACCTTTTTGTTAGATTTAAAAGGTATAACTGCACATATAATCATCAGGAAATATCCAATAAAAACAGATTATCCACAGGTTAAGAAGATACAGTGACAATCTTTCCACCTTTAAAGCTTAGTTATGAGACTTTATTAACAGCTTAAATATTTGTTTTTTAAATTATTTTTAAATAAAAATAGCAGTTATAAAAATAGTAGTGACAAACCTTCCACCCTAGTGACAGACCTTCCACTTTATAGTGACAAACCTTCCACTTTATAGTGACAGACCTTCCACTTTACGGTGACAGACCTTCCACTTTATAGTGACAAACCTTCCACTTTATAGTGACAAACCTTCCACTTTTAAAGTTACAAGCACTTGTTTTATATAATAAAAATATGATCCTAATTATTAATTAGCTAAATAACTAATTATTCTAATTTTTAATTAAGCTAGCTTAGTTAAAAATTTATTTTTTAAGTTGTTTTACAGCTGAATAAATAGGATTTATAAATTTAAAAACTATAGTAAGATGAATGAAAGTTATTTATATTACTAAACATTGAAATAAGGAAGCATCTGACACGCATGTCTGCAAAAATTATTACTGTTGCTAACCATAAAGGCGGATGTGGCAAAACAACGACTGTTGTACACCTAGCCTCAGAACTTGCCAATCTTGGCTACAAAGTTTTAGTCATTGATTTAGATCCTCAAGCAAACGCAAGTTTACACATTGGGATCCAACATCCAAGCGAAATTGCTGTCACTACAGCAGAATTACTAGTGGGCGATATTTCGTTGTTGGCAGATGCATTACAAGAAGAAACGAACTTTGAAAAAGTATCATTAATTTATGGTTCCTTAAATTTAGGAAAAACTGAAGATCAACTAAAAGAAGAAGCTCCCCGTCCTTCTGAAGAGTTAAATATCAAGTTAAAACTATTAAAAGATCTTTATGATTTTATATTGATCGACTGTCCACCTAGCCTTAAATTATTAACAAGCAATGCCTTGGCATCTTCAACACATGTCATTATCCCTATCGAATCAGGATCACAATATGGATTGTATGGGGTAACAGATCTTTTAAATCATCTTGAAAAAATCAAACGTATTAATCCAGATTTAGAGCTTTTAGGCGCTTTACTAATTAAGCATGATGAACGTCAGAATGTCTGTAAGCTGATTCGGGATGAAGCCTTGAAACAGGTAGGTAAAATTTTAGAAACCACAATTCCTCAAAGTACTAAAGTCAATCAAGCAGCGATTCTGCAACAACCACTTTTGAAAGTAGAAAAAAATTCAAAAGTACGTAAGGCTTTTGAAAGCCTTGCCAATGAAATTGTAGTGAAAATTAAAACCTGAGAGCATTATGGCAAGCACCAAAGAGCTTTTAGCTCAGAAACTGAAACAGAATACAGAAAAACATCAGCAAGCACAGAAAGACAATATTAAAGAGCCGAAAGAGTTTAGACGTAATGTCCCTATTGAGGATATCAGCCGAAGTCCAAACCAGCCGCGTAAAATATTTGAAGAGTCACAGTTAAAAGAACTGGCGGATTCTATTAATGAAATCGGCCTTTTGCAGCCCATTACAGTGCGTAAACTGGATAATCTGAAATATGAACTGATTGCAGGCGAGCGACGCTTACGGGCACATCAATTACTCGGAAAGTCTGTGATTGAAGCCATTATAATTGATGCAAATAATGTAGAAGCATCTTTGTTAACCCTGGCAGAGAATTTAAAGCGTCAGGATCTGACAGATTATGAGATTTTTATTGGCCTGAACTCACTTGATGAGAAATTAAAGAAAAACAAGCAACGTTTAGCCAATTCACTGGGTTTAAATCGCGAAGATATGTACAAGTATTTAGCATACGAAAAACTGCCGCAAGCAATTTTAAATGACCTTGATGTGGAACCAGGCTTGCTAGGCCGTACTGCTGCAACTGCATTCAAAAAATTTCTATCGGATCATCTTGAACAACTCTCTGAAGCCGAAGTGGCCTTACTCGGAGCTTGGGAAAAATTAAAAGACAAAAAACTCGAGCAAAGCAAAGTTACTACTTATGCTGAAAAACTATTGAGTCAGAATCCAGAAAAACTGACCACAACATCCGTGGTCAGAAAAATTGAATATGCCGGTAAGATTGCGGGGAATATCAAACTGAATCAAAAACAGCTTAAGGTTTCTCTGAATATCTCGGAAATTGACGAAGCCAGTCTCTTACAATTAGAAGATTTCTTAAAACAGCTGATTCAAAAAAGCGAAAAAGTGTAGCAAGTTGCTACACTTTCTTAGCACCCTGAAACTAATTACATCCTCATGCATTATTGAAATTTATTTTCTTAAGTATGCTTCTTTACATTTGGTCTTTGAGAGTACTGTTACTTCGGACTGAGATTAAATTCTGCCTTTCTTCTTGTGGAGTAGTTTTATATTTATCCGGAAATATTATATATGTCCATATAAGCACTCCCAGTTTTCAGGTTTTGTATCAAAATAATCAATTCTTATCAGATTTTTCGATAGGGAAGTATATGTGCTGGTGGAACATAAATAATTTGGTGGTGTTTCAAAAGGTATGCTGCCGTTAAAAAAATACGTTATTAAGGTAAAAGAAAGTAAGCATCCAGCTAACACAGCCTTACCAAGCGATCCTATAAGCCTTAATTTAGTTCCCACCTAAAAACAAGTGGGGACTTAATCTATGAACATGGATATATATTCAGCAACACCTCCTGTTGCTAAAAAACGCAGAACATACAGCAAAGAATTCAAATTCAGTATTGTCAATGCCTGCAAAAATCCTAATACCTCGATCGCTTCGGTCGCACTGCAACATAGTATTAATGCCAACCTTGTCAGTCGTTGGATCAGGATCTTCAGCCATCATGATGGTGCCGTGCAGGATCCTACTCATGTGAATCCAGCATTTATTGCTTTGCCTTACACTGCTGCAATCAGCCAACCTATTGATGAGAGGATCACGTTGTGTATCACCGTGCCTCATACGAATAATGATATTCAGCTAAAATGGCAGACATCAGAAATACCTGCCTTGGCAGAATTACTCAAGGCACTGGCAACATGATCCGTATCAATGAAATTTGGCTCTCTACCCAGCCCATGGACATGCGTGCAGGTATGGATACGACCATGGCTCAGGTGGTGAGAGCCTTTGGCTACATCAAACCGCATTGCGCCTACCTGTTCTGTAATAAACGTGGTCATCGTATGAAAGTGCTGGTACATGATGGACTGGGCATCTGGCTGTGTGCCAGGCGGCTGGAACAGGGAAAATTCCACTGGGCTCAAGTTCACCAAGGTGAAACCGTGGTCCTCAACCCGGAACAGTTACAGGCATTAATCCAGGGTTTGCCCTGGCAGCGCATTGGACGACAGCAAGTGGTAACAATGCTCTAAACCAAGCTCGGCTATTCTGCTATTCTCCAAACGTTCTATTTCATTCTCTTCATGACCTCAGGCATACTGCGGTCATGAATACGCTGCCTGACTTAAGCCAACTGACCCATGAACAACTGCTGGAATTTACCCGGCAGTTGGCGATGCAGCATCAGTCTCTAGCACAATCAAACCAGCAATTAGATTCTAAAGTTCAACATCTTTCTATTCTCAATCAAAAATACGAGCATGAACTGGCGCTGTTTAAAAAGCACAAATTCGCCCAAAAGAATGAACACTTAACGGCAAAACAAATCCATCTGTGGGATGAAGCGGTTGAAGAAGATATTGCCGCGGTTGATCTAGAACTGGAACGGCTAAATGCAGATAAAACTAATGCAGCGACACAGAAAGCCAAAACCAATAAACCTAAACGTCGACCACTGCCAGATCATCTACACACCATCCGTATTGAGCATGAACCTGCATCAACCCAATGTGCTTGTGGCTGCCAACTCCGTCGTATCGGCGAAGATGTCAGTGAAAAACTGCATTTCAGACCGGCACAGTTCTATAAGGAACAGCATGTGCGTGGTAAATGGGTCTGTGATCAGTGTGACACCCTGACTTAGCAAGCGATGCCCGCCTATGTGATTGATAAAGGCATTGCTTCACCTGAACTGCTCAGCCATGTGCTGGTATCGAAATATGCCGATCATTTGCCGCTGTACCGTCAACGTCTGATCTATCAGCGGGCGGGAATCGAACTTTCTAGATCAACTTTATCTCTTGCGAAGCAGTGCTTCTCAGATAGGTCGCTGCGGTGTAGAACTGGAACCTCTGGCCAATGCCTTAAAAGAGGTAGTGCTGCAACAGCAGGTGCTGCATGCAGATGAAACACCAGTCACCATCATGCGGATGGGTGAGAATGATAAAAAACCGAAGAAAGGTTATGTCTGGGCCTATGCCACTACACAGTACAATCCAGTTCAGGCGGTGATCTATGACTTTCAGGATAGTCGTTCAGGCCAGCATGCTGCAGAGTTCTTGAAAGGCTGGCAGGGTTATCTAGTCTGTGATGATTACAGTGGTTATAAAGCACGCTTTAAATCAGGCCAGGTCATTGAGGTGGGCTGCATGGCCCATGCACGTCGTAAATTCCATGAACTGCATGTAACTGGGAAAAGTCAGGTCGCTGAACAGGCATTAGTGCTGATTCAGAAACTGTATGCGATAGAAGCAGAGCTCAGGAAAAAGACCGATGGTACAGCGGAAGACCGCCGCGAATACCGACAACAGCATAGTCAACCAGTGATGCAACAACTATATGAATGGCTCAACCAACATCATCTGACGGTGCCATCGAGTTCTCCCACCGCCAAGGCCATCAATTACACTCTGAAGCGTTGGCCAGCTTTAAGCCGCTATTTGGATGATGGCAATCTACCGATTTGCAATAATTGGGTAGAGGTGCGACACGAAGTCGCTTAATGAAGTTGTTCCCCCTGCGGGAACCACCCGTGTCACCGGGTGAATCTAGAAGGCTGAATAAAGAGCGCCTTCGACAATGTAACGAGGCACCGCAAGGTGCGGGGTATCAATCGTGAGAGGCGTACTCTTCTGGCAGCCATAGCCGGACAAGGGCTAGATAATCGGTATGGTGAACACATGTGAATCTGCGCAACGATCGTTAAATTGAACGAGCGGAAATGGCTAATACGCTCGAACCAAAACGGTAATGGAGGTGGGAATCGCGTCTTTCTACTACGCATTCGTGACCCATACGCCTCCCGGTCGATAGCAGGCACCTAAGCCGATGTACTTCAGTAAGCGGAACGTGGAAATCCCGTATTACCCCCATTGGGAAAGCAGTTTGCAAAAACTGCCCATGGTGATGCGGGCGAAGGAACGAGGAAAAAGCGAATGCCAGTCTGTAATGGGTTGGATAGAGGTTGAAACATTACCTCACGCGAAAGCGGGCTGACGTCCTTATGGTCTCTCATCACAAGAGAGTGTGTAGAACCCTTTTAATGGAGGGAGAGCAAATGAACGCAGCAGTATCAGCGTGTGCGCCTTCCAGCACATCGTGGGACAGCATCGATTGGATTGCTGTACAGCGTCATGTCAGAGGGCTGCAAGCGCGTATTGTGAAGGCGGTACAAGACGGCAGGTATAACAAGGCGAAAGCTTTGCAATGGCTGCTGACTCACTCGTTTAGTGGCAAAGCATTGGCCGTAAAACGAGTGTCTGAAAACAAAGGCAAAAACACGGCTGGGGTCGACAAGGTGACTTGGAATACACCCAAGGCCAAGACCGGTGCGATGATGTCGTTGAAGAGGCGAGGTTACACGCCCCTTCCGCTTCGGAGAGTCCTTATTCCGAAGAAAAATGGCAAGATGAGACCTCTCGGGATACCCACGATGAAATGCCGGGCCATGCAGGCGCTCCATCTGCTGGCTTTGGAACCCATCGCGGAGACCACTGCTGATCGGAACTCTTATGGATTCAGGGCTTTGTTGCACAAAGATTTCATAACTATATGATTTTAAAAGTTTTGATTGTTTTTTGATCCAAAATTAAATTTATTTAAATCAGATGCTTACATATTTATGCAACAAAGCCCTTCGTAGCCTGCTTTTTCTACGGCTTTAATTAAAGTAGCGCGATCAAGTGGTTGATGCGCATAAATGACTGCTTTTTCGGTAGCCAGATTTACATGAGCCGATTCAACACCCTCAACAGATTTTAAAGCTTTTTCCACACGGCCTACACAAGAAGCACATGTCATCCCCTCAATCTCTAATGTTTCACTGTAGTGTGGCGTATCAGTCATTTCGGTACTCATATACGATCTCTATCATTTAGATATGCTGAGTTCTATATGCGAAGATCAGCTCGAACCAAGATTAGGTGGAATTCAGGGATTACTTTTATTTCAAGCAAGTACAGGTTTTATCTGTACGATGAGGAAAATAAGAGAGTAAAAGTGGTAAGGAATTCCCACTGTTACTCTAACAGAGATTAAGCAGGATCAGCTGTAAATCCACGCTCACTGAGAGTGGCAATGACTTGATCCTGACTCACCGTTGTGTTGATTTCAATAATACGGTTTTGTAAATCAATATCGAGTGAGGCATTCGAGTCGAGCTCTTTAATTGCGGTAGTAATGCCGCGTGCACAACCACCACAAGTCATATTAGCGATGTGAAATTTCATATGTTGCTCCTTTTTAACAAAACATTTGTTTAAAACATTAGAACAGTAACTCTAAACTTTCACCATACAACCAGCCTTTTTCTGAATCAGTTACTCGCTGTAACTTGGTCTGTTTACAACCTTACAGTTTTCTTCAGAGTATTCCAAAGAAGAGTGTTCTAATGACTACAGTAAATAACACTAAATATAAAAAAAATGGAAGAATAATTTACTAAGTTATTGTTTTTAAGTTGATCCTTGTTTTATATGGGGTGATAATAACTTCTGATTACTAGTTTTTACCTTAAATATACCGATTGAAAGATTCATTTAAAGGCTATGAATACATGAGTTTTACAGTTTGGCTAGGTCAGCATGAGTACTTTTCACAAGATTTAAGATCGACCATGAACGTGATTAAGTTATAGGGGATTGATGAAATAGTTTTTATGAATTTCTGGCTTTCTGGGCTGATTTTATCAAATTCATGTCTATGCAAAATTGCGACATATTTCTCGTGCTGGTAGTTATCCAGAGTTTGGTCTGCATCTATCCATAGTGCAGACCTTTTTTTGGTGACAGTTTTTTCTTAGTGATTTTCGATCTGGATGTAGTGATTTCACGTTTGCAGAATATATCTTGGCGGTGATCCATCTAATATTCGTGATTATAAAGAGAGCTAATTCACAGGTTCTACAGATTATGTAGCGACTAACTATATCAAAGTCTATTTGCAGTTGATGGTTGGCGCTTAGTTTATATTTACGCTTAGGTTTCAGTTAAAAAATCAATATTCTGTTGAATCCGTGATTGAATCATCTGTAGGGTAGATTCTCGAATTTGATGGGGATACAGGCGCTGCGCAATTTGACTAAATTGAAGTGCAATTTCACGCATGGTCAAGATGATCTCATCGACTTCTAGAGTAGTCAGATTAGCTTCTGAAGTACCGAGTTTATGTATGTCATTTCGGGAAATATTGAGCGCTTCTCCCATAATGTCCATTTGATGATAACCACCTGGACCCTCGCAGAAGGTCACATCATAGGCTGGAGCCAATTTCCATTGACCATTTTTCTCCATGAGAAATGAAAAGTTCTTAGTATGGTCATCCCGATTATTGAAAAGCACATTAAACACAGCACGTTTAAAAGCATGCAATCTTTCTCGTACATCTTGCGTACACATCAAGGTTGCCCGGAGAAAATTGCGATAGTCTAGGCTACCTGGAACTTTATAGTCTGCTCCTGTATATGCAGCCAAACTCTGCATTGGAATCCGCATACCATTTTGACGATCGAATCGTTTAGAAGCAAAAGCCGTTAAACCATTGGGCAAATTAAAGAAATGGGTATCTGGAGTCTCAATTGCACAAAGTCGCAAACATTCTGCATAGACGGCTTCAATGGCGCAGACTTCAGGATGCTCTTGCTGAGCAGGAAACTTAATCAGCCAGGCTTCATGTTGATCAGAATCTTGAGTCGAAAACTCTAAATTGACAGGATCTCGGTAAACCAACGCTTTTGGTCTGGCACCTTGAGGGGAGCCACCCATGACCAATAAATGCTGTAGAAATTCACCACCTTCACCTTTGAGTACTTCTTGAACTTCCTGGGCCAGTTGTTGTAAAGGGATATTTTCTGAGGTTTGCATGTCAGCAACACAAGGTTCAAAGGAGAGGGCACCCATTGCGTGACTACTAATATAGGTCAGACGCTCCAAAGGTCCAATTCGTGCTGAATTTAAGCCAATTTTTTTGAAATATCGATCCATCAACATCATGCCCCAACCATCTGGTAAAGCGTCATAGACTGGACCTGGGAGTCCCATTTGATGAGTAGGAAAACCTTGTCTGAATGGTAGACCTTTTAAAGGCAGCAAGTAAGAAGAGAGCTCAACACCTTGCTGTATTGCTTCTGGACTATATTCAAAAGCAATGGTGGGTCTACCTGTCGTGGCTGTTGAACTAATCAGCGTTCCCCATAACCATGATTCGCCCCAACCGTTGTAATAAACATTAAGTCTATTGAGCATTATCCCTTCCTCTTAATACGGTGGCGCTTACTTTGACTCTCATAGCGAAGAATGTCATTCACACTGTTAAGCTGAGGTTTAAATAGTTCCTGAAGTTCGTTTAATCGACCCAAGACCATTGCAATACGGACTAAATTTTCAACAGATACATTTCGTCCCGCTTCAAGATTCGAAACTGTATTCACGCCGACACCAGCGCGTGCTGCTACCTCAGCTTGAGACATCTCCAGAAAGAGTCGTTGCTTACGTAAACGCTCACCTAAAAGAGTCACAACTTCTTCTGGTTTAGTGAAATATAAATCCATTAAATTGGGTCTTAAGAATGAATAATTTAATTAAATCACAAAATAATGGAATTAATCTATAGCTATAGTGTGGCTAAGGAGGGCTTTGTTGCACAGCACATCAGAAGGGTAGGTATAGTCCTTGGGTATCGGTTACAGAAAATCATCAGGATGTACTTTGACTGATTGTTGATACGGAGATTTCAGTATTTTCATTTTTCCTAATAGGTCACATTACTTAGAAAGGGTTCTTCGAAAATTAGTTCATACTTTAAAAATCCTATAAATATTGAGGATATTTTCTTAATGCTTTCAATATAGCATGCGGCTATATGTAACTCGAACGGGCTTAATCTGCCTTTCAGTATAAATTTTTTGGGCGTGAGAGGGGAGAGGTGTGAGGGCAAGCAATTTATATCGTGGATACTTCTAAATTACTTATGTAATAGAAGGTGGTAAACATGGATTTAGAGGTAATAACACTAAATATAAAAAAATTGGAAGAATAATTTATTAAATTATTGTTTTTATGTGGTTATTGGTGATGTTATGAATAATAATAACTTTTTTCTTGATGAATTTTACCTAAAAAAATTGATCAGATAATTTTCTTTAAATGTCATGCATACATAAATTTGACAGTTTGAAGGGATCGGTATGTGCATTTTTCACAAGGTTAAAGATCGACCATAAATGTGATAAACGGCAGAGGATCATTGAAAAATGAATGGATTTAAACACTACATGTATGCACGAAAAAAAGTATCGCTGCGGTTCTGCTGACAGGCTGTATTGAGCATTGAATGCAAATGATGTAGTAATTGTCTACAGGCTATAGGACCAGCATGAAGAAGAATGAAATGTAGTTGCCAATTTATAACCTTGGTTGAAAAGCATAGCATTGTTATTCGGAGAAGTGAGGTAAGCCATCCTTCTCTTATTCATTTAAAATGATTCTTACTCAACTGATCTCGACTCATGGGCTGGTTCCAATTAGACGGATAATAACTTCCATCCCCTATCTTTTTCTTACCACATTTCTTGCATTTAATCCCTTCTTTGGAGATTTGATTCAGCATCACTGTTGTCGGTTGAATCAAATCAATGACATAGTTCGTTGGTTCAGGAAAAGCAGAAGAGGCTGCTTTATTGCAAAAGAGAACATTCGGATCAAATGGATTGGATTGCACAAAAGCCATGATACAGCCACAGAGTAATTCACCTGCATGTAATCTGTAACATCCATTCAGGTCATCAGACGAAGATTAATCTGAAATTTAAGCACTAAACACCATAAATCTATGTATGGGCAGACTTTTTTGAGACATATGTTGATAAACATGCGGCAAGTTACATTGCTTAAAAGTCTATCTAAGTTAACGATCTATTCAATTCTGGATAAGTAATCTGAATATTACGATCCTAAATTACCCGAAGAGTATTAAGATTTCTAAGAATCGTGATTGTTGGTTTATTTGGGAAATTAATCAGTGGATTGAAGCAAAGATGATGGCTCATTAAGGATTGTGGGCTTCGACTACTTAAATTTTAGGTATTTTGAATAAAGCATATTTCAAAAATCTTAATTAATGGATTTAAATTACCATAAAAACCTTCAATATTGGCTTGAATCCATTGTTGTTGAGAGTCAATGCGAGACCAATCAATACCATAACCACAATGAGCAATCAGATGCTCAAAGAAAATCCGTTGTGTACGTCCATTACCTTCACGGAATGGGTGTATGACATTAAGCTCACAATACAAGTCGGCAAGTTGAGGAATCAGTTGTTGTGGTGCTAAGCCTTGAAAGTATTTTTTTTCTTGAAGCGGTTTGAGTAGTTTATTGGTTTCAATTTCAATACGGGAAAAATTACAAAAACGGGTGTCACCTTTGGAAATATCGATTTGTCTTAACTTTCCTGCCCAGTCGTATAAGTCGCCAAAGAGCTGCGCATGAATTGATTTTAAGTATTGTAAGTCGTAAGGTGGTTCAGCATATTCAATTAAGTTACTTGCCAATCCAGACAGTTCTAGTTCAGCTTGTTCTAAAATTTGTTCATCACGAATATTGAGTTTGTTCTTTAGGATATTTGTGCCAGGGTAACAATACAGGCTGTCACCCATTTCCCCATATTTATCCATACATGCACCTGACTAAGATTCGGGTTGCGAATACTTCTTATATTTTTGCAAGATTTCAGCTTTACTTTGTTGAGTTGTTTGAGCTGTCGTTGTAATGCCTTCAAGCTTTAGGCTGGCTTGATAGTTTTGCGAACGTGTCGCTTGAATATATTTTCTTTTCTGTTCAGTGGTTCTGAGCATTTCGAAACTCCATTGATGCTACACGTGAAGTAAGTATAGCAGAGAATCTTTTTGATCAATGCTGCATACACAGCATTTCTAAAATGTAATACAACGGTATTGTTTCATGTAATAACAGAAAACTAAAAAAAAGTGGAAGAATTCTTAAAATTTAGACCGTCATAGATAAGCAAACCGTATGTATTTGTTGAGAATTGTAATTTTGAGAAAATTTAGTTGATAAATTAAATGAAGTTTCATATACAAAGATATGCTCATTTTTTAAATCGATAAAAATGTTAAGATTTGACTATTTGGTAAAAAATATAGAAATTTTTATGGGGCAATTTATCATGCCCTTTTGCTTTGACCGAAAAAATGTTCAACTTGAGATAGTAAAAATTAACTCAGAACTACTGAAAATCAAAAAGATTAAACAGAGTCAGAAAGTAGTAGTACAAGCAAAGTTCAAAATAATCTATGTGAAAATTTGGCAAAAAATCTTGCTATTGATGCAAACGGAGCCAGGCTTACGTGTGCATTCTAATTATGTTGCAATCTTACAGTTGATACATAATCTTGATGATTTTATCGAAAAATCACAACAACACTTGTGCTTTGAAAGAAAAGCTCAGAAAGAACTGGATGCTAAATTTTTTGCAAGATTTTTTAAGCTAACAAAGAATTCAATAAAGGATCAACTTTTACCAAATCGTTCTGATCACAATGAATTTAAACAATGCAACGTGATAAAAATATTAAGCGAAAATGAATATGCCAAACATTGAAACACAAGAGCAATTCTTAGATTTAGCAGAAAAATATCAACAAGATTATTGTCTATTACGTGATGATATTGTAAATACACAATTTGTCGATCTATCAGATGATTTGTATAAAGATGTCTACGCTCTATACAAATTAGCACAACAAATTTATAGCTATATATCAGGCTCCAGACAGATCGGTAAGTATTCTTTTTTAGCTGCTGTGAGTTTTTTTGCATGTCCAGATTCTAGTAATACACAAGAGCTGTCATCGCAACGTTATTTGATTCTACAAGCGAGTTTTTTAACATATCGGCAGTATCAAGAATTTGCAAAAATTGATAAAGCTGAGAATAAGCAAAAACATGTTTGTGACCTATTACGCTATGTCTCACGATATGTGCTGGATTCTAATCATGCTGAATTATTTCATGAATGTAGTAAGCTGCTAAATTGTTATGTCACGTACGAACGTAATTTGAAAAAAGAGGATCGTAATCAACTTTTTAATATTAAAGATTTCGAACAAGTACAAGTCATAGAGTATTTATCGGCTCTATTAATAATTTTTAAAAGACTAGATGATCGTCGTGTAGTTCATCGTCAGCGTAAGTCAAAAAAAAGCAAAGTTTTGCAATGGCCGACGAAAAATGAACTCAAAAAATTTCGTGAAATTAAAACGGGTAAGCAAGTAGATATTGGACATAACGCAAAGATTAGTATTTATGATGCCGCTCTTCACAAAGATGAAGAGGGTGAAGTTGATCTATTAGATCCTGAAATGGAGTTTTATTCAGAAGATGAAAAGTCTAAAAATTTAAATTATATACTCAGCGATAATGCGACGCATCTAATGCGGCATCGCCAGCGCCGTCATGCTCCTTTTGTTACAAATCCACATTATTTGGCGCCAGATATACTGAAGCAAATTGTTTATGTGTTGAGAACCGAGTTATCCGGGCACTGGAGGGATGCTGCAATCGCTGCAGCATGTTTATTGTCACTTTTGACGGGATTATCACCCGTCGCACTGATGGATTTTAACGAGCTTATTCAAGATGGAATTTTGATCCAGAATGGTTCAAGTAGACGTCGCGAATATTTACTCAAATTAAATCTTAAAATTACAGAGCAGAAGATTAAGAGCTTAAATCATGTGCGGTGGAATGAAGTGATGACACATCAACTACATTTACCTTCTGCTTGGTTTGACTATATAGAACAAGCATCGAATCCACTAATTTCATCAACACACATTAATACGAAACTTAAGAATTGGCTTGATAATCGGTTTGTAGGTTCGATCACTGTAGAAAAACTGCAGGCTCAATTATATTTTCATATATATTATGAAACATATAATGAATATCTTGCTCATGTAATTGCTGGGCGGGATAGTCAGCATCACATGCCTGGTATCTATTATGGCGGGCTACCGAAAACTCAACTCAGTAGCACATATCTAGCCTTTTTAGAAAAAGCACTTACACCACATTCCACACATTTTACTGAAGACACGGCTGAACTAAAAATATTGCAACAACAATTCAAAGTGCAATCTGCATTATCTATAGGAAGGATAGGGAGCCAACTGGCACTTGAACCCAATTTTGTGAAAGAGCAATTCCATATTTTACATAGACATTGTCACGAAAACATCCAAGAAGATAAGCACATTATTAATCAACTTAATGCATATGCGTGTTGGATGTGGCATATCAGTTTGTTGAGTTTGGCAAGTCGGCCTAAAAAAAACCTGTTGGGGAATTTGGATGATTATTGTGTTGAGCTCAAGCTTTTATATGTGAATGATAAAAAAAATAGTAAAGCAAGAAAAGATGGTCGTTTTATCCCTTTATCTGATTTTTTCATAAAAACACTGCAAAATTACACTGCCTTTTTAGAACAAATTATTGAAGCGTACGGTTCATTTTTTAGACAAGTCTTTGCAAAGAAGAAGATAACTGTAAATGATCTTTTTGGTAAGGTCATTTTTAGTAAAGATATCTTGCCGATAACTGTCAAAGAATGGCAGAGCAGGAAAATTAAGTTAATCCCTTTATCGAGAAAATGGGTGAATTCATATATGCAAGGAGTCTTTCCAAAGAATATGTATTCGAATTGGTTACGTCATTTTGACATGAACTTTTTGATGCATGAGCAGCAAGAGGGTAAACCAGCATTAGCTTTTCACTTAATTCAGGCCCTGTATGGTCATGACCAACGTGACCGAGAGGCTTTTCATCCGCATTCTTCACTTATCCCGAATGTCTATGTACAGCAAGCCCGCCAGCAATTGCAAGATAATGTCAAATCTTTATCGATTAAACACTTAGAGCGAAAATAGTTGTATGCAAAAAATCAAAGAACTAATAAAACCACAACTAGATGATCTATTTGTTGATATTCATAAAATGGTGAAAAAGTCGCTAGATAGACAGCCTTCTCCACCTGAAGTATTGACGAAAGAAATGCAGCAAAAACTTGATCAGCAGATCGCTGAAAAATGGCATGACATTAAAGATAGTGTTGATTGTTTGAGTCAAAAGTTGAGCCGAGACGAACAATCAAAACTGATGCAATTTACTGAAGATGAATTTAATAAAAGAAGGAAGCAATTCAACCAGAATGTAGATAAAAAATCATACAGAATTAAGCTAAATCCACATACTAAACGGATCGTACTGCCTAGAAAAATTGAGAGTACAGAGTCACGGTTAGAACAGGGGCATCTACATATCCATGTACTTAAGGAATTAAGGCAGTATTGGCAAGATTCATTTGAATATTGGAATGAACCAAAGTACTTATGGGGAAATTTATGCTTAAGTTTTATATATATTTCAGGCTGTGCAGATGAACAGCATTTGATTGCTATTCAGAAGCAATTGCAGGAGGCCATTGAGCTTGGTACAGATCTGAATTGTTTTCGGTTATACCATTCGGACTACAAAAAAATCACTAATCCATTGTTACTACATTATCGTGTTGAAAACTCTCAATATGGCAACGATGTAGAACAGGGAAAGTTGTACCAATGGAAACATGTTTTTTTTAACCCATATGCGCAGTTCATTTTGCAATATTTAAAAAAGTTGAAAGCTGCTCAGAAAGAATTTTGTCTGCAACATTCAGTTGAAGATTGTATTTTAGAAAGCTTGAGTAAGATAGGCAGGAAAAAAAGTCTTGGGGATCTGCAATATCAAATTAAACGCCGTGGATTTCGTGCATTTAATGATGTGCAAATGGTACTCGAATTTAATCCAAACCTCAGCATAGATATATTTTTGAGTAATGTGCTTCAGCAAGAGATTAATACTGTTGCTTTAAGGCCATCCGAATTTAGATTGCTGTGGAATAATGATTACAATCAAGTCACAGAACCAGATAATCGCCCTATTCATTTTGAACAAGAGCAGTTACTTCCTGAAGTTCCGACTGTTCAAAGCAAATTACAAACGATTCCGTATGAGTTGATGTTGTTTGGTCAAAAGAAACGTAAAGGTCAAAAAGTTGAGCGTTTAGATAAAAAGAGGAATAAAGAAGAACGCACGCTACGTTTTTGGCAAGAAACTAGAAGGGTGTTAGAGGAGAAGATAGTTGATGCTAATACGGAGGAAAAGTCT
Source organism: Acinetobacter sp. YH1901141 (assembly GCF_013416935.1). NCBI lineage: Bacteria > Pseudomonadati > Pseudomonadota > Gammaproteobacteria > Moraxellales > Moraxellaceae > Acinetobacter > Acinetobacter sp. YH1901141. The sequence goes on along the minus strand of NZ_VPEY01000032.1, from coordinate 2,595 downwards.
TTAATTGATGCTCAACTACGCTTAATTCACTGGTTAATGCATTTAAAAAAACGAGGGCTTCAATTATCAACTATTGAAAGCTACTTAGGATCGTTTGGCAAAGAATTTATATTTGAGATTTGGCTCAATAAATTAGATTTAAAGCAACAATCCATAGATGACTATGAGGATTTATATCGGCAGCTATTGAAATACAGCAGTGAACGTGATGAAAAAGCAGTTCAACGAGATTCGGTGAAAGGAAAAACCTCTCGTAAGATGCACCAAAGCGCAGAATACCGTTTTGGTCGCCTAAAAGATTTTCATCAATTCTGTATAGAGAATTATGATGCTCCAGGGGTATTGGTGTTACAGAATTCAAGTTTTAAGCATTTACAAATTTGCAATGCACGGCTAGTGAGTCCTTTGCTATTTGGCAAATTATTGGAAAAACTAGAAAATTTAAGTCAAGAGCCAACGGCATCAGAGTGGGTCGATCATCTGAGTTGTTTAAAGCTGATGTATTTACTAAGTTATAGAACTGGACTTCGATTAAATGAAGTTCGTTGTCTTAAAATACAAGATATTATTTGCCCAGAGCTACTTTATAAAGAAAAAGAAAATACAGTTTTTAATAATATCACGCTTCATATCCAAGACAATTCATATCGCCGTCTGAAAACGCGAAGTGCGAATCGTCAAATACCATTGAAAATTGCATTGTCAGAACATGAGTTTTTAGTAGTACAACGTTACATACAACATCGTTATGAGCAATATTTGGTTAATCAGCAGGATGATCTACTTTTTAGTGTGAATCATCGTGTATTAACTGATCAATGTATCAGCAAAATTACAGTAGATTTGTTTAGTCAAATATTAGGTATGCATCATGGCTTTAGTTTTCATACATTACGCCACAGTGCTGCTAACTATCTAGCAATAACTTTGCTCGGTTCAAAAGAAATGATCAAGACCTACACAGATTGTCCTTGGGTAAAAGCAAAAAAGATGAGGGATTTATTGTTTGGTATGAAAGCACGTGCTCAAGAAGAGATTATTCAACATAAATGGCAGGTGCTCGCCTCTTGGATGGGGCATAGCAGTATTGAGCAAACGGCTTCAAATTACCTTCATGTTTTGGATTTATTAGCAGTCGATCGAATTTATAATTCGCCGTGTATCATTTCAAAAAAAGTATTAGAACAGTGTTTTAGTCCAGTGAAGTCAAGTACAGACTACATAAACCTAAATCGTTATACTCAGCAGCAGAAATGGTTTAATTCTTATCAGCAAACACAGCCAGTTACGATGGCTGGCCGACAAGAAAAGAAGTTTAGTATAGAGAAGAGTACTCTGACACCTTTTCAACGTTTGATAAGTTTTAGAGAAGGTCGATTAAGCGAAGATACCCAAGCTCAAGAATGGATGCAACGATGTCAATGGATGAGCACTAAATGGATGGATCGCCAAAAATTTAATTTAAAAACGAATTATGTTTATAGTAAGAATTTAGAAGAGAGTTGGTTTGATGAACTTTACGAAAAGGCTAAAAAACTGACTCGTCCAGATGAAATAATTCCTCTCCTTGATTTTCATTATAAAGATGATAGGCAGCAAGATGCACTGAAAGAAAAGAACATGGTTAAGGCGCTTAAAATATTATTATTATTTGGAAAACTGCGTAAGAATTTTCTACATTTTCAATGCCGAATGAAAGGTGATGAGCAACAAATTGTTAATTTTATTACTGGTATAGAGCCAATGTTAGGAGATCATCTGTATTTAGAAAAACAAAACTACCCAGTTAATTTGGATGCTCCTGAGCGAACCGTTAAATTTAGTTTTCAAAGAGTTGTCGGCTCTAACAAAAAAAATGTTACTCCGCTGGTTATATTTAATTTAATGTTAAAAATGATGCAAAAAGATGAACTCTGGATCAAATAGCCTAAGCATGTTAAAGGGGAATTGTTTAGAAATTTCCCTGTTTATAAGTAAACTGCCTTTATGAAAAGCACCATGCTGACTTGGATTAATAAGCGGAATGTAGTATCACAGTTTGATCGCTGGATTTACGAAAATGGTGTGAAGATTAGCGGTATGGTAAATCGATGAGCTAAAGTGTTGTAGTCCAAACTCGATCTGACAATTACCCATTTTTTAGTGTGCCCGTCAGGTTAAATTTGAACTGAATTTTTCTCAGCCCAAATTCATTTCCAATCAAGTTATGTTTCAAGTGGCGTGCGAACACTGCACAATTTAATTCACGGTGCCTAAGACAGGTATCAACTTCGGACCAGCCATTCTAGCTTTGCTAATGATTTCCACCAGCTCATCATAAGTCAGTTCAAACTTATCCTCACTATCAAATACATAGACCATATTCTTGCCTTCATGTTCAGGTGGAGTAGGTGGTACAAATCGTTTCGGGATAAGAATTTGTGCGAGTTGTTCGTCAGTTAATTTAAATAAGTGCATGTTTTTATCCTACTGTTCCTTAAAATGTATTCAAACATACTCAAGGACTAATTCGCACTCTGTTAATGTCTTGTTGCCAAGCGTGTAACTAGAGCCTGAGTCGGTCAGTTCCGACTTGTAGCGGTCAGTCCGTTCTTG
>NZ_VPEY01000031.1:0-20630 GCF_013416935.1 Acinetobacter sp. YH1901141 | reverse complement strand
GGACAAGCATCGTCATTTTATTATGGTCAGCCTCAGGGTGAAGTGTGTCTAATCAACAGGGTTTTCGGTCTCTAAGTACTTTTTAAAGGGAACATCATCGACTCAAATCTCTATTTGCAACAGTGCCACTCAAAAAGAGTCCGATGGATACAGTGTTGGCAGGCAAAGGCGAACCTGTCGCAATCCTCAATCGTAATACACCAGCGTTTTACTGTGTTCCAGCTGATCTGTATGAAACGATGATGGAACAACTAGAAGACCTAGAACTGAATAAGATTGCAGATGCTCGTGCGAATCAGAAACGCATTCGAGTAAATATTGATGACCTATAAGTTAGGGCAGAGTAAAACTTGAAGTGCGACATAAACCACCTAATTAATTTAAAGGGTTTATGGAGTATATAAAATTGTCATACCATCATCTTAACTTTGAAGATCGTACTGCATTAATGCTTGAGTCAAGAAAAGAAGGCTTTTCAGCCAGAAAATTTGCTGAACTTATTAAAAGACATCCTAGTACGATCTATCGTGAGCTTAAAAGAAATAGCATCAATGACGTTTATCAAGCTCGATATGCTTCTGATAACACTTTTGCTAGACGTAGACGTGGTCACAGAAAACTCAAAATCGATTCAATCCTCTGGAAATTTATTGTTGAAGCGATCCGTTGTTTATGGTCTCCTCAGCAAATAGCAAAGCGTTTAAAGACATTTCCTGATTTGGATCAAACAATGAATGTAAGCCATACAACGATTTATTCAACGATACGAGCATTACCCAAGGGTGAGTTGAAAAAAGACTTATTATCCTGTCTACGTCATGAAAATAAAAAGCGAAAAGCTAACGGTGAACCTAAAAAAGATTCTATATTACAGGATATTAAAACTATTCATGAGCGCCCAGCCGAAGTTCAAGAAAGAAAAATACCGGGTCATTGGGAAGCTGATTTAATTAAAGGTAAAGACAATAAAAGTTCGATAGCAACACTTATTGAACGAAATACACGGCTCTGTATCTTGGCAACATTACCTGATGCAAAGGCAGAATCAGTGCGCAAGGCTTTAACTGAAGCTCTGAAATATTTACCTGCAGAACTGCGTAAAACGTTGACCTATGACCGTGGACGCGAGATGGCAGAACATAAAATACTTGAAGAAGATTTAGGCATAGATGTATATTTCTGTGACCCACATTCACCCTGGCAAAAAGGCACATGCGAAAATATGAATGGTTTAATTAGGCAATATTTACCTAAAGGGATTGATTTAAATCAGGCAGATCAGCATTATTTAAATCAAGTTGCCATGTCACTGAATACTCGTCCTAGAAAAGCGTTAGATTGGCTTACACCATTAGAGAAATTTGCTCAGCTTGTTGATTATCATAAGACTTTTCAAACTGTCGCACCTCATGTTTGAATTCGCCCCATATTTTTGCTACAGTGAACCTAATTAAGATCATCTATTTACTAGGCCTCGCATTTGCGGGGTTTTTAATGCTGAATAAAAGGAAAACTTGATGGAATTGCCCAATATTATTCAACAATTTATTGGAAACAGCGTTTTAGAGCCAAATAAAATTGGTCAGTCGCCATCGGATGTTTATTCTTTTAATCGAAATAATGAAACTTTTTTTCTTAAGCGCTCTAGCACTTTATATACAGAGACCACATACAGTGTCTCTCGTGAAGCGAAAATGTTGAGTTGGCTCTCTGAAAAATTAAAGGTGCCTGAACTCATCATGACTTTTCAGGATGAGCAGTTTGAATTCATGATCACTAAAGCGATCAATGCAAAACCAATTTCAGCGCTTTTTTTAACAGACCAAGAATTGCTTGCTATCTATAAGGAGGCACTCAATCTGTTAAATGCAGTTGCTATTATTGATTGTCCATTTATTTCAAACATTGATTATCGGTTAAAAGAGTCAAAATTTTTTATTGATAACCACCTCCTTGACGAGATAGATCAAGATGATTTTGAGGCTGAATTATGGGGAGACCATAAAACTTACATAAGTCTATGGAATGAGTTAAATGAGACTCGTGTTGAAGAAAGATTGGTTTTTTCTCATGGCGATATCACGGATAGTAATATTTTTATAGATAAATTCAATGAAATTTATTTTTTAGATCTTGGCCGTGCTGGGTTAGCAGATGAATTTGTAGATATATCCTTTGTTGAACGTTGCCTAAGAGAGGATGCATCGAAGGAAACTGCGAAAATATTTTTAAAGCATTTAAAAAATGATAGACCTGACAAAAGGAATTATTTTTTAAAACTTGATGAATTGAATTGATTCCAAGCAATATCTAAAAATACTTAACTGTCTTTTTAAGTTGCTAAGTTTTAAATAAATAAGTGAAAAAAGTTAGTGAAGCTACTGATTTAAAGCTTTATATAGCCAATGAATCTAAATTTTGGTTTTTAAAATGAACTTATTTAAAATAGCTAAAGCTGTTTATTAGCTTAACTTGTGATTTAAGTTTTTTTGAATATAAAATTGTTAATTTATTAGCTTTACAAGTTTATTTAAATTTCATCGTGCAACATTTTTAACAAATTTTATTATCGATGGTATTTTTTTGTCTGCTTTTCTTTTCCTAGTCTTTTATCTATCCGTCAACCATATAGGGCAGAGTAAAACTTGAAGTGCGACATAAACCACCTAATTAATTTAAAGGGTTTATGGAGTATATAAAATTGTCATACCATCATCTTAACTTTGAAGATCGTACTGCATTAATGCTTGAGTCAAGAAAAGAAGGCTTTTCAGCCAGAAAATTTGCTGAACTTATTAAAAGACATCCTAGTACGATCTATCGTGAGCTTAAAAGAAATAGCATCAATGACGTTTATCAAGCTCGATATGCTTCTGATAACACTTTTGCTAGACGTAGACGTGGTCACAGAAAACTCAAAATCGATTCAATCCTCTGGAAATTTATTGTTGAAGCGATCCGTTGTTTATGGTCTCCTCAGCAAATAGCAAAGCGTTTAAAGACATTTCCTGATTTGGATCAAACAATGAATGTAAGCCATACAACGATTTATTCAACGATACGAGCATTACCCAAGGGTGAGTTGAAAAAAGACTTATTATCCTGTCTACGTCATGAAAATAAAAAGCGAAAAGCTAACGGTGAACCTAAAAAAGATTCTATATTACAGGATATTAAAACTATTCATGAGCGCCCAGCCGAAGTTCAAGAAAGAAAAATACCGGGTCATTGGGAAGCTGATTTAATTAAAGGTAAAGACAATAAAAGTTCGATAGCAACACTTATTGAACGAAATACACGGCTCTGTATCTTGGCAACATTACCTGATGCAAAGGCAGAATCAGTGCGCAAGGCTTTAACTGAAGCTCTGAAATATTTACCTGCAGAACTGCGTAAAACGTTGACCTATGACCGTGGACGCGAGATGGCAGAACATAAAATACTTGAAGAAGATTTAGGCATAGATGTATATTTCTGTGACCCACATTCACCCTGGCAAAAAGGCACATGCGAAAATATGAATGGTTTAATTAGGCAATATTTACCTAAAGGGATTGATTTAAATCAGGCAGATCAGCATTATTTAAATCAAGTTGCCATGTCACTGAATACTCGTCCTAGAAAAGCGTTAGATTGGCTTACACCATTAGAGAAATTTGCTCAGCTTGTTGATTATCATAAGACTTTTCAAACTGTCGCACCTCATGTTTGAATTCGCCTAGACTTTTTAGAAGAAGCATTAGCAGAATGGAATAAGCTAAATCCAAGTATTAAGCAGCCATTGAAGAAGCAGTTGATCAAGGTTTTGTAGAATCCTCGCATTCCCAAAAACAAGTTGTCAGGACATCCTAACCGCTACAAGATCAAACTTCGTAGTATTGGTTATCGTCTGGTTTATGAAATCGTTGATGATGAGGTAGTTGTCATCGTGATTGCTGTAGGCAGACGTGAAAACAATGCCGTCTATGATGATGCCAACTCTCGTCATTCATAAATGATGTAATGCCTATAAGCAGATAGTGTCTATGAAAACACTCATGTTTATGGGCATTTTTGATGTAGATAATCTTTGATTAGATAGTAGTAAATTACAACTATTGTGAAATCAATAAACAACTATTGTGAAACCAAAACGAAATCAATTTATAGGTAAGACATTTACTTCACACAAAGCAGTTGATCCCATTTAAAGTAGTTCTGTGTTAGCCGATTTCGTGACATATTCCATGTTCTGTTCGGCATTAAACTTGCGCCCAAGGCAATCTTGGTTTTGCCATACTTAAGATGAATCGCTTCAAGGGAATCCATCAAAGCGTCACTGATCTCGATATGCTTCATGTCGGTAAACATGTCATATACATGGCTTGCCTTTGGTTCGAGACACGTCAGAATCACGCCACATTTCTTGAAGGCAATGTCCTTGGCATACAGGCCATCAATCATCGCTGTAGCGAGTTTAGAAAGCACCAACAGGTTGTCGGTAGGTTCTGGTAAAGCCAAGGATAAAGACTTGTTGTAGAAGGGCTTTGAGCTATCAAATGGGTTTGATTGTACGAAACCAATCAAACAACCACACAACAGATTATCGTCTCTCAGTCTGCTAATCGCATCCATGACATACAATGACATGGCTTCTTTAAGATCATCAATGTGGTAGATGCGTTGACCAAAAGAACGACTAGCAATGATTTGCTTCTTTGCAGGTGGCGTATGTTCCAGTTCAATGCAAGCAATTCCATGGAGTTCCAATAAGGTTCTGTGCATCACTACAGAAAATTGGTCCCTGATCATCAGAGGGGAAGCCAAGACAAAATCCATAACTGAATGAATCCCCAAGCTGTTGAGCTTCTTGGAATGCTTTCGGCCTACGCCCCAGATTTCACCAACATCTATGGCTTGATGCAGAGTTTCAGCAGAGCATGGATCCATTGAAACCAAGTTGCAAACACCATTGAAGTAAGCGTTCTTCTTGGCAATATGGTTCGCTAGTTTCGCTTCAGTCTTTGAGCGTCCAATGCCAATACATACAGGTAAACCAAGCCAAGAAAACAAACGCTGACGAATCTGATGAGCATATTCAGTCAAGTCGTAATTCCCTGCATGAGCTGTCAGATCCAGAAAGCACTCATCAATAGAGTAAATCTCTTGCTCTTTTGGCGATACAAAATCGGCTAGGATTTTCATGAATCTGCGAGACATCTCTGCATACAGTGCATAGTTGCTCGATAGCACCTGTACCTGATGCTGTTCGACGATGTCCTTAATCTGGAAGAGAGGAACACCCATCTTGATGCCCAAGTCTTTGGCTTCTTGGGAACGTGCCACAGCACAGCCATCATTGTTGGATAGCACAATGACAGGCTTATTGTTCAGACTAGGGTTGAAGACACGTTCACAACTGACATAGCAATTATTGATGTCTACAAGTGCATAGATCTTCTGGTGAGCTACTTGCATGAGCATGAAACCAATCAAGTATTAACGCTTTCTGAATGGCTTGATGACAAAAGTCACTACACCCCAAATTAGCATTTCCTGCCCATCTTGCAGATGAATGTCGGAATACTCAGGGTTCTCTGCTTTAAGCCAACGATTATCATCACCTTCGATCATGAGGCGTTTTACAGTGAACTCGTTGTCTATTAGTGCAATTACGATGTCTTCATGCTTGGCTTCAATGCTCCGGTCTACAATCAGTTCATCATCAATCTCAATACCTGCATCCCTCATGGAAAGTGAAGCTACCTTTACAACAAATGTGGCAGCCTCATTTTTGATGAGGTGCTCATTCATGTCCAAAGTTTTGTCGACATAGTCTTGGGCAGGAGAAGGGAAGCCAGCAGCAACCTTTTCTGAAGCCAAGGGAATGTGCATCGAGATAGACGGATCTACAAGTGTAATTGAGGCTATATCATTGAACCTGGCTTCCTTGGATTTAACCAGGTAATTCTTGATCTCAATGACACGAGACTCCGGTACACGAATTACCTTTGTAGGTTCATCATAATTTGCCTTACGACCAGCACCTTCCCGAAATCCCCCATGATTACTCTTCATCTGATGCCCCCCATTATTTGATTAAGTTACAAAATCAAATATATTATTGGATGTGTTACAGATTCAAGACTATTTCGATGAATGGTGAATAAACCTTATGGTTCCCATAAAGGCTACTGCAAACTTTCCCGCATTATGCCACCTCACTGAAGGTGTACGACAAGTAATGTCATTTGCATGCTTACGCACGCATAGATAATTGGTTACTATTCAATGGCTTTGTTGCACAAAGATTTAAAAAATAGAACTACCCTAAGCGACTCAAATTTAAGTGACAACTTGGGAGGACCTCATTTAAACAATCTTTATGCAACTGATTCTGCTGAATGAAATTAAAAATCCATGTGTTTCTCATCACACATAAATAACTGAGATTACAGTCTTGTGTACGACTATAAACTGCTTTCCATTTTGCGCTCATTTTTGTTTATAGCCACTTTGCTAATTTATGGTACCCACCTATGAAAAAATAATAAAATAGGCCAAAACCCCCTTTTTTTTGCGTTTAAACGACATTTCAAAAGTGAGTGTCTACGAGTGACCTGTCAAAATTTGCATTTAGACTCCTTGAAAAACAGTTTTTTACGCTTTTTGATCCTAGAAAAACTTTGATCACATGTAAAAAATAGAGTTTATGTTAAGCAGATATAGTAAAAGCTTTATAAGCAAAGATAATTCCGATTTGTTTTTGTTGTTCTTTCAAATTACGAAAACATTAACCAAAAAATTTCCCCATGAACTGAGCGAAAGCGAAGTTCAATAGAGTTTGAGCGTAGCGAAAACCAAAGGGCAATTTTTTATTTATAAGCTTTAAAAAGCTTTAAAAAGCTTTAAGAGCTCTGTAATCCTTACTGCACAAGCATTACAGAAGTTTTGATAGTACTTTGACAGATATTAATAGTACTCTGACAGGGTTTTGATAGTACTTTGACAGAGCTTTGACAGTACTTTAGCAAGGTTTAAAAGTACACTTATTAATAAGTACTTTTTTTCTTTTTTTATCGATAAAAGTTTATGTACGATGGAATATTTTATTGATATAAAAAAATTACGGATTTATACGCTAGTTATTTACGGATTTAGAAAATCAAATGAGTCATTAACCCAATTATAAAAGTACTTATTCAGAGAATAACGGTGCTTAAAATTCTATGTACTTTTTAAATAAAGTGTTTTATAACAGATACAAGGATTTTTAGGATTTGAATATGTCTATTTCTTCTAGTGAAAAAGTTTATCCAAAACAACACGCTGTTTTCCAAAATAGGATCATTGATCTATACAAAAACATGAGCTTAGATGAGAAGCGTCTATTAGTCCTATTGAGCCCAATCGTTCGCACAACAAAAACAAAGGAAGGTCAGCCAGTCTTTATATCTGCTAATGAATATGCGAAGGAATGTGGTGTCAGTTTAACTAGAGCGTACGAAGGGCTTGCAGATGCTAGTGAACGCTTAGTCCGTCGATATTTCAGCTATATAAATACAGATGGGAAAAAGACTGCTGCAAATTGGATTATACGAAGTACGTATGATCAAGGAGGTGTTGATGTTTTTTTTACTAATGAAGTACTAACGATGCTTCAAACTTTTGACAAATTAAATCCCTATACTAAATATAAAAAAGAAATGATTTTACAGTTAAAAGGCGATTATGCATTTGAAATTTATCATCTTGCAAAACAATCCGAAGGCTTGGGTAAAGCTGATATTTTGCTTGAAAATTTGAAAGAAAATTTAGAACTACCAAAATCTTATCATGATCTAAGCAATCTCAAAAAGCGTGTTTTAGACCCCAGCTGTAAAGAAATCACTCAAAACACAGACCTTAATCTGACATATGAAACGATGAAACGGGGTCGAACAGTAATAGGTATCCGTTTCTTAATTGAGAATAAAACTCTTAAAGGATCGAATGTTGGTAAAAAGCAACATGACTCTTGTACAAGATTAACAGAACTTCAAGTAGTTACGTATGCCAAAAAACTCGCAAACGATGCTGATTTTGGAAGTAAATATGCCCAGGATGGAGAAGAGATGCCAGATTTTATTTTTAGACTTACGCAAGAATTAAGTAAACCTGAAAAGATTAATAAATACATGCCTCATATGATCAGATTAGGTTTTAGAAAAGCCTCAAAATAAGGCTGTTTCATGTCGGTAGTGTTCAAAAATCTGTGTCATTTCAATAAACTGAATCAAACAGGAAATGACACATCATGGCAAACAACTTTGATTTCGAAGCAGCTTTAAAACAATTACAATCAGGACAACCCCTCACTGGTGAAAACGGTATCCTGACACCACTAATCAAACAGCTGACAGAAGCGGCTTTAAATGCTGAAATTGAAAACTATCTGGAAGAAAATCCTAAACCATCCAATCGCAGGAATGGTTACTCTCGCAAGACCGTAAAATCATCCTCCGGTTCATTTGAACTGGAAACACCTCGTGATCGCACTGGTGATTTTGAGCCTCAACTCGTCAAGAAAAATCAAACCAAACTCTCTGAAGAGATCGACAGTAAAGTCATCTCACTGTTTGCGCTCGGCATGAGCTACCGTGATATTCAAAAACATATTGCCGATATGTATGCACTGGATATTTCCGAGGGTGCCATTACCAATATTACAGACAAGCTAATCCCCGAATTACGTGCCTGGCAACAGAGGCCGCTTGATGCCGTATATCCCTTTGTGTGGCTCGATGCCATCCATTACAAGATCAAGGATGAAGGCCGTTATGTCAACAAAGCCGTTTATACCGTGCTGGGATTAAATACCGAAGGCCATAAAGAACTGCTGGGTCTTTACCTATCAGAAAGTGAAGGTGCTAATTATTGGCTCAGCGTACTCACAGATTTGCAGAACCGTGGCATACAAGACATTCTGATCGCCTGCGTTGATGGGCTTAAAGGCTTCCCTGAAGCAATTGCTGCGATATTTCCGCAGACAGAAGTGCAGTTATGTATTATTCACCAAATCCGCAATAGCTTGCGTTATGTGGCCAGTAAGGATCAAAAAGCCTTTATGGCTGATCTGAAGCCTGTTTACCGAGCAGATACCAAGCAGGCAGCTGAAATGGCGCTAGATGAGCTGGAAGCCAAATGGGGGGATAAATACGAGAAAGTCATTCGTTCATGGCGTGAAAAATGGCATTTACTCAGTGCCTATTTCAAATATCCGAAAGCGGTTAGGAAGCCAATTTATACCACCAATGCGGTTGAAGCAGTACATCGCCAATTCAGAAAACTGACCAAAACCAAGGGGGCTTTCCCGAATGAAAATAGCCTGCTGAAATTGCTGTATATTGGCATTCAACAGGCTTCTGAAAAATGGACAATGCCGGTGACAAACTGGGGGCAAACCATCACACAGTTATCGATTTACTTTGAAGGCAGGCTCGATGATATAATTAAACTCTAGCCAATTCGGCTGACACAGAATTTTGAACGCTCTCTTCATGTCTGGGATACTGAGGGCATTCCAGTCCTCACGCAATTACTCACCTTGATCATCTCGTTCCAGTTGAAATCCTACTTCAAACTCGTTAATTGCCTCTAACATAATGTCACAGGGATTAAAGACTTTAGCAATTTCCATTTTTATTCTCCCAGCATGATATGTGCCATTGGTATATTATGCCATTACTGTCCAAGTAGTTATTGATGCCACAACAATAACTCATACAAAAAGCCCAATTTGGTGTGATCGATATTTTTTATATAATTGATTTTAAATGAAAAATTAAAATAATAATATGTAAACCCAAAGTAGAAATGTCATGTCAGGTTTCTCCAAACAAAGAAATGCTGAGAGATTCAAAACAACAAAAACAATTTTTACTTTACCTAAGGAACTTAGGCTTCAAACCTTGAGTGCATTCTTTAATAAACGCTTCTTCGGATAGTTTTTATATCAAACTCTGAAAGGGTCTTATAGGGCTTTTTTTTCTTTATTACTTAAAAATTAGGTGGCAGAATTTGCAGCTTCTGCCTTTTACCCAAACGACTATATAACCATGGTTCGGTTAGTTGTTCTAATCATCGTATTATACATAAAATCATGCTGCTGCAGACAATTTTCTAGTAACTGAACCCTCTACAGTCCCCATTCCGGCTTTTTCAGGGAAAAAATTTCCCCCAATTTCTGCAGATAAACCAAGGGCATTTTTTAATCATCTTTGTACGCATTTACTTACGTCAATTCCGGTACTTTGCTGCTATTCGGAATATTGGAATTTTCATATGATAGATTCATCGGGAACAGGAAGTTCCACACAATAATAAGAACAACGATACGCACAAGGACTGTAAGGTACGACAGGAGTTATACCGAGCGACCCCATACAAAAAACCCTGGTAGGATGCCAGGGTTTTTTTATTTCCCGTATATTTAATTTAAATCAGACCCGGGTGAGCATCCAGAATACGGATTAACGTCGCTGCAGGGCCAGTCGGATAGCGACGGCCTTGTTCCCAGTTTTGCAGGGTTCTCGCGCTGATATGCAAACGTGCAGCAAATTCAGCCTGGGTTAAGCCTGTTTTCTCACGTACTTCTTTAATATCTGGCAGTTCAAGCTCTGTGACTCGACTTGCCTTTATCTCATTACGTTTGATGGCCCCAGCTTCTTTGATTGAAGCAACCAGGTCATCAAATAAGTTGTTATCCATGAAATTGCTCCTTTACTAATTGACGCAGGATCGAGGTTTCTTTGTCTGTCAGATTATCTTTCACAGACTTTGGATAAGCCACCAAGAAAAATATCTGATCATCTTCTGTGACCCAATAATAGATCACGCGGATACCGCCACTTTTACCCTTATTGCCTTGAGCACAACGTACTTTACGAATTCCTCCACCATTTTTGATTAAGTCACCCTTATCAGGCTGTATCAGGAGATCTTGCTGGAACTGACGATATTCTTCATCAGTGACAAGCTCTCTGATTTGCTTGGTAAAGATACTGGTTTCAATGAATAACATAGATTTAGATACGTCAATGGCGTATAAAAATTTTAGCAGTTTTAATATAGAAAAACGAGAGCCTTAAGCTCTCGTTAATCAGAATTTTGGACTGCCAACACTTGAGTTGCTAAAAGTGGAAATTAAAATCATTATTCTGTTCTGGCGTTAGTGTGAGTTCAGGTTGATTGCTTCGCTCCACAACCTCACGTTCAGGGCCTTTAGGTTGTGGAGAGGTGACAGCATCAATAGTTGATCTGATTTCCTTAAAGTTCTGGATGCATGAAAGATAAGAGGCATTTTCATCCTTAAAATGGCAATTTTGAGGTTTCAAAAGATCGTCACATTTCAAATATCTCAGCATCCTTTCATCATTTTTGATGATCTCTTTAATGAGTTGATAGTCAGATGAATCAAGCATTTTTCTTGCTTGACGGATGTAATCCATCAGTTTTTCTGATTTTTTCTTTATTATATGAATAACATCAAAAGTCCTTTTGTTCTGATATGCGTATTCTTGCTGTCCTGAAAGCTCTCTGTGCGAGATAACGTAATCGCGATAGTAACCATCATATCGTAAGCGACTAAAATCCGTGGCTGGCTTTGGCTTGAGGCGAATATTTGTAATACTCATTTCTAGTTGCTCAAGTTCAAGATTAACTCGTTGCAGGTCATCACTTTTTTCTCGAGCGAATCGACTTGCTCGCTTATCGTCTGCAATTCTTCGTTGTAGTCTTTCGGAGCAGGCATCTGCGATATTTTCAAGAGAGCGCTCTTGATCTCTATTTTTTGGCTGTTCATATCTTTTTGGTATGGAGTCATTTCGACTTGCACAAAATTCCTGAAATTTTCGATTAAATCCTGATTCGTCAAGGCTTGCGTCCATAGCTTCTGATGTTGATTGTTCCAGTTGTTTAATAATTTTTGCTGATATTCCTCCGAAAATTTGCCTTGTTCGAGTTTTAAAAGCTCCAATTTCATCGCTGAAATTAATTTTTTCATCGTTTCGTTCTCTGTTTCCAAGCTGTGGATTTTGTTGTTTAAGCTTTGTTCTAGCTCGTTGTATGAGCTTAAGATAGTCTGTAATGAATCTATTTGTTGACTCAACAAGGCGTTTTGTTCTGCTAACGATTTGTTTTGTTGACTCAACAAGGCGTTTTGCTCTGTCAAAAATTGGTCGATCTCGGTCTGCATAACTTATCTCCGTAAACTGTTTAGGTAATTGAGTTGGCTCTGAATTGTTTGTGAATTCTGTTGAATCATTTCTTTTTGTGCTTGGATGGTTTTTAGGTTTGTACTGGACTGATAGATCGTATAAAAACTGATTAAAATCATCAGCACCCCAAAAACTGTACTCGCCCATGTCATGTGTTTGGCTTTTTGAGAGTTTAATAGCGACTGAATTCCGGTCTCTATTAGCTCGCTTTGGCTCTCTTCTATCGCCTGCTTCACTTGGGCCTGGACTTGGGCTTGGATGCTCTTCTGATCTATCGAAATGCTGCCAATTGCTTTGTTGATTTCGGTCTGCAGCGATTCGATGGAGACTGAAAGCCGTTGGAGTTTCGATATATCTGTATTCGATATCTGCTCTTGGATTGCTTTTAACGCTACTAGATAGTCCATTGTTGCTTCTTTCAGCACTTGTGGTGATAGATTCCCCACCTCGGTCAAAATCGAGCTTAGATTCGATTCTATGGATCTTGTCGTACTCTCTATCCCGTTTAAAAGGGTGGTACTGTTCATGATAGGCAGCTCGCTTTGCTCGATAAGTTTCTCGAAGTTGATCAGCGTCTGTGAGAGCAGCTGCAAGCTCACGATCAGTTGGTTTATTTGATTCTGCCTCTCGAAGGCGCTCTGCATAAGCTCCAAGTTCGAATTTTTCATCGTAAAACGCCCCTTTTAGTCGGTGTTTGTCATTGTTGTTTAGTGTGACTGTTAAATAGTTTTTGCCTGCCTTTACTGACTGCACTCCATTGAGCTGCTTAAGCGCACGGACTATATCTGCTCGGTTTTCTATCTCAATTCCGAGCAGTCGATGGATATGCTCATTTATAAATCTGCGGAACTGACTTTTTTTCAATTTCTCAAGGTCATGCAGTGCAATGATTTTTTCTGCCTGCTTGTTGAGTTTGGCGATGTGGTTCGGCTCTTGTGTGAAATTCCTCAAAAGCAGATCATCGGGGCGTGACCATTGATATTTTGTGTTGAAGTAGTCCCGTAATGCGTCGAAATGTTTTTCATGACCAGGGGGCGCAATATTGAGTGATTTCCCGCTTTGAAGGTCGAGTCGAGGGACTAAAACGTGGATATGTTTTGAGCCGTCATCATCAGTATGCAGAACAGCAAAAAGGTGGTATTGAGACTGATCAAGTCCTGCAAAAGCGTGTTTTTCAAAGTCATTTAAAACTTCCAGAATCTGCTCTGGAGTAGGGTCATCTTTTTTTGACCAGGCGATCACGCCACTAGTGTACTTCCACAGATGAGGGCTTGCATTGCAAATAGAATTGAACGTTGTGGCATCACCTCTTAAAATCTGAACACCAGCACGCAGATTTCCTCGATGATCGAACTGATCTAAAACGTACGCGGAAGCGTGTGCAGCTGATCCTTTTCCGTGGTCTAAAAATTTAATATGCACTTTCGTCCCCTTCGGCTAACTGCAATGAAGATAGTTGTTTTTCAACTCTTTCAGGGGGTTGTCTATAAATCTTGGGTAAAGCAGGGTAGATTTGTTCTAGGTCATTTTGAATGCCTTTCAGGACTTGAAAACAGGCGAAAATGTCGAGCATTTTCTGCTCTTGGAGAGCAGCATTTTTAATAATGTTTAAGGCTCTTGCGAGCTGATTCAGGTTGTTCCCGATTCTTGCAAGCTCTAGCAGAAGAGCTGGGTCGGTTTTCTGATACCGTTTGACAAGTTCAATCACGGTTTTAACTTTGACTCTAAGAGGGTCTTCCTGATCATGGGGGCGTTTAACGGTCACGAAATTTTTCATCAGCTCACGCTGAATTAGGGAATGAATGAAGTCGGTGAGACTGATACTTTCTTGTTTTAGGTGATTCTCAAGTTGCTCCGACTGTAACTCGGTGAGTCTAAAAATTTTACTTTTACTTCGCATATGTAATCCCGCTAACCAGGTTTTTGCTTTTAAGTCAACGCAGTTGACTTGCCCATCTGTGATGGGCTGTGGGAGGTCTTAGGAGGGTTTCCCTCCTAACAAGCCCTGTATGTCAAAGTTCGAAGAACTTTGTATATACAGGTAGGCTTGCTTATTAAAAGTGGTCTCCACAACACAAGACCTTGCTTTAAAAAAGAACATAGCAAATATGAAAAATTTGAGTTTTCAAAAGTGTGGATTTGAGAAAAATATTTAATTTAGACTATTAAAAAAATAAAAAAGTTAATATTTATCAAATATTTAAAAAAACTATTGACTTTAATAAACTCAAAAAAACAAGCACAAAGCTTTAGGATTGTTGAATTATTTTTTAAGAAGCATCCCTTATACGACAAATACCTGAATGCTTTTAATTTTTGCTGGGTAATTTTTGGTAGAAAATGCCACAAAGAGTATGTATTGAAAATAATTTAGGTATGTATTGAACGACTAAAAAAGCAATTTCAGCATGTATTGAAATAATTTGGGTATGTATTGAACGATGAAAAAGGTAATTTCAGCATGTATTGAAAAATTTTTGGCTGTGTAACGGTAGATTTGATGTTTTTTTAATCAATAGTTCATAAAATAAGTTTTATGCCATTGATATTAAAGTGTCATTAGTGTTAGGACTAATAATTCCAAAGCTTTCAAAATTCTGTGTCAGCCAAATTGGCTAGAGCTTAATTATATGAGGAGAACTGCTCCGCAAGTGTCTGCCTTCAAAATCAATCGATAACTGTGTGATGGTTTTCCTCCAGTTTGTCACTGGCATTGTCCATTTTTCAGAAGCCTGTTGAATGCCAATATAGAGCAATTTCAGCAGGCTATTTTCATTCGGGAAAGCCCATTTGGTTTTGGTGAGTTTTCTGAATTGGCGATGTACTGCCTCAACCACATTGGTGGTATAAATTGGTTTCCTGGCTTTAGGGTATTTGAAATAGGCACTGAGTAAATGCCATTTCTCACGCCACGAGCGAATGACTTTCTCGTATTTATCACCCCATTTGGCTTCCAGTTCATCCAGAGCTATTTCAGCTGCCTGCCTGGTGTCTGCCCGGTAAACAGGTTTCAGATCAGCCATAAAGGTTTTTTGATCTTTACTGGCCACATAGCGCAAGCTATTGCGGACTGGGTGTGAGAAATGAAGATTTCTTATATTGTTTAGAGATTTTGTATTGCCTGCCCAGAGTAATCTCTCTTCAGCACAGCAGTAATGCCAGCGATTCATTTACCCTCTGCTCTCTTTTCAGCTAATATGCTTTACCTGCAAGAAAACAGTCAGTTATTTTTAATCAAGAGTAAATCCATGGCCCGCGCTCCCAAGAAAGAAGCCAAGCAAGAACCGTTAGAAGTCGTATTGTGGAAAACAGCAGATAAGCTTCGTAAGAACATTGATGCGGCTGAATACAAGCATGTTGTCCTTGGTTTGATCTTCCTCAAATACATCAGTGATACCTTTGAAGCACACTACAATTTACTGGTTTCAGGTGAAGGTGAGTTTGATGGAGCTGATCCTGAAGATCGTGATGAATACACGGCATACAACGTGTTCTTCGTCCCTGAGAATGCACGTTGGTCATACCTGTTAAACCAAGCCAAACAGCCTAACATTGGCAAGCTCGTCGATGATGCAATGGAAGCCATCGAGAATGACAACCCACAATTGAAGGGCGTTCTGCCTAAGGTCTATGCACGTCAGAATCTTGATCCTACGAGCTTGGGTGAGTTAATCGACTTGATTGGTAACATTGCACTAGGCGATGCGAAATCTCGCTCTGCCGACGTTCTAGGGCATGTATTCGAGTACTTTCTTGGTGAGTTTGCTTTAGCTGAAGGTAAACAAGGTGGGCAGTTCTACACGCCTAAATCAATTGTGAGTCTATTGGTCAATATGCTTGAGCCATACAAAGGACGTGTATTCGATCCTTGCTGTGGTTCGGGTGGTATGTTCGTACAGTCCGAGAAGTTCGTAGAATCACATCAAGGCTTGGTCGATGACATCTCCATCTATGGTCAAGAAAGTAACCAGACCACTTGGCGATTAGCCAAAATGAACTTAGCCATTCGTGGCATCAACTCAGAGCATGTTAAATGGAACTCTGAGGGTTCATTCCTGAACGATGCACACAAAGACCTAAAAGCGGATTACATCATTGCTAACCCACCATTCAACGTCTCTGACTGGAGTGGTGACTTACTTAAAGAAGATGCTCGTTGGTCGTTGGGTGTACCACCTGCAGGTAATGCCAACTTCGCATGGATGCAACACTTCTTGTATCACATGAGTCCTAAAGGTCAGGCAGGAGTTGTACTTGCTAAAGGTGCGCTTACTTCTAAAACCAGTGGTGAGGGTGAAATTCGTAAAGCCTTGGTTTCAGAAGCCAATGTCATTGACTGTATTGTGAACCTACCTGCAAAGCTGTTCCTGAATACCCAGATTCCTGCTGCGTTATGGTTTATGCGTCGTGACCGTGTTGGTTCAACCCAATACAAAGATCGTAGCAATGAAATCCTGTTCATTGATGCTCGTAACTTAGGTCATCTGATTAACCGCAGAACAAAAGTATTGTCGGATGAAGACATTAAGCTGATCACGGACACTTACCACAATTGGCGTAACAAAGACGGTGAGTATGAAGACGTTGCAGGCTTCTGCGCTTCTGTACCGCTTGAGAAAGTGGCAGAGCTTGATTATGTACTGACACCAGGTCGTTATGTGGGTTTAGCGGATGATGAAGATGAGTTCGACTTTAAGGAACGCTTTACAAGCCTTAAGGCAGAGTTTGAGGCACAGCTTGCAGAAGAAGCTGAGCTTAATGTCGCTATTGCTGAGAACTTAGCAAAGGTGATTGTATGAGTTGGGATGTAAAACCATTAGATGAGGTTGTAGAAAATTTTATTGATTACAGAGGTAAGACACCCAACAAAACCAATCAAGGTATTCCATTAATTACAGCAAAAATTGTGAAAGATGGTCGTCTTCTTGAGGCTAATGAATACATAGCAGAGGCAGATTATGATGATTGGATGACTCGTGGTTACCCAGAAATTGATGATGTTGTATTAACTACTGAAGCACCATTAGGTGAAGTTGCTTTAATTAAAGACAAAAATGTTGCACTTGCTCAGAGGATTATCACACTTAGAGGATGCAGGGACAAACTTAACAACAAGTTCTTAAAGTATTGGTTTCAATCGGAATATGGTCAATATGAGTTAGATTCTCGTGCATCTGGAACCACAGTGTTTGGAATTAAAGCATCAGTACTTAAAAAGGTTCCTGTACCTGTGCCCCCTCTCCCTGAACAAAAAGCCATAGCCTCGGTCCTATCATCATTAGATGACAAGATTGACTTACTCCATCGTCAGAACAAAACCTTGGAAGCCATGGCTGAAACACTGTTTCGTCAATGGTTTATTGAGGAAGCGAAAGAGGATTGGAAAAAGAAGCAACTAGGTACTTTACTAACAGTCAAAAGGGGTGGCTCACCCAGACCAATTCAGGATTATCTAAGTGATTCAGGTTATCGTTGGCTTAAGATCTCAGATGTAACAAGTTTGAATTCTCCATTCGTATTCAAGATTAAGGAGCACATCAAAGAGGAAGGATTATCAAAGACTACTTTACTTCAAGCAGGTAAATTGGTTTTGAGTAATAGCGCAACACCAGCCATTCCCAAAATATTGATGGTCGATACCTGTATTCACGATGGTTGGTTACATTTCCCTGTCTCAAGTTATTCGAATGAATACCTATACTTGTTATTCAATCACATTCGTCCTGAACTTTTACAACTAGGAAATGGCAGTATCTTCACCAATCTAAAGACAGACATTCTTAAGGAATATGTTGTTAAACACCCTGATGAAGCTTCGTTATTAAAGTTTCAAACAGTTATTGAACCAATATTTACCAAGCTACTTGAGAATGCAAAACAAATCCAAACACTAGAAAAGCTAAGAGACACGCTTATACCAAAGCTCATGAGCGGTGAAGTGAGAGTCCAATACCAAACAGAAGAAGTTGCATAACATTTAAGGTGAGGTCATTTGTTGGCTTCACCTTTTTTACATCCAAGGGGCAAACATGAATAAGAAGCTAATAGGGGCTTTAATTGCAATCGTAGTCGTGATCTGTGGCTACCTGTATGCCACACCATACCTTGCACTCAATAACATCAAGAAAGCAGCACAAGCAGGTGATAGCGACACAGTATCGAAGTACATCGACTATCCAAGTGTTCGTCAGAGTTTCAAAGATCAAATGAATGCCAAGATGGCTAAAGAGCTGATGAATCAAGACAATGATGGTTTTGCAGCATTAGGTGCAATGCTGGCTTCAACTATGGTCGACAAGATGGTTGATGGCTTCGTTACTCCTGAAGGCATGACTTTGATGCTCAAAGGCAAGGACCTCAAGGATGCAGCACAATCATCAGAAGCCAATTCAACAACCCAAACCAATGAAGAGGAACAAGCTGAGTACAAAACTCGCTATACCTCATTCAGTGATTTTGAGGTTGTGATTCAAGACCCGAACGTCTCAAAGGCCGTCACGGTCAAAATGGTACGTGATGGTTTGAGTTGGAAAGTGAACAAGATTGTCATTCCGATGGATTGAAAAGAAGATTAAGCATAAAAGCATATTGAGGGGATAAAGATGACCAAGATGACCGAATCAGACATAGAGCTGATGGCGATAGAGCAGCTAGAGGGATTGGGCTATACCTATGTGTATGGTCCTGATATTGAATCCAAGGGAAGCAACCCTCTACGAAGCTATAAGCAGGTCATTTTGGAAGCCAAAGTACTGGAGGCCTTGCAACGTCTCAATCCTCATTTGAATGAAGACAAGTGCCTTGAAGCACTGAAGCAAGTCACCAATCTGCACTCCCCTGATATGCTCAGCAACAACCAGGCATTCCACCGCTTACTTACTGAAGGCATCAACATTGAAGTGAGCAAGGATGGCAACACCCAAGGTGAATATGCCTGGCTTGTTGACTTCAATAATCCAAGCAACAACGAATTCCTTGTCGTAAACCAAGTCACCATCAAAGAAGATCGTTGGACCAGACGACCTGACATTATCATCTATGTGAATGGCTTACCTTTAGTGGTCATTGAGCTTAAAAATGCCACAGACGAGAATGCCACTGTAGAAGGCGCATATAAGCAGATCCAGACCTACCAAAGCCAGATCCCATCACTATTCACCTACAATGCCTTCAACGTCATCTCTGATGGTTTAGAGGCGAAAGCAGGAACGGTCTCAGCAGACCTGAGTCGTTACATGGCTTGGAAGACTTCTAATGGTCAAACCAAGGCCAAGAATACTCAAGCACAGCTTGAAGTCTTACTCCATGGTTTACTGAATCCAGTGACTTTACTGGACATGATCAGGCACTTCATTGTGTTTGAATCCAACAAACAAGAAGATGCCAATGGCTTGATCACCATCAAAACCATCAAGAAGATGGCTGCATATCATCAGTACTATGCAGTGAATGCAGCAGTCCTCTCTACTATTCGTGCGTCTGCAGTGAACTCGGACTCGAAGTCTGCAGAAGTCGCAATGCAACAGCAAGGTAGAAGTAAGCTCGAACTTGTGCAACAACAAGCAGTAGGTGACAAGAAGGCTGGTGTTGTTTGGCATACACAAGGCTCAGGCAAGTCTCTGTCCATGGTTTTCTATACAGGTAAGATTGTCTTGGCTTTGGATAATCCAACTGTTGTTGTGATTACAGACCGTAATGACTTAGATGACCAACTGTTTGGAACCTTTGCAGCATCAAGCCAACTACTCAGACAAACACCGAAGCAAGCAGAGAATAGAGATGAGCTCAAAGAGCTGCTTAAGGTGGGTTCAGGTGGGGTGATCTTCACCACTATCCAGAAGTTCCAACCTGATGATGGTGGCAGTGTCTATGAGCAGCTCTCAGACCGAACCAATATTGTCGTAATAGCAGACGAAGCACATCGTTCTCAGTATGGCTTCAATGCAAAAGAGGTCGATGTCAAAGACGAGAATGGCAATGTGGTAGGAAAACGGACTGTCTATGGTTTTGCCAAGTACATGCGTGATGCTTTACCAAATGCCACTTACCTTGGCTTCACAGGAACACCAATCGAAAAGACAGATGTTAATACACCTGCAGTGTTTGGTAACTATGTGGACATCTATGACATCTCGCAAGCTGTTGAAGATGGTGCAACCGTTCGGATCTTCTATGAAAGCCGACTTGCTAAGATTGCCATCAGTGAGGAAGGCAAAGAGCTGATTGAAGACTTTGACGAACAGTTCAGTGAAGACGATCTAAACCAGACACAAAAAGAGCGTGCGAAGTGGGCAAGGGTCGAAGGGCTGATCGGTAGTAAAGAGCGTATCAAAGCGATTGCCAAAGACATCGTAGAACACTTTGAACAACGTCTGAAAGCTAATGCAAACCAAG
>NZ_VPEY01000030.1:0-21500 GCF_013416935.1 Acinetobacter sp. YH1901141 | reverse complement strand
TGACATAATTCCAGACGAAGTTCACTTCTGATGCTAGTTGGTCTAACACCTTGCAATGTTTGTCTTTTATACGTAATTTAAGGGTTTTCATGTACTTATATTAACAATCAAAACTCAAGGAAAATAGCCCTTAGTTAAATCAAACGACACTTCATGTCGTGTCGCTTATATCTCTGACCTGAAGGACTGAGTTTTACGCTCCATTTGATAAAAATAATTCAGATCAGATCCGACTGTGTCCAGCACCTTGGCAACTTCAAGGTGAAGCCTATATTTTAAATTATTGGCTCAGCCCGCATTTTTTAAATCTGGCACAGCCTTTTGGCTTAGCACCTTCTTTTTTAGGGCGTCTTGTTCAAGTCATGTGGGTACGTTATAACGCTAGCCCCATTGGCGCTTATGATGAGCTGCTGATTTTAGATCATCCTCTATTTAGGCAGCGTCGTTTATCTACCATTCCTAAAATTTTTGTTTCAACTGAGTCTTCTGTGCAACACGGACAACAGCTTTGGGGTATTCCGAAAGAACTGGCAAGCTTTGATTGGGATATTCAAGATCGACAGATGAGTTGCAAAATACAACACGCAGATTTGCAATTCGCCATTCAACTTGAAAAATGCAATACGCAACGTAGCTTTATTGATAGTCATTACATCCCTGCTGCGCTTTTAAAAATTCAGCAAACATGGCAAGGGAAATCTTATCAATTTAATCCTTCTTTTCGCGGCAGATTAATCCCACTCAAACATGCGTCTTGGCAATCGAATCCAAGTTTGTTTCCTGATTGTAATCAGGCACGCTTCATCAATGGTTTTTACGTGCCTGAGTTCGAACTGACTTTTCCAGAAGCCGAAATCTCTACTCTGGTTTAACCGTTCCACGTGAAACAGATTAACAAAGACAACCCAAGGTTTAGCTACGTGGTCGATCCCAAAATTTTCTAAAGTTTTTACACATTTCAATGCTGATTTTTTTGGCGCGACGCGACACAAAGGTCATGCTAATAAAACCATGTGTTTGATCTAAATATTCTACATATTTTACCGTGACAGCATGTTGACGTAATTTATGTGCATAAATTTCAGCTTCATCATGCAAAACGTCATGCCCTGCTGTGACCACAAAGGCAGGCGCTAGTTTTTTCAATTTGCCAAAAGTTGGCGAAATGATTGGATCATCCAAAGCGACCTGATGCTGTGTGACATAGTGCTGGGTGACAAAATCAATATCTTGTCCCGTCAACACCAAACCATCTTTATAAGCAAAGAATGAAGGATGGCGACTCTTAAAATCTAAGGCTGGATAAATTAAAAATTGTGCGTCAGGTGCATAGGCTGAATGAGCACTACGCTGTGCAACCACCGCTGCAATATTACCACCCGCACTATCGCCTGCCACCGCTATGCGATTTTTTAAAATTTTCATTTCTCGACGATGTTGATATGCCCATGCCAAAGCATCTTCACAGACTTTAATAATCTGCTGTGGACTAGCTTCAGGCGCGAGTGGATATTCCACACTCAACACTTGTGCATGGGCATGTACCGCCATTAAGCGGCAAAATTCGTCATGACTGTCTAAACCACCCACCACAAAACCACCACCATGATAAAACACGATTAAAGGCAATTTTTTATGTGGTGCAGGATGATAATAACGCGCTGCGATATTGCCACTGGCTAAGTTTAAACGGATTTCTTCAACTCGTTTGACCGCAGTTGGAGTGCTCAGAATAGATTGCATTTGTCGATCAAATGCCTGTCTAGACTGTACAGGGTCAGCACCAATAAAACCAATTTTCCCTTGTTTTAATTGTGCCGCCATCATGCATTTAATAAATGGATCAAGGTCTGGATAATGATACGGATAACCCAAAGCTTGAGCCAAAGTATGATGTACTCGACTTGGTAACTTATTTAATGCACGTGCAGCAGCACCTTGTCCTTTGTGCAATTTATTTTTGAGAGATGAATTCAAAATTTGCATGCCTGTTCCTTTTTATATGTCTGCATGATTTGCCTAAACGCTTCATAATTTCTTCATGATCAACAGCACAGTGACCATTTTGTTATACAAGTGCTTCAATCGTTATACACATTCAAATTACCTATACGCTACCCTGCTTTTATGACGCTGTCATTGACACTATTGCAGTCTATGTTTGATGTTTCAGACAAATTCACCTCATCAGCTCAGGAGGCAGAGCATGACTAAAAAATTAATCTTACTTTCATGTGCGACTGCTTTTTTAGCCGTAGGTTGCGTAGTCGTGCCTGACGAAGGTTACTACGATGGACGATATGAGCCACGCTATGATGATGATCATCGACGTTATGACAATGATCGGCAGCGTTGGGAATATCAACAAGGTAAAAATCGGGTTGAGTTAGAGCGTCGTAAACGTGAACTAGAACGTCGTGAATGGGAAAAAAAACGACAACAGCAATTACAGCAACAACGCTATGAACAAGAGCGACAACGTTTAGCAGAGCAGCGTAAACGCTTATCGGAACAGCAGCGTAAACAGCTTGAGCAAAAGCGTAAGCAGCAAATTGAAGCTGAACAAAAAAAGCGTGAGGAAGCACGTAAACGCTGGCAACAACAACGTGATGCACAACAAAAGCGCTGGCAGGAAAACCGTAAAGACCGTGAACAACGACGTGATCGTGATTGAGTCTTGCAGCAAAGCAAAACAAATGAGGTAAAAAAAGGGCTTATTCAGAAGTTAGATAAGCCCCGAAAACACATTTAGCAATACACAAGAAACTACAGCGATATAGCATCTATGCGCAAAGAATAAGCAGTGTTAGGTTTTGTGTAAAATATATAATTACTCTCGATTAAGCTGTTTTAGCGATTAATCAACCAAAACTTAAAAACTCTAATCATACGCATGCACAATATAGTGAACAAACACCCAGTCGAATCCTGTTGATAAAACAGTGTTTTTAGCTATCTCCGTAATAAAAGCACTGGTTTAGCTGAATAATCAGCTCCCTATTACCATACTTTTTTAAACAAAAAAATATTATAAGTTTCAAAGTTTAATTTGCTTCATTCATCCGCCGACATCTTGATTCAAAATGTATTTTTTTGACCAAATTTCATGGCAATGAAAATTAATCTACTGGCACGCTTGAATTTTGCCTGCCCTGCCCCGATTTCTTAGCTAATTACGAACTTCTCTAACCATGGCAGTTCAGCAATAACGCAGTTAGCACTGACGCCAAAGGACTGTACATGTTTAAAAACCCATTTAAACGGAGTAAATCAATGGCAACTGAGCAGAACGAACAAACTCAAGACCTTGAGCTAGAGCAGACGGAACAACAAACAGCGCAAGATACTGAGCAAGCAGAAGTTTCCGTTGAGTCTTTACAAGAACAACTGAGCAAACTTGAAGAAAACCTAAAATTGGAAAAAGCACGTACTGCCAATGCAGTTTACGAAGCGGAAAAAACCAAAGAGCGTTTAGAACGTGAAGCAGATACAGCTAAAAAGTTTGCTTTAGAAAAGTTTGCTAAAGAATTATTGGATTCTGTAGACAACCTTGAGCGTGCTATTGCCGCCAATGGTGATGAAAAAACTGCCTTGTCTGAAGGTGTGGAACTGACCTTGAAATCATTACTGACCACTTTAGAAAAGTTTGGTGTGGTGGTGATTGATACAGCCAATGGTTTCAATGCAGACCTGCATCAAGCCGTAGGGATTGATCCAAATGCAAAAGCCAATGAAATTGGCAACGTATTACAAAAAGGCTACACCTTACATGGTCGCTTACTCCGCCCTGCAATGGTGATGGTTGGCGCTTAAGCCTTATAAAATCGAGAGTTGATAAAAAATTTTCATCTAAACAACTTGAAAAATTTTGATTGGCTCTCATATCGAATAACAAGTGAAAACATTGCAAAAGAATTTTTGAGGAAACATCCAAATGGCTAAAATCATTGGTATTGACTTAGGTACAACTAACTCATGTGTAGCGGTACTTGAAGGCGACAAAGTTAAAGTAATTGAAAACGCAGAAGGCGCACGTACAACTCCATCTATTATTGCTTATAAAGATGGCGAAATTCTTGTAGGTCAATCTGCAAAGCGTCAGGCTGTAACTAACCCGAAAAACACATTATTCGCAATTAAGCGTTTGATTGGTCGTCGTTATGAAGACCAAGCGGTACAAAAAGACATTGGTCTTGTGCCTTACAAAATCATCAAAGCAGACAATGGCGATGCTTGGGTTGAAGTGAATGACAAGAAACTTGCACCACAGCAAATTTCTGCAGAAACTTTGAAAAAGATGAAAAAGACTGCCGAAGATTATTTGGGCGAAACAGTTACTGAAGCCGTGATTACTGTACCTGCGTACTTTAACGATGCACAGCGCCAAGCAACCAAAGATGCGGGTAAAATTGCAGGCTTAGAAGTTAAACGTATCATCAACGAACCAACTGCTGCTGCGCTTGCATTTGGTATGGACAAGAAAGAAGGCGACCGTAAAGTTGCTGTATATGACTTGGGTGGTGGTACTTTTGACGTATCGATCATTGAAATTGCAGACCTTGATGGCGACCAACAAATTGAAGTGTTATCAACCAACGGTGATACCTTCCTTGGTGGTGAAGACTTTGACAATGCCTTGATCGAATACTTGGTTGAAGAGTTCAAAAAAGAGCAAAACTTCAACTTGAAACAAGATCCATTGGCATTACAACGTCTGAAAGAAGCGGCTGAGAAAGCAAAAATCGAGCTTTCATCTTCAAATGCGACTGAAATCAACTTGCCATATATCACTGCAGACGCAACAGGTCCGAAGCACTTGGTGATGAACGTGACTCGCGCCAAACTTGAAGGTTTGGTTGCTGATTTAGTCGCTCGTACCATTGAGCCATGTAAAGTTGCGCTACAAGATGCAGGACTTTCAACTTCTGACATCTCTGACGTGATTTTGGTGGGTGGTCAATCACGTATGCCACTTGTACAACAAAAAGTACAAGAATTCTTTGGCAAAGAGCCACGTAAAGACGTAAACCCAGACGAAGCTGTTGCAATTGGTGCAGCAATTCAGGGTGCCGTATTGTCTGGTGACAAAACTGACGTATTGCTTCTAGACGTAACTCCGTTAACGCTTGGTATTGAAACTATGGGTGGCGTGTTGACGCCAATCATTGAGAAAAACACCACGATTCCTGCGAAGAAGTCTCAAGTGTTCTCAACAGCGGCAGACAACCAGCCTGCAGTAGACATTTCAGTTTACCAAGGTGAGCGCAAAATGGCTCAACAAAACAAATTGTTGGGTAACTTCCAATTAGGTGACATTCCACCAGCGCCACGCGGTGTGCCACAAATTGAAGTTTCGTTCGACATTAACGCTGACGGTATCTTGAAAGTGTCTGCAAAAGACAAGAGCACAGGCAAAGAACAATCGATTCAAATTAAAGCAAACTCTGGTTTGAGCGATGCTGAAATTGAAGCGATGATTAAAGATGCTGAAGCAAATGCTGAAGAAGACCGTAAGTTTGAAGAACTTGCAAAAGCACGTAACGAAGCGGATGCTTTAGTTTCTTCTGCTCAAAAAGCAGTAAAAGACCTTGGTGAACAAGTGACTGCCGATGAAAAAACTGCGATTGAAACTGCAGTCACTGAGCTTGAAGCGACAACCAAAGAAAATGATGTAGATGCAATCAAAGCAAAAACTGAAGCATTGCAAAACATCATCATGCCAATTACGCAACGTGCGTATGAAGCTGCACAAGGTCAAGGCGGTGCACAAGGTTTCGACCCAAATGCATTTGGCGGTGACGCAGGTCAACAAAAAGCCGATGATGGCGTTGTGGATGCTGAATTCACTGAAGTCAAAGATGATAAAAAATAATTTGTCGCTTTAACGCACATCAAAAACCGCGCTGCAAGCAATTGCAGCGCGGTTTTTCTTTTCGATATCCATACACTGACTTCAAGATTTAAATGAAAGAGCACAGACAATTGGACGCTCAACCGAGTACAATAGATAAAATGATGCTCTAACTGCAAATAGATTGAGTTTCTGCCCTACTTTCGGCTACAGTAAACCCAAAAAAGGATGCCGCTAGCAATGCGTTTGTTTCTATTGGGTGCAATCATACTGTTTTCTATCTTGCTGATTTATCAAAATATTCAACATCCTCATACACGACACAATACTGCACTAGATCATTTAAAACATCCTTTAGATACTCGCTTACGTTATCGTATTGCTGAAGTCGATCCGCGTTTTGGCTTAAGCCATGCCGATTTACTACAACTGAGTCAGGAAGCCACCCATATTTGGAAACAAGGGACGGGACAAGATTATTTTGTATATGACCCGAACGCCAAGCTCGCCATTCACTTGATTTATGATCAACGTCAAGATGAATCAAACCAACGCCAACAACAACTTACAGCCATTGAACAACGCCAACAACACTGGAACAATCAAAACCAAAATATTCAAGCACTAAAACAAGAAATTGCAGATAAAAATCAACAACTTGATGCAAAAAAAATGCTATTTGAACAACAACTTGAACAATACAATCGTCAAGTACAGCAAATTAACCAAAGTGGTGGGCTACATCCTTCGCAACAGGAAATTTTTGCAGCCAAAAAACAAGAAATCCAGCAACACATGTGGAGTTTAGAACACGAAATAGCGCAATTTAATCAGCAAATTAACCAGCTCAATCAACAAGTCGATGCCCTCAATCAACTTAATCAAGACATTGATGTATCCATCCAGCAATTTAATGCACGTTTTCAACCACGTTTATTTGATAAAGGCAGCTTTGATGGTCAGGCCATTCGGATTTATGAGTTTCAATCTAAAGATGATTTACGTCTAACTTTGGCGCATGAATTTGGTCATGCTTTGGGTTTAGCACACCATAACGACCCTTATGCCTTAATGTATCCAATGCTAAAAGATCAGCAGTTGCAGAATTTCCAACTGCGCCCTGCCGATCTCGATTTACTCCATGCACGGCATTGAGCAATCTGGCAAACTGAAGTGACTAAAACACAAAACTCCCCTCACCCTGTACGATAGTTGCATATCCATTACACGTGCAAAGGCAGCAAATTTACTCATTTCATGTTATTGTGAAGGCTCTGTATAACCCTGAACGATCTGTGGAGATTCATGTGAGTTACTACCATATCCTGATTGAAGTAAATGACCACATCAGCACGATTGAACAAAGCCGTGATATCGAAATTTTTGATATTGTTGAGCTTCAACCTTGTCTCCACTCGATTTTATTGCCGTATTTTAATGAGCAAGTGATTGAACTTGAAGATGAAAATATTGAATACAAAGATATTTTGCATCTTGAGGTTAGACAGACCTTATTACCAATTGAACACCTGATTGAAGAAGAACAGCGTTTGCTGCCAAGTGATACCGACATCACCATTTCAGCTTATGAAATTTTTAATAACAAAGAATTAAGCCAAGATGTCACGACTGTGATTTTTGATTTGCTTGAAGCAGTGAAAATTGAACCTTAATCCCCTGTTTTAAGACAAAAATTAAAAAGGTCTGCACATTTGCAGACCTTTTTAATGCAATCACAACAACTTATTGCATCATTTGTTTGGCCGCTTCATTACGAAACGCTCTTAAAATTTGCTGCCCTGCCCGACCTGTTGCAGCCAAGCCGAGTCGAGTCTGTTCCTGACGAATCGCTTGACGGGTTTTGTCGCCAATTAAACCATCCACTTCACCAATGTCATAACCACGGCTTAACAAAAAGCGTTGAATTTCACGGCGTTCTGCGCGGGATGTACCTGCATCATCGGTTGGCCAAGCGGTGCGGAATGCAGACTGCCCCATTAAACGATCTGATAAATGCGCAATCGCTAAGGCATAACTTTCTGCTGCGTTATAGCTATAAATGGCATCGAAGTTTCTAAACACTAAGAATACAGGGCCATTCGCACCTGCAGGTGCCATCAAGCCTGCCTGACTACTGCCCGATAAATTGCCCTGAATTAATGCCGAACCATCTGCACGAGTCAACCCACGATTAACCCAACTGCTGAGGGATTTTTTATTGCGTCGCCCTTCACCACTCAAAGACATGCCTGCAGGCACTTTGACTTCAAAGCCCCACGGCTGCCCTGTTTGCCAGCCGCGACGTTTTAAAAAGTTAGCGGTGGAAGCCAAAGCATCTGGAATACTAGATACTAAGTCACGGCGACCATCACCATCAAAATCGACCGCCAACTCATCATAGGTCGATGGCATAAACTGAGTATGCCCAAACGCCCCTGCCCATGAGCCTTTTAATTGTGATTCAGTGACATCACCACGTTGCAATAAACGCATGGTGGTAAAAAACTCACCTCGGAAATAGCTTTGACGGCGTCCTTCACAGCTCAAGGTACCTAGCGCTTGCAATAATGGATAGGATCCTGAAATCGCACCAAAGTTACTTTCTACACCCCAAACCGCCACTACGGTTTCTGCAGGTACGCCATAGGCTGCTGCAACACGATTGAGCACATCACGGTGCTGTGCCAATTTCTGCTGTCCTGCCTGCACGCGCTCATCATCGACCAAGCCTGAGAGATAATCCCAGATTGGCGTAGAAAATTCAGGTTGGTAATTTAAACGCTCAATGACGGAATAATCTGGGCTGAGATTTTGAGTATAGCGATCATAACTGCTGCCACTCACCCCTTTGGCAATGGCTTGGCTGCGTAAATTGGCCAAACAACTTTGAAAATGGTTTTGTGGTTGAAAATTTGCAGATGTACTGACCGTTGGTGTTACGGTGACAGATTTTCCATTGATAATCAGTTCTGCCTGAACCTGAGTAGCTGCCATTGCAGCTGTCGCAAAAATCACAGCGAAACGATGCATAATACCCTTTGATGTGTTTTGAATTTAAATCTTGGCTTTACCATAACACCTTCAGCCACAGAGATCAGATGAAAATCTGTAACTTTAAATTCATTTACACAGTTTTAAATTCATTTTCTCGTTTTAAATTTAAAACACTTATCCACAAGTACAGCATCTCACATTTTTAAATTCAAAATCACAACACATGATAAGACTTTTAAATTTAAAAGTTTAAATTCAAATTAAACCAACCCAAGTTACCCACAAAACACGACATTCACTGCATATTTACGATGTATTGCTTTGAATTTAAAAGTAGCTTTTTAAATTTAAAGATCAAAAGAGCCGCTACTTTATTTAAATTCAAAACTGCAGATCTATCTTTAAATTCATTTCTGATATTTAAATTCAAAGTTGAAGCATCGCTTTAAATTTAAAACGCGCTATTTGAATTTAAAGTTTTGAATTCATAATTATCATCTGTTTCCCATCAGACTTGTGCGCATTTTTATTTTAAGTATTGCTTTGCTACGGTGATGGTTGCTTATTCAGCCTGATCTATCTTAATCAACCTAAAATTACAGCGTCAATCCTAGACAGATTAACGGTAGAACACCTTAAAAATAGGCAGAATAAAAACGTGAAAGTATAAAAAAGCGCTCATCGTGATGAGCGCTTTGGTGTCATTTTTAAATTTACAAGCTCATATCAGCACTGAGCGCCAATGGATTTGGTAAAATTTTTGCCAATTGGCGGCATAAATCTGTCAATTCAGCGGCATCATTCGGCATTAAAGTAATATGCCCAATTTTACGGCCTTCACGCTCAGTTTTATTGTACAAATGCAAATGTGCGCCATTCAATGCCAACACATCTTCAGTTTTGGGATGCTGACCAATAATATTGACCATCACCGTTGGACTTACCACTTCAGTTGAGCCTAACGGTAAACCTGCTACAGCACGAATATGGTTCTCAAACTGCGAACACACCGCGCCTTCAATTGACCAGTGACCTGAGTTATGCACACGAGGTGCCATCTCGTTGGCATACAAGCCCTTGTCAGTGACAAATAGCTCTAGCGTTAATACACCAACATAATTTAAGTGATTGAGCAGGCGAGTGATGTAGTCTTGCGCCACAGGCTGTAAGTCTGTGCTGTTTGGTGCTGGTACAATCGAATGCGATAAAATACCGTTGTGATGATGGTTTTCTGCCAATGGCCAAGTTTTTACTTCACCATTTTGACCACGCACCGCAATAATAGATACTTCACGTGAAAAAGTAACAAAACTTTCTGCAATCAAGCTGCCTGCAGGGCCAAGTTCTGCCCATGCTTGTTCAATCTGATCTGCACTGCGCAGTACAAACTGACCTTTGCCATCATAGCCGCCTGTTGCGGTTTTTAGCACAATTGGCAGACCGAGTTCAGCTACAGCAGCCTGTAAACTTTCCAGCGAGTTGACGGCTTGGTACGGCGCAACAGGAATCGCCAATTCATCAAATAAGCCTTTTTCCAGCAAGCGGTTTTGGGCAATTGCCAAAGCCTGACGTGGTGGATGCAAGTCTTTGTGCTTAATCAATACATCAACATCAGCCAACGGAGTATTTTCAAACTCAAGGCTGAATACATCGGCACTGTGTATAAAATCTTGTAGGCTATTTTCGCTTTTGCTGGCAAAAACCTGACCCAAGGTTGCCGCTGGGCAATCTGGACTGGCTTCAAAAAAGGTACATTGAATATTTAAGGGTAAAGCCGCTTGTGCCATCATGCGACCCAATTGACCGCCACCAAAAATACCGATGGTCTTATCCATAGTAATTGTCCCGCTTAAGCCTGACCTGGAATATTGTTGCTTGAAACTTTCTCAGTTTGCGCGGCACGGAAATTGGCAACATTTTGTGCAATTTCTGGACGGGTTAAACCTAAAATTTGGGCTGCCATAATTGCCGCATTGGTTGCTCCCGCAGGACCAATCGCCAATGTACCTACGGCAATACCTGCAGGCATTTGCACAATTGAAAGTAATGAATCGACACCATTTAAAATTGAAGATTTCACTGGCACACCCAAAACAGGTAAATCAGTTTTGGCTGCACACATACCCGGTAAGTGTGCGGCACCACCAGCGCCTGCAATAATCACCTGAATGCCACGATCACGCGCTTGCTCAGCATATTCAAATAAGCGATCTGGGGTACGGTGTGCAGAAACGACTTCCGCTTCAAATGGGACACCAAGCTGCTTCAGCATATTGGCAGTGTGTTCGAGAGTTGCCCAATCCGATTGAGAACCCATGATAATTCCAACGAGAGGAGCGTCTTGTGCAGCGGCCGCGTTCATTACAAATATTCCAGAAACGAAACTAAGGAAAGAGAAATTCAGGCGAGAAAGCCAAGCTTGAATAAGAACTCCACATTATAGACTGATTTTTCGACTTGTTAAAATTGAACACGGCGACTCAACCGACTTTTTTGATTATTTTTATCGGGTTATTTTAAAGAATTGAAAACAGTTAAACAAAATAGGTGAACCTAAAGCTATTCAAGCGAGCTAAAACTCGTCTTTAAGGCGCACGAAATACAAAATACACGCAACCACATAAACATAAGGCTGCCCATAAATAATCCAGTTTAAAAGGTTGCTTAAACAGAAAAATCATAAACGGTACAAACACCAATAAAGTCACAACTTCTTGGGTAATTTTCATTTGACCTACCGCCCAGCCATGCTGCGCCAGCAAACGGGTAGCAGGAATCATCAAACTGTATTCAAATAGGGCGATCACCCAACTGAATAAAATTGCCTGCCACAGCGGAGCATCATGTGGTAAAAACTTGAGATGACCATACCACGCCAAGGTCATAAAACAGTTTGCAATCACCAAAAGTAAAAGTGCTGAAGACATTGTGTCGTACTATCTTAAAAATTCAGTTTTATTTTACGAGCTATTTGCCATAAAAAATGCAAGAGCAGCAATTTTTTACATCCTTTGGCGCAGATTCAGCTCAGAAAAATCCCTGAAATGAGATACAAGAATCACTATCTTTTCGCCAAAACCCTTGCTATCGTTGCTTCAAATCAAATTAATCACGACAACAGCACAAAAATACGTGATGTGTCTATAAAAGCAGTGGAGTAAGGCGGAATGCATCTGCATATTTTGGGTATTTGTGGCACATTTATGGGCTCTTTGGCACTTTTGGCCCGCGATTTAGGACATACCGTCACAGGTTCAGACCAAAACGTCTATCCACCGATGTCGACTCAGCTGGAAAATGCAGGCATTACCTTAATGCAAGGTTATGACCGCAGCCATTTACAACCGCATCCTGATTTAGTGATTGTGGGCAATGCCATGAAACGTGGGATTGATGCGGTTGAATATATGCTGAATGCTGGTTTGCCGTATATTTCTGGCCCGCAATTTTTGGCCGATCATGTCTTGCAAGGAAAACACGTACTGGGCGTTGCAGGCACGCACGGCAAAACCACCACCACCACCATGTTGGCGTGGGTATTGGATCAGGCAGGCTTGGAACCGGGCTTTTTAATTGGCGGCGTTCCGTTAGGCTTTAGTGAAAGTGCACGTTTGGGTGCAGGTAAATATTTCTGTGTCGAAGCCGATGAATACGACTCTGCATTTTTTGATAAACGCTCCAAGTTCGTGCATTACCATCCTAAAACCGCCATTTTAAATAACCTTGAATTTGACCATGCCGATATTTTTGATGATTTAGCTGCAATTCAAAAACAATTCCATCATTTGGTGCGTACCATCCCAAGTGAAGGACGCATTATTGCCCCAATTACAGAAACCCATATTGATGAAGTGTTAGAAATGGGCTGTTGGACACCTGTGCTACGTACTTCGCTCAATGCAGACCCACAAGCGGAACTATATGCCGAACAACTTGCAGCAGATGGTTCACATTTTAAAGTCCTGAAAAATGGTGTGCTACAAGGTGAAGTGCGCTGGAATATGACCGGACAGCACAGTGTCGCCAATGCCTTAGCAACCATCGCCGCAGCAGAGCATGTTGGGGTTGCAATCGAAACCGCATGTACAGCACTGTCCAATTTTGGTGGGGTGAAACGCCGTATGGAGTTATTAGGCACCATACGCGGCATTGAAGTCTATGATGACTTTGCCCACCATCCAACCGCAATTGAAACCACACTGGACGGCGCACGTAAGCGTTTGGGTGAACGTAAGCTTTGGGCGATTATTGAGCCACGTTCCAACACCATGCGCATGGGCAGTCATAAAGAAGGCTTGGCGGATTCGGCACGTTTGGCGGATGCTGTGATTTGGTATCAACCTGAAGGTCTAGACTGGGATTTGCAGCCTGTGGTTGCGGCTGCTCGCAATCATGCAGTGGTGGCCAATACTTTGGATGAAATTATTCAAAACATCGTGAGCCAAGCAGGTGAGGGCGATGCTGTGGTCATTATGTCAAATGGTGGATTTGGTGGTTTACATCAAAAACTCATTCAGGCTTTGCAACACACGGCTTAAAATCACTTAAATCGATTTAAAACTCTTGCAAAAAAACCCCTGTTTTTGGCAAAAAATAGGGGATTTTTATATTAATTATAAATTCATATATTATAATTATTAAAAGCAACAATACTGCTCATGAACTTGTCATCTTGACCTGTTACTTTAAAAAGATTACATCCTGCGAGCATGACGGTTGCTACAGGTTGGCTGCTGGATGTCTTTCATCATCATTACTAAGAAGGATGGTCACAATGTCAAAAACAATGAAAGCCATGGTCTACCACGGCGCCAATGATATTCGTTTTGAAGAACGCCCACGTCCAGAAATTTTACAACCAACAGATGCCGTGATTCGTCTCACCAAAACTACCATTTGCGGTACTGACTTAGGTATTTGGAAAGGTAAAAACCCAGAAATTCAAGACACTGCAGTTGCCAAGACAGGGCTATTTGATGGCCGTATTTTAGGTCACGAAGGTATCGGGATTGTTGAAGAAGTCGGTTCGGCAGTCAAAAATTTCAAAAAAGGCGACAAGGTCATTATTTCTTGTGTCAGCCGTTGTGGTACTTGTGAAAACTGTCAAAAACAACTCTATGCACACTGCCAAAATGAAGGCGGTTGGATCATGGGATATATGATTGATGGTACTCATGCTGAATATGTCCGTACTCCATTTGCAGACACTTCTTTATATTTGCTGCCTGAAGGTTTAAATGAAGAAGTTGCGGTTTTCTTGTCTGATGTATTGCCAACTTCACATGAAATTGGTGTGCAATACGGCAATGTTAAACCTGGTGATACCATTGCAATTGTGGGTACAGGTCCAATTGGCATGGGTTGTCTGCTTACCGCACAGTTCTATTCTCCTGCACAAATTATCGCAGTCGATATGGACGATAACCGCTTGGCGATGGCAAAAGAGTTGGGTGCAACCCATACCATTAACTCTGCCAAAGAAGATGCGGTACAACGTATTTTAGAGATTACAGGTGGTCGCGGGGTAGACTGTGCCATGGAAGCTGTAGGTGTCGAAGCCACTTGGGATATTTGCCAAAATGTCGTGAAAGAGGGCGGACATATTGCCAATGTGGGCGTACATGGTAAGTCGGTAAATTTTGAGTTAAACAAACTCTGGATTAAAAACCTGACCATCACTACGGGTTTGGTGAATACCAATACGACAGGTATGCTGTTAAAAACCTGCTGTTCAGGCAAATTACCTTTAGAAAAACTGGCAACGCACCATTTTAAATTCTCTGAATTTGAAAAAGCCTATGATGTGTTTAAACATGCTTCAGATGAAAATGCCATGAAAGTGATGATTAATTACGAATAATCTTGGCTTAACTATGTTACAAAAAAGCCAATCTACGCGCTGTGGATTGGCTTTTTTGGGCTTTTATAATATTTTCAAGAAAATTTTAGACTGCACGACAGACGAAGTCTGCATGCTGTTTTAATACCAACACATTAGATTATTTCAACGTAGAAAGACTTTTAAGCCACGACATCAGCATATTGTGTATCTGTTTCAAAAGCCGTCTCAATATAAGAGCACACGGGTACAATTTTTAGCTGCTTTTCACGTGCAAAGGCGACCAAAATATCTAATAGCTGACGGGCAACCCCTTGACCTCGTAATGTCAGATCGACCCAAGTGTGATCTGCTAAAATAGTGTGATCATCTTGATATTGATAAGTAATTTCAGCGATATGCCGACCATCTCGTTCAATAAAAAACTCGCCACCGCGTTGGGTTTCTTGATGTTGAATTTGCATAAGTCCACCTATCAAACTAAATCTATTTTTTCAATTTGCCACACTCTTTACGAAATATTGTGCTGAATTTGTACAAATTAAAGTGATTTACCATACAGAATAAATTGCACAACACTTAAAATTATGTAATTCTTTACGCAGATTTAGGCAGCGTCCTAATCCCAAATTATGTTGAACAAGGGGAGTAGCCTCCTCCAAGCGTTAAAATATAACTTTAACGTGTCAGCGTTTCGTCATTACACTTTGCAAAAAGTCGGACGCTGAGCATAGTGCACATACTTGTTGATACAAGTCCGCTCTATGTAGGCAAGACCTTGATCATGTTGTTACAGATGTTTGAAATCATCTGACAACAGGTCAAGGTTTTTTTGTGGCCAGTTGTTGGATGTGGAGATTGTATGGAATCCATCGGCAATTTATGGCTATATCTGGTCTTTTTTGCAATTGTTGCAGTCATGCTCGCCATTGACTTCTTAGGCTTTAAACAAAAAGCAGGCGAATCGGTCAAAGTCAAAACCGCTGCGTATTGGAGTATCGCCTGGGTCAGTGTGGCAGCTTTATTTGGTGGCGGTTTATGGCTGTATCTTAAACACAGCGTTGGGCTAGAAGTCGCCAACACCAAAGTCATGGAATACTTTGCGGGTTATTTGCTGGAAAAATCACTGGCGATTGATAATGTATTCGTTTGGTTGATGATCTTCGCCGCATTCGCCATCCCACCGGGCTTACAGCGTAAAATTTTACTCTACGGCGTACTGGGCGCAATTATTCTCAGAACCATTTTTATTTTTATTGGAGCTTGGTTTGTACAAGAATTCTCCTGGATTTTGTATATTTTTGGCGCATTTTTGGTCTACACAGGCTTTAAATTCTTAAAAGGTCCAGAGCAAGAAGCCAGCAATATTGAAGATATGGCGTTGTTGAAATGGCTACGCAAACACATGCGTATTACCCCAACACTGGAAAAAGATCAGTTTTTTGTGCGCCAAAATGGTGTACTTTGGGCAACGCCATTATTTTTAGTTTTAATTTTGGTCGAAGCATCTGACGTTATTTTTGCCGTGGATTCTATCCCTGCAATTTTTGCCGTGACTACCGATCCGTTTATTGTACTCACTGCAAATCTTATGGCTATTTTGGGCTTACGTGCCATGTTTTTCTTGCTCTCAGGCGCAGCCACTAAAATGCATTATTTACCGTATGGACTGGGTTTAATTTTACTATTTATTGGCTTTAAAATGCTGATGTTAGATGTATTCCACATGCCTATCTGGATTTCACTCGGCTTTATTGTACTTGTGCTGACAATCACTGCGTGGTTATCAATTCGACATAGTCGAAAACACCATGAAACCACATTATAAAATTTAATAATCCCCACCATCGTTGCAAGCCTTCTTTCGAGAAGGCTTTTTGTATTCATTTCACCAAGTTTTAATTTACCGTACGATAAATTTTATCGTACTGCTGCAAGCTACATTTAAGGTACAATCTCTTGAAAAATGAAAAATGAAAAATGTAGGTTGTTTTATGCCATCTCCTGTACAACGCACCGCAATTCGTGGTCGCTTTCTTGATTTCAAAAACTGTACCAGCCAAGCCGATCAAATTTCAGAACAAGTCCGTTATGTAGACGATGGCTTGTTAATTTGCGAACAAGGCAAAATCCAGTGGTTTGGTTCATGGCAAGAAGGGCAGGCAAAGCTAAACGCCAACACAGAGTTCCATCATTATCCTGACCATCTCATTGTGCCTGGCTTCATCGACACCCATATTCATTTTCCACAGACTGAAATGATTGGCGCGTATGGTGAACAATTACTGGAATGGCTGAATACTTATACTTTTCCGACTGAACTGCAATTTGCAGATAAAGCCTATGCAGATCAGATTGCACAATTTTTTGTGCAGGAATTACTGAAAAATGGCACCACCACAGCTTTGGTGTTTTGTACGGTACATCCTGAATCGGTAGATGCGTTGTTTGAAGCGGCAGCACAACATCAGATGCGTTTAATTGCAGGCAAAGTACTGATGGATCGGCATGCACCCGAAGCATTGTGTGACAGCGCAGACTCAGGCTATGCAGACTCTAAAGCGTTGATTGAAAAATGGCATGGAAAAGGACGTAATCTCTACGCGATTACGCCACGTTTTGCACCGACTTCTAGCCCTGAGCAACTGGCGCGGGCAGGGCAACTCAAAGCCGAATATCCCGATGTTTATGTACATACCCATTTAAGTGAAAATCACAATGAAATTGCGTGGGTGAAACAATTATTTCCAGAGCAAAATGGATATTTAGATGTTTATCATCACTATGGTTTAACAGGTTCACGTTCGGTTTTTGCGCATTGTGTGCATTTAGAAGAACATGAATGGCAATGTCTGCATCATACCGATTCTGCAATTGCTTTTTGCCCAAGCTCCAATTTATTTTTGGGCAGCGGTTTATTTCCACTGCATAAAACTTGGGAGCGACAGGTGAAAGTTGGTTTAGGTACAGATATTGGTGCAGGTACCTCGTTTAATGTACTGCATATCCTCAATGAAGCCTATAAAGTGCAACAACTGCAAGGAGCAAAACTCTCTGCTTTTGAAGCGCTGTATCACGCCACATTAGGCGCTGCCAAAGCTTTGGACTTAGACGATAAGCTGGGGAATTTTAAGGTAGGCAAAGAAGCCGATTTTGTGGTGCTGGATTTAAATGCCACCACTTTACAACGCTTACGACAACAACGTGCCAAACATCTTGAAGATGCATTATTTGCCCTTATTACTTTAGCAGATGACCGTAATATTCATGCGACCTATATTTATGGACAACGTGCCTACTACCAACCCAATCAAAACTCAGCAGCAGGTGGCTAAACCTGCGCAATCCTCGTATATAAAACCCATCGGATGGGCAATGCTGATACTCGGTTGTGCTTTGTTGTTACGCTCAGATTCTCACTCAGCACAAAAATGATGCTATTTTAACCATGCAAGCACGTGCAACATCGCGCAAGATATATTAAAATTAGCGCATATTTTGGGGTGTTGCAGGTCAACACCTTTTTTATTTTTGCTTTTTAGGTATCTACCCATGACAGTTGAAATGCAGGTTTTGATTTCTGCAGAAGAAATCCAAACAAAAGTTCAGGAACTTGGTCAAAAAATTAATGCTCACTATGCCAATAGCGACAAAGAGTTGGTTTTAATTGGCTTATTACGTGGTTCTGTATTGTTCATGGCAGATTTATGCCGCACCATTCACAAGCCGCATGAACTGGATTTTATGACTGTATCCAGCTACGGCGGAGGTACTGTGTCATCGCGTGATGTGAAAATTTTAAAAGATTTGGATGGTGAAATTCGCGGTAAAGATGTCTTGGTGGTTGAAGATATTATCGACTCGGGCAACACCCTAAATAAAGTGATGGAAATTTTGCAAACCCGTGAGCCAAATTCAATTGAGCTGTGTACCTTAATTAGCAAGCCATCACGCCGTGAAATTGAGCTTGAAGTTAAATTTATGGGCTTTGAAATTGAAGATAAGTTTATTGTCGGTTATGGCTTGGATTATGACCAAAAATATCGTCATATTCCGTTTATTGGCGAAATTGGCTTATAAAACAAATACGCCTCGCTTTAAAAAAGTGATCGTTTCAGATCACTTTTTTTTATGGCTGAAATTTGCATTTCATCTATCTAACAGGACAAAAACACTACATGCTGTAGCATTATTCGACTATTTTCCTTGGGATTTTTCGGCAAAGATAAGTCTGAAACATGATGTAAAACATAAACAAAGATAACAAGGAGCTGCTCATGTGGTCATTAATTGTCGCAATTGTGGTGGGTTTTATTGCAGGTCTAATCGCCCGCGCGATTCATCCTGGAGATGATAAAGCAGGGTTTATTGTCACCACCTTACTTGGGATTGCAGGGTCTTTATTGGCAACCTATGCAGGGCGTATGATGGGATTGTACGGTGATGGTTCTGCCGCAGGCTTTATTGCCTCCATCATTGGTGCTCTGATTATTCTATTTATTTATAATACGTTCATGAAAAAATCGCGTGCTTAAATCCTGTATTAACGACTGTAATTTTTCAGTCAAACATCTTCTCTCTCAATAAAAAAACCGCCTAAAAATTGAGGCGGTTTTTTTATATCTACTTCGCAATCACAAATTTCAGGTTTGCTCCGATACACACTACACAATTTTAGTTGCCAATATCAGATAAAAAATTAGCCGTTCTTAAAGACCAAATTCTTTAAAAATCTGTTCAATTTGTGCCGCAGGATATGCTCCCATAACTTTAAAGCCATTCGAGAAAATAATCGCAGGCGTACCGTTTACACCTAAACGATGCGCTAAAACAATGTTGCGCTCCACAGGGTTGGCACAACTGCTTTGACTTGTAGGCAATTGTGCTTTTGTGATCAGGTTTTCCCAAGCAAGAGCAGGGTTTTTCTCACAATACACCTGTTTAGATGGCGCAACAGATTGCGCTTTTAACGGCAAAATAAAGGTATAGATTGTAATGTTGTCCAGCTTTTTCAGTTCAGCCTCAAGCTGTTTACAATATGGGCAATTTGGGTCAGAAAAGATCGCAATCTGACGTTTTCCCGTACCTCGCACACTTTTGATCGCATCTTGTAACGGTAACTTTTTCCAATCCACACTGTTTTGTTGAATCAATAAATCTTTGGTTAAGTTATGCTGATCCTTTAAACGAATCATTGAACCCGCCAAAATATGTTGTGCATCTTCATTCAAATACACCACTTGACCATCCATAGAGGCACTGTAAATACCTTTCATTTCTGTGGCTTGAATATTGTCTAATTTCAGTTGCGGATGCTGTTGTTTGACATTTTTACTAACCGTTGCAACATCGGCCATGCTCACGGCGCTGCATAATCCCATTAAGGCAGCTAAACTCAATTGTTTAATCATGTGTTTCATCTAAATAAAGTAAATTTAGCCTGATTCTAAGCTGAAAGCTGCACAGAATTCAGTATTTTTAAGCCAGAATTACGCAATTGCTACAACTCGTTTTTGCTATGCAACGCTTTAGGTTTCACGTGGAACATTCAAGCCTGATGGCGGATTAATTTCTACTGAAATATGCACAATTTCTTCATGAATGGCGAGGGCGGTGCGGACTTGATCTGCGTCTAAATCGTGTGCGGTTTCCAATGCCAAAATACAGGAAAATTTACCCTGTCCGACTTTCCAAACATGCAAGTCTGTAATCATCACACTGACTGGTAACTCTGCAATCACTTCACGAATTTCATCCACCACAGGATGATCCATTTCTGCATCCAGCAATGTTTTCCCTGTTTCCTGCATCAAACCTATCGCCCAACGCGCCACTAAAATTGAACCAACAATACCTAACAGTGCATCTAGAAAATCCCAGCCCCAATATTTACCCGCAATTAAAGCAATAATCGCAAAAATTGAAGTCACCGCATCTGCCACCACATGCATAAAGGCGGCTTTTTGATTCAGGTCATGGCTGTCATGCGTATGCTCATGATGGTGATGGTGATGGTGATGGTGATGGTGATGGTGATCATCTTCATGTAATAACCATGCACAAATCAAATTGATCAATAACCCTAAAATTGCAATTGGAATAGCTTGGTTATACTGAATATCGACAGGAAAAAATAAACGCTCGATAGAGTGAATTGCCATAAATGCAGCCACCACCAACAATAAAATGGCACTGCTATAGCCAGCTAAAATTTCAATTTTCCATGTACCAAAACTAAACCGCGTATCGGCTGCATAATGACGTGCTGCCCGATAGGCAAAATAAGCCAAGCCTAACGCTAGCATGTGTGAACTCATGTGCCAGCCATCCGCCAGCAAAGCCATGGAGTGAAAAATCCAACCACCCAAGATTTCCAAGAACATCATGACAGCCGTCAGCAAAGCCGCATATAATATTTTTTTCTGCGCCAGCGGATTGCCTTGATCGAATTGATGTGGATGGATACGATGAGAGTAATTAACTATAATTAAAAATATAGACAAATATTTGCATAAGTTCTCATTTTGTCTATGTCGATTCAGTAGTGGCAAGGTGGGTATTTATTAGAGATTTAAATGATTATC
The DNA here is from genome assembly GCF_013416935.1 of Acinetobacter sp. YH1901141. Classification (NCBI taxonomy): domain Bacteria; kingdom Pseudomonadati; phylum Pseudomonadota; class Gammaproteobacteria; order Moraxellales; family Moraxellaceae; genus Acinetobacter; species Acinetobacter sp. YH1901141. Next base: position 232 of record NZ_VPEY01000030.1, on the reverse strand, counting down.
TTTTGTATTTTAGGTGAGTGTCTTGGTATATTAGCATCCATATCTATTGATTATCCAATCCCTTAACCTAGGCATGACTTTGTGAAATTAACACGCATTCATCACTGTAAAAACTTGAATGTGCAAAAGTACAAACAGCTTGAGAAACAAGCTGTTTTACTTGGTCGTATTCGTAGCGAGGTGTGGGCTAAATATGGTGCTATTTCAGGTTTGAATATCAGTGACAGAGCTA
>NZ_VPEY01000002.1:0-198855 GCF_013416935.1 Acinetobacter sp. YH1901141 | reverse complement strand
GGACTTAAATCCTATAGAAAAAATGTGGTCACGAGTAAAAATGATTCGCAATAAATTTAGAGTTAAAGATATTGATAAATTGTTTAAAGATTACTGTAATGATTTATTTAGTATTTAGCTATATTTCAATTCAGGGCTGCGTTTTTTATGCGCTGCGATCAATCATCAAGGTGATAAAATCTGTGCAACCAAGCCATTCACGACATGTGCCATTTTTTCAAAATTTACTGTTTTTAAAGTATCACCTGTGGTATGGCGAAGTGTGCTGCGATAACTGCCTGTATCGGTAATTAAAATGGCAGGAATATCATATTTCCAATAATTTAAATGATCTGAAAAATCCATGCCCTTGACGAAAGTCGGTGCGACCACACGCTCACATTGCAATTGATTCAAACGCTGCATCGCATTGCAATAGGTTGCACTCATTTCACGTGACTGCATATTGCTCAATGCCGCAATAAAATTGCCATGACTTGGGTAAATCCACTTTAAACCGATTGGGTAATTTTGCACCAAGTTTTTGTCGTAATAACCAATCATATCCAGCACATACACCGCACGGATTTTTTCTTTTTCAGCCTGCACAGATTTGGCATGTACAAAACTGCCCATCGACTCAGTTTTAAAAAATGGTGGTTCTGCCAAGGTATAAAATACAAATTCTACATTTTGACTAAGTTTATTCTTTTCCTGCGCCAAAATTCGTGCTGTTTCGATTACACCTGCCACGCCAGAAGCGTTGTCATTTGCCCCCTGCTGCCCATAAACATCGTAATGCGCACCAAAAATCGTTTTTTTCGCAGCACCGACATTCAATTTGCACACCACATTGCGGTAGCTTTGCTGATTGACCACATAATTTTGAAACTGACATGGAATTCCAAATACTCGCATCTGTTCCCGAATCCATGCCGAAACCCGATTCAATTCATTCACATTTTTATAATGACGATACTGTTCGGAATTACCCAAACCCTGCTGCCCAATCACTTGCTGCATATAGACTTGCAAATTGTTTGGTTCTGCCCATTGAGCCTCAGGCACAGCAAATGTAGCAGTGGTCATCAATCCCATACCAGCGCCCAATATCCATGAATATAACTGCTGACTTTGAAACGCGCGCATGCTGATAATTCCAACACAAAAAGACCAATAAGATTGCTGAGTATTAAAGCAACAGCCTGTTGGCAAATTCAATTGCAAATTGTGTCGTTACACAGCGCTTGTGTTGAATCATGGTTATAATGCGAGATTCTGATTGCTCGCTACATGAACTCGCCTATGAAAATTCGCATTCTGACCATTGGACAAAAAATGCCTGCTTGGGTACTGACCGGTTTTGAAGATTATTTCAAACGGATTCAGCCTTTTGTGCAGACTCAAATTGTCGAACTGCCGATGGCGAAACGTGGCAAAAATGATTCTGAAGCCGATATTCTAAAATATCGCCAAATTGAAGGTGATAGCATTTTAAATGCCATGAAAGCCAATGAGGTGTTAATTGCCTTAGAAGTAGGTGGCAAAGAGTTCAGCACCGAAAAACTTGCAGAAACCATGAAAGGCTGGATGCTAGAAGGCAATGATGTCGTGCTTGCGATTGGTGGACCAGATGGTCACTCTGAAGCAGTACGTAAAGCAGCAGCATGGCATTGGTCATTATCCAAACTAACTTTGCCACACCCTTTAGTTCGCGTGATGCTGATTGAGCAGCTATACCGTGCTATGAGCATCAACCACAACCATCCTTATCATCGTGCAGGTTAAATCAACTTATTCAATTTGTACGTTGAGTTATCAAAATATCTTCAACTCAAACGACGTTGCAAAGCTGCAACATAGCGTTGAACAAAAGTACATTTCGCTATACACACTTTTTTGCGATGCTGTAGAACAGCAGGCTTTAGGGATCTAGGCATGAACTTACAGACATTACCCGGTTTATTTATCTCACATGGTTCGCCCATGTTGGCACTCAATCCTGAACAGGTCGGGCCTGCACTCAGCCGTTTAAGTGAAAATTTGCCAACACCGCAAGCCATTGTGGTGATGTCGGCGCATTGGGAAAGTAATGCACTGGAGGTCAACACAGGTATTCGCCCTGAAACATGGCATGACTTCCGTGGTTTTCCTGAAGCCTTGTACGCCCTGCGCTACCCTGCACCTGGCTTACCTGAACTGGCAGAAGATATTTTGCAGCGTTTGGCTGATGCGGGCTTTGCTGCCCATGCCAACAGCACACGCCCGCATGATCATGGCGTATGGATGCCATTACTACACATGTATCCCGATGCCAATATTCCAGTGATTACCATTTCTTTGCCCATGAATATGAGCGCCGAACAGATTTATCACATTGGGCAAAGTTTAGCGCCATTACGTGAACAGCAAATTTTACTGATTGGCTCAGGCAGTATCACCCATAACTTACGTGAATTATCATGGAATACACCCAATGCGGCTGTGCCTGAATGGGCATCTAGTTTCCGTAATCGTGTGGTGCAGCATTTAAGTCATCGCAATTATGATGCAGTACTAGATTGGCAACAATTGCCACATGTAGCACGTAATCACCCAACCCTAGAACACTTTGCACCGCTGTTTTTTGCAATGGGTACGGGAGATCGATTTAACATTGTACATAGCAGCTTTAGCATGGGTTCACTCGGTATGGATATTTATCGTTTTGACTAACCGATAGCTCCGCTTATTTAAAATCTGACTTTTTAATTTGGATACATTTTGTTAGCAAAAGCTACGATTTGTATCCATATTTTTTGTTAATCTCTTGATTATAATCACGTTGAAACTTTAGCACATAGAATATAAACCAATGAAATTCAGTATTTTTGCGCTTGCCCTGCTCCCTTTGGCTTTAACTGCATGTCAATCTTCACATCTTCCTGCCACTTCAGGAGATCCGGCTATTTCTACTCTATCCACCACATTAAAAACGCCTACACAAATTTTGCCCGCTTATACCTGGGAACTTGATCGTGGGCTGCAACGCCCGATTGTTCTGAGCTTTGATCAACGAGGCAGACTAAGTGTAGCTTCTGGCTGTAATGGCCTTGGCACGAGCTGGACTGTTAAAGATAATACCCTGAGTACGGGTGACATGATGGGCACCATGATGGCATGTGATGCACCATTAATGGAACAGGAACGTTTTATCAGCCAGCTTCTGCAAAAGCGTAATATTCCGTTTAGTCTGGATCTAAATGATGCCAATCAGCCAAAACTGAGTATTACTGCAGCTGATGGTCAAAAATATGTCTTTACCGGAAAAATGACACCGGAAACCAAATACCAAGGTCAGGCAGAAACCATTTTCCTGGAAGTTTCGTCACAGACTAAAGCCTGTACGGGTGTAGCTCAGCAAACCTGCTTACAGGTGAAAGAAATCAAATATGATGAAAAAGGCTTAAAGACTCAGGTCGATAAAGACTGGACTTTATTTTACGATCAGATCGAAGGTTTTCAGCATTCATCGAATGAGCGTCAGATTATTCGGGTAAAACGTTATGAAATTAAAAATCCGGCAGCTGACCAGTCTAAATATGCCTATGTATTCGACATGACCGTAGAGCGTGAAGCAGTCAAAGGCACTCTATAACGATAAAATCGCAATATAAAAAAACCGAGGCATTCACCTCGGTTTTTTTTCAAGCTTAAACTCAGTCAGACTTAGAATACGCCTTGAGAAAGCATTGCATCAGCAACTTTTACGAAGCCAGCGATGTTTGCGCCGTCTACATAGTTCACGGTACCGTCTTCTTTCGTACCGAATTTTACGCAGTTGCGGTGAATTTCTTTCATGATTGCGTGTAAGCGCTCATCAACTTCTTCGAAAGTCCAGCCTAAACGCAATGCGTTTTGAGACATTTCCAGACCAGAAGTTGCTACACCACCGGCGTTAGATGCTTTACCTGGCGCATAGAGAATTTTCGCTTCAACGAATTTCTCAACCGCTTCAAGTGTAGAAGGCATGTTCGCACCTTCAGCAACACAGATTACGCCGTTTGCAAGAAGCGCTGCTGCATCATTCGCATCAAGTTCGTTTTGAGTCGCACATGGAAGCGCGATATCACATTTAATACCCCAAGGACGTTGACCTTCAAGGTATTCAAAACCGTGCTTAGACGCAAATTCAGAAATACGACCACGTTTTACGTTTTTAAGTTCCATCACTTCAGCAAGTAATTCTGGCGTGAAACCTTCTTTCACGTACACAGTACCATTCGAGTCAGAAAGTGAAACTACTTTCGCACCCAAGTACATTGCTTTGTCTGCAGCAAATTGTGCAACGTTGCCTGAACCAGAAATCGCAACGACTTTATCTTTAAAGCAATCGCCACGAGTCTTGAGCATTTCCTCAGCGAAATACACAGTACCGTAACCTGTAGCTTCTGGACGCGCCAAAGAACCACCGAAAGACAAGCCTTTACCTGTGAATACACATGAAGTGTCATTGCTGAGCTTCTTCATCATACCCGCCATGTAACCCACTTCACGACCGCCTACACCAATATCACCCGCAGGAATATCCGTGTTAGAACCTAAATGACGATATAACTCGATCATTAAGGCTTGGCAGAAACGCATAATTTCGCCTTCAGACTTACCTTTAGGGTCAAAGTCTGAACCACCTTTACCACCGCCCATTGGCAATGTAGTCAAAGCATTTTTAAAGGTTTGTTCAAAACCTAAGAATTTTAAAATAGAAAGGTTCACTGATGGGTGGAAACGCATACCACCTTTAAATGGACCAATTGCTGAGTTGTACTGTACACGGAATGCACGGTTTACGTGGGTTTGACCTTGGTCATCTACCCAAGAAACGCGGAACTGAATTGCACGCTCAGGCTCAACCAAACGCTCAAGCAAACCATGTGCTGCATATTGAGGGTTCTTTTCAATGAATGGCCAAAGACTGGTCATTACTTCTTCTACAGCTTGTAGAAACTCTGGTTGATGTGCATCACGTGTTTTAACGTAATCTAGGAATTCGTTAAGGCTGTTGTATTTCAACGCTTAATCCTCAGCAGAAAATGGATCAAAATTGGTCAAAATTTCAATCAATGATATATTTTGGCGCAAAATATTAAATATCTTTTGTTAACAATCTACAATAGTTTTTTTCAAAAAACTTTAAAACATTTGTATTTTCATAAATTTAACTTATTTTTTAGCGTGTTAAGCCCATAAGTTAATGTAACAAATTAATTCATAGTTTTGAGCATTTTTGCCCAAAAAGCTAGCAATTGTTGTTCTTAATTTGCGCACAAGCCTAAAAGCAAAAATCGTGCTAAAATCATCGACCTAGAATTTTCCCCTAGCCTTATCTTCCGTTTTTCTGCTGCTGTTAAAGTGGCATTGGTTTGTCCATGAATTCGCAAATTGCTCTGATTCAAAATATTGATGCGCTGCTCCCTCAAACTCAATGTGGCTTATGTGGTCACCGTGATGGCTGTTTACCCTACGCCAAAGCGATTGCAGAAGGCGAAGCGGCCAATAAATGCGTACCCGGTGGACAACCTGTTGCAGATGCACTAGCAAACTTACTGCAACGCCCTGTATTGACCGCAGAAGCCAGTGTTTGGCCTGTGCAGGCAGATGGACGCCCACAGCGTATGAAAGCCCTAATTCGTGAAGATGAGTGCATTGGTTGTACAAAATGTATTAATGCCTGCCCTGTCGATGCCATTTTAGGCTCAGGCAAACTCATGCACAGCATTTTGACTGATTTATGTACTGGCTGTGAATTGTGTATTCCACCTTGCCCTGTCGATTGCATTGACTTGGTAGAAGATACACAACCCCTGCTTTCTGATAGCGCACGAGTGGCAGAACAGAATGATTTACGCCAACGCTACTACGCCCACATACAACGTGAAGAACAACGTCGTCTGCACCGTAAAGGCCCTGTGGTACGTGCAGAAATTGATACCGAACTGTTTGCTCAATTTTCTGCACAAGCCGATGCTGCTGTGCCTGTGATTGAATTGCCTGTGCAAAAAAATGAACAGATTTCCACTGCCGATGCACAAACCACCATCGAACTGGCAAAATTACGCACACAAATTAAAAAACTCGAAAAACAACTCAGTGTGCGTGACGATGAGAAAAAACGGCTATTACTAACCAATTTACAACAACAGTTACGTGAATTAGGAGCATAAACATGCCCGAAAGAAATACACGTCTGACCAATAAAGCGGTCAAAACAACGGCTGCCAAAAGCACCACGCTCAAAGAAAAGCTGTCTAAAAATATGACCAAAAAGCAAATTCAGACTTTTTTTGAGCGCTTACGTGAACAACGCCCAAATCCGACCACTGAACTGAATTTTTCCAATCCATTTGAATTGCTGATTGCGGTGACCTTATCAGCACAAGCGACCGATGTCAGCGTCAATAAAGCCACCGACAAACTGTTTCCTGTTGCCAATACGCCCGAAGCAATTTATGCCTTAGGTGTGGAAGGTTTAAAGGAATATATTAAAACCATCGGACTGTATAATTCCAAAGCAGAAAATGTCATTAAAACCTGCAAAATTCTCATCGAAAAACACGGCAGCATCGTGCCTGATAATCGTGCCGATTTAGAAGCCTTGCCCGGCGTGGGACGCAAAACTGCCAATGTGGTGTTAAATACCGCATTTGGACAGCCAACCATGGCGGTCGATACGCATATTTTCCGCTTAGGTAACCGCACAGGTTTAGCTGTAGGTAAAAATGTTTTAGAAGTCGAACACCGTTTGATTAAAGTCATTCCTAAAGAATTTTTAATTGACTCGCATCACTGGCTAATTTTACATGGCCGTTATTGTTGTATTGCGCGTAAGCCTAAATGCGCTGAATGTGTGGTGTCAGATGTGTGTAACTGGCCTGATCGCTTTGAATTTGGTGCACATCGTCATACTACGCTGCATGAAATTCATCACGCGCCCATATCTAAGTAAGTGCTTCGGTAGAGTTTTGCAAAGTGATCTAAGCTTATTGATGACAAGCTAGATCATCAAAGCAATGTGGATTATCCAAAATCGTGTGGATAACTGTGCAATCTATGCACAAGATTGTGCAGAGATGATTTATTTATCCTGAGAATCTTCAGACTGACGTTGTTGTTCTTGCTGTTGTTTAAGTTTCGGATGCAATTGATAGTGCTTACCTGATTTTTTTTCAGCCGAATTCTGAACTTGTGTGTTGCGCAATAACTTATAGCTCACAAAAACAAGAAAGCCTAAAACGGCAATACTTGCCAATAACATGATGATCACAGCAGCATGTTGCAAAGCACTCTCCCAAACTGAAACAAATAAAAAGAGCCCTAATATGAATCAGGACTCTTTTAAAGTCAAAACAAGCAGCCTGTTTAAACGATTTTATTTTCTTTTAAACAGACTTGGTCTAAGACCTAGACTTATTTTGCTTGGTCTAAAATAGTAAACAAATCTGCTTGAACTTCTTCAATTGGACGAAGACCATTCAATTTGTTATAGCTTGGTGCATTTTCACCAGAAGCAGCACGACCTTGATAGAAGCCAACCAATTGCTCAGTTTCTGAGTGATACGCTTTTAAACGTTTACGAATAGTTTCTTCTTGGTCATCTGGACGTTGAACCAAATCTTCGCCAGTTTCGTCATCTTTACCTTCCACTTTTGGTGGATTGTAAACAAGGTGATAAATACGACCAGATGCAGGGTGCTGACGACGACCAGACAAACGTTGTACGATTTCTTCGTCTGCAACATCAATTTCAATCACGTGGTCGATATTGATGCCTTCGCTTTCCAAGGCTTCAGCTTGTGGAATAGTGCGAGGGAAACCATCAAAAATACAACCATTCACGCAATCTGGCTGCGCAATACGCTCTTTCACTAAGCCAATGATCAGTTCATCAGATACCAAACCGCCACCGTCCATGACGCTTTTGGCTTGTAGACCTAATTCAGTACCTTCACGAATTGCAGCACGGAGCATATCACCGGTTGAAATTTGTGGGATATTGTAGCGCTTACAGATCAACTGAGCTTGTGTACCTTTACCTGCTCCAGGTGGTCCGAGTAAGATAATGCGCATAAAAAAACATCCTCATTTTAACAATGTATTTGACACTCGTTGCATATCAGAGCCATCGCCCTTTACGCAGCCAGCATCCTCTTATAAGAAAGCGACAAACAAATGTATTAAACCAGCAATAAAACCAGTTACACCACCCAAGACAATTAAAATCCACTCATCTTCCTGAAAGGCAGGACGCAAGAGATTCTGGAATTCTTTTGGCGTCAGTTCACGAATACGATCTCTGAACATTTGATAAATTTTCTGTGCACGGCTCGCATTAAAGGCAGGGTCGCATACAGGCACCATCGTAATTTCAATCGAACGATCAATCAAGTCAGTCTTGAGTTTGGCATACTCTTTTGGCCCCAAAGACAACTGTAAAGAGGTACGAACCAATGGTGTTTCCATAATTTCGTTGATGTGGCGTTTGACAATACGGCGGGTTTTGTCTTTTTTACTGCCATACATCATTTCAGTCATAATCGATTTTAACGTAATCAGATCTTCTGTGACTACCGTCGCAAACACATCCGAGACTTCTTCTTGGCGTTTCATGAACGCACCCTGAATATTATAAGTCCCAATGCGTGGAATCACTGGCTTAATCCATGGAAATTGACGATTTTCAGTCAATTTAAAGAACTGCGGATATTTCACGTAATGTGGTTCGACTGGGTTAAATACCATCCAAATCGCAATCCAGTTGGTCAAGAAGCCCCAAATTGCCGCCCAAAATGGAACCGTCCAGTGCCATGGTACAAGAAACCAAACAATCATTTGGAAAATACCAAAGAACATCCCAATCAATGCACTGATATGCCAAATAAAGTTAATTTCTTTTTGACCGACTTTTAGGAACATACGTACCATTAAGCGGCGATCACCTTCCATTTGGCTGACCACCATTTCACGCATATCCACCAAGGATTCAACATTCAAGGTCAGTTCAGTCACCAATTCACGCAGCACACCTGGCAATTGTTTATGCGCCTGTGCGTAAATACGGCGTTTAATCGAATACGGTAGGTTTTCCCAAAGCACAGCATTGCGGTCTAACATGACCTCATCAATTAAGTGCTCAAGTTCAAAACCCACTTGCTCACCAATAATACGCGCCATATCGTCAGGGTCCATAGCATTGAGAAACTCACGCAATGAACCTAATTTTGACAATGTGTTATCGGTAATGATGCCTGAAATACGCCCTGCTTTACGCGGTACAATCCCCTGCCATCCCACAGGAATAGGCCCAAGGTGAAAGCCCCAAAAGCTAATTGGATAGAACACCATTTTTAGTGCCATCCACACGTGCGCCCAAGTCACAAAAGCAGTCACAGGAATAATACTGAGCACGGCCCAAAAATCTGGACGATTCAAAAAGGTTTGCCACAACTGATTGACGTACTCAAGCATGCATTTTTTCCATATTTAGTTCTAATTACAAGATTCTAAAGTAGTTAAAAGTCACTATTCTGACTACAAACCCATACTGAGCGTATAGGAAAATTGTAGTCTAGGCTCAGTTTCCGCAATCACTCGCCCTTGTCGATCTTCCAATTTTTCACCTGCGCCAATGCCAACACTAAAGCTACTGATGCGTTCAGGGCTCAGTAATACATAAGCCAGATCAATGCCTGCACCTAAACGCGCTTTTTCTTCACCATCCACCCATTTAGATTCTAGGTGTCCTGCGTAAGCGCCAATATAATAACCATTTTTGTCTTTACCTGTGAGGTGGTATGGGTAACGAAAACCTGTTTGCCCACCGACTTCATGGTCACCATTTAAAAAAGCCCCCGCTTTTAGATAGGCAATGCCATAAGGATTGACCCATTCACCATTCAAATGCAGTAATTTTTGGGTAATACCCGCCCCTACATTCCAGGTTTTTGCACTATCTGCGCTAATTTTTGCTTCAGGTAAAAAAGTAGTGTTCCCAGCAAAGCTAAAACTTGAAAAGGCAAGTAATGCCACGAAAGAATAGACTTTTGTCATTATTGTCACCAGTGTCCATTTGTTTTAATTTTAAAAACAGTCCTGTTTTCGTGTTTTGACTCTAGCAGAATTGTCAGGATTCTTATATACAGCAAATTACAATTTTGATGTCGCTAAAGTCAAAAATTAAGATTGCGCCCATCTTCTAGGTTAAATCGGGCAATTCAGTCAAACATGGTTACTCAAAATTGCCAATAGATGCGTTAGAATAGTCCAAATTCGTTCTCCCTCATTTTTGTTAAGCCAATTTTTGTATGAAACAACACTATCCGTTAAAAAATGCTCAGCAAGAGAAGCGTATTTTTCGCAATCGCATCTTTTTTTCGGTGGGTGTTGTGGTTTTTTTCTTGCTGCTGTTGGTGGCTCGTTATGCCTTTTTACAAATTAGCGGCTACGATGAATTTGCGACTGCATCAGATAAAAACCGAATTCGGCTACAACCACTCGCACCTGCACGTGGTTATATTTATGACCGCAATGGTGTGTTATTGGCAGATAACTACCCTGTGTTCTCAGCCACTTTAAGCCGTGCAGATGTTGAAGATATTGACGATACCATTGCGCGACTGACACCTGTTTTACAACTGACAGAAGAAGATATCGATCGCTTTAAAAGTCGGATTAAAACTTCACGTAAAACTGAACGTGTATCGATCAAGCTGAATTTAAATGAATCGGATATTGCCCGTTTTAGTGAAGTTAAATTTCAATTCCCTGGGGTCAATATTGAAACCCAGATGACACGTTACTATCCGCATGGTGACTTATTTGCGCACGTGATTGGTTATGTCGGGCGCATTAACGACAAAGAACTGAAAGAAATTGACAAAGATGCTTATGCAGGCACCAACTTGATTGGCAAAATTGGGGTGGAGAAATCGTATGAGCACTTGCTACATGGCGTACCCGGCAACGAATCTGTAGAAGCCGATGCACATGGTAATGTGCTGCGCAATTTAGGACGTAAAGACCCTGTACGTGGCAATGATTTGTTTTTGTCATTGGATTATGGCTTGCAAGTGGTCGCCTCTGAACAACTGGCAGAACGCCGTGGTGCAATTGTGGCACTTGACCCACGTACAGGTGAAATTTTAGCTTTAGTCTCCAGTCCGAGTTTTAACCCTAACTTATTTGTCACAGGTATTAGCCATACCGACTACTCTGCCTTACGCGATAATTTAGATCAACCACTCTATAACCGTGCAGTACAAGGTGTTTATCCACCGGGTTCTACCATTAAGCCGATGTTTGGTTTAGGCGGTATTCATTATGGCTATGTCGACTGGAAAACCGCCATTCAGGATTATGGTTATTTCACTTTACCAGGCGACAGCCACCGTTTCCGTGACCATAAAAAAACTGGGCATGGCATTGTCGATATGCACAAAGCTCAAGTCGTGTCGTGTGATACCTACTTCTATGTATTGTCGTATCGCATGGGCATTGAAAAAATGAACGACTGGATGCGTCAATTTGGCTTTAGTGAAAAAACTGGGGTCGATTTACCAAGTGAAAGCACAGGACTCTACCCAAACCCGGACTGGAAAATGCGTACGCGCAAAGCCAAATGGATGAAAGGTGAAACAATTTCCGTCAGTATTGGTCAGGGTGCATTTACCTCGACACCATTGCAATTAGCAATGGCCACCGCCATCACCGCCAACAAAGGATTTAAAGTCACACCGCACGTGTTACGTGAAAGTCGTGGCGCGAAACCATTTAAAGTTCACAATGGTACCAACGGAAAAATTGACTTTAACGGCACAGAAGAAGACTGGATTAAAATGCGTGATGCCATGGTTGATGTGATTCAATCAGGTACAGGTAAAGGGATTAAAGGCGGCTTGCAATATTCAGTTGCAGGTAAAACAGGTACAGCACAGGTTAAAAGTATTGCGCAAGGTAAACGCTATAACGAAGCCTTATTGACCGACCGTCAGCTTGACCACGGTTTATTTGTTGGCTTCGCTCCTGCCGAAAACCCTGAAATCGCAATTGCCATCATTCTAGAAAATGGTCGCGGTGGTTCTGCAGCAACGGCTTTGGCGCGTCCAATTTTAGACTATTGGTTACTGAATAAAAATAAAAAGCCAATTCGTCCATCTGCCGCACAAGTGAGTGGTGGCTTAATGACTGCAGGTTTAAAACCAAGTGAATTGCCAAGTGGTGAAGTCCCTTCATCTACTGCACCAAATACGAATAACGTGAATAATCCGAATACAGCAACCAATCACCCTGCGCTCAACCCAAATCCTTCGCAAACTACTCCGAGTTCAGCTCCAACCAATCCACCTGCAACTGCGCCAACAGCAGTTGTACCCACTAACCCAATTGAGAGCGACTAAGCCATGAAAAATCAACTACGCATTATTGGTGGAGAATGGAAACGTCGTCAGTTGGCTTTTGCTTCAATTGAGGGATTACGCCCTACGCCCGACCGAGTGCGCGAAACCTTATTCAACTGGTTAATGTGGGATGTGCAAAACGCCAAAGTGTTAGACCTCTGTTCAGGTTCGGGCGCTTTAGCTTTTGAAGCCCTGTCTCGCGGTGCGGCACACGTGGTCATGATTGAGCCAAACCGTACACAAGCACAGTTTTTACAGCAAAATTTAGAATTATTACGCGTCAATAAAAGCAAAGCACAATTAAAAGTTTCTACCGCACAACATGCTTTGGCGACACTAAAAGATCAGTTTGATTTGGTATTTTTAGACCCGCCTTATAGTTTAGATTTATGGGAAGAATTGGCAGGGTTGGCTGATCCACTCATTGCGGCACAAGGTCTGATTTATGTTGAAGCAGATCGTGATTTAAACCTGTTAAAATTACCGCAGACTTGGCAAAAAGTTAAAGAGAGCAAAGCGGGAACTGTACGTGCGGGCTTATACCAAAAGATTGTTGTTTAAATTTTCTCCTTAAAAGATACGCGGTAATTTTATGACTATCGACACTTTTCAAGAGTCATCTATTAATGTAATATTATAACACTACATATTGTAGTGTTTATCTTCATGAAAGTTCGTTCATCTTTAAAAAGTGCAAAATCGCGTGCCGATTGTCAAATTGTGAAACGTCGTGGCAAATTATTTGTGATTTGCAAATCCAATCCACGTTTTAAAGCAAGACAGGGATAATCCCCTGTCTTTTAGTTTTGATAGATTATTACACTGAAATAGTGTGCTTATTCTGAATAGTAACGTGTATCGACACTAAAACTTTCAGGAAATTTTGCTTGAACCTGCGCATAAAATGCCATGATTTCAGCCATATCTTTTTCAAAATCACCGGTTGGATGCACAATTTTTCCCACACCCGTTTTCTTTTTTGCGTAATCCATATACGCCAAAGCAATTGGCACACCTGCATTTAGCGCAACATGATAAAAACCTGTTTTCCATTGTTCTTGACGCGCACGTGTGGCTTCAGGCGTCACTAACATCACCAATTTAGGATGGGTTTTAAATAAGTCCGTCATGAGCTGAACCATACTTGGTCTTGCTTCGCCTCGTGCTTTCGGACGACGGTCAATACCAATACCACCCATTGCACGAACAAATGGCCCAAACGGCAATTTCATATAGCTGTCTTTAATGGTCAGGCGAACATTAACGCCCAAAGCTTTAAGCCCTAAACGTGCATATAACGCATCCCAATTACTGGTATGCGGTGCTGCAATCATCACATATTGGTCTAACTCCAACGGACAATGATTGTCGATTTCCCAACCCATTAAATTTAAGCTTCGCTCAGCTAACTTTTCAAACACAACCGCATACCCCAAATAAAGTGTGCGAATTTTAGCAAGCATCAACAAATACAAAAGTCTAAAACGACGAATAAATAAACAAATACTTTATAAATGTATAAAAATTTCCTGCACTCATCTTATTTTTGTCATTCCATGCAAAATCATACTGTTTTTGCGCTTATTCATTGCTAGATTCAAGCAAGTTTAAAATGGTAAATATATAAATTTACGCACAGTTTGCTGAGTTTTTTACGGTCTAATCCGATGTAATCCTTGAAGTGAAACTTAAAACTTTAAAACATCGGGCTTGTTATGATTTGCTACAAATCTTCATTAAAAATAAGGCAAATTGGCTTTTCAGATACAAGGTGAAAGTTTAAGGTGGCAGCAAGACAAGTTTGAAGTTTAGAACATTTATGCTGAATCGTTATCCGATTGCACTCAGTACACTTAGCTTATTTTTAGTAGCTTGCGGATCAACTGATCCAAGCAGGGAATATCAATCCGCTTTGCCTTCTGAGCCACAAATTACGCCCAAAACTGAAGTTCAAAATTCAGCAACTTCATGGACAGGACAAGCTACAGGTAACTTTAGAGCCTTATTGCCTTGTGACAACTGTGAACAGCATGTGATTCATTTACGCCTGAATGATGATCAAACCTTTCAACTCAGCGACATTAAACGCTCGAAACAGCGCCAGCGCGAAAACCAAGTGGCGGGAACGATTCAAGCTGCTCAGGGCAACAATCAGCAAGACAAACAGAACCAACACCCATCGCAAAACACGGCAAATGAATGGTTGCTCAATATAGAAAATGGGCAAGCCTATGCACGTATTCAACTCACAGCGCACGGTCTTAAATTCAGTTTATACAATCAGAAAAAGACACAAAATCAGCAGAAAAATGAAACTCAGGTTTTCTTACATCCTGTAGAAAATATGCAAGTCAGTAATGCCCTGAAGCATGTCGATATTCAGGCTGAACACGTACAAAATGTTGAGGTCAAAGAATTAAACGACCCTGTGATGGCACACGATTATTTTCTGGCAATTCACAATCAATCTGATCAAGCATTACAATTACATGCCAATGACTTGGTTTTGGTCGATCAGCAATATCAAGAATATGCAGCCGTAGTCGATCCGCATTTTTTAGAACCAATTCCTGCACAACAAAAACAATGGATTAAGGTGTCTTTCCATTACCCTGCTTCTGTAGAGGCAGATGTGATCAAAATTAAATAGGTTACAGCTGCTGCATTTCATAAATGAAGGAACATCAATTTAAGGATGTTTCAAAGTTCTTTGACTATTTTAAATAGCCATAAAAAAACCCTGCATCAGCAGGGTTTTCTTTTAAACCATCAAGCGATTACGCGTTGAATTGGTTCATTGTGTTTTTAGCTTCGTCCGCTGCTTTAAGCGCGTTGTCACCAGAGAAAATTTCTTTGTGATCGTCACCGATGTCAGAACCAGCCATTGCTTGGTGTTTAACACAAGCGATACCACCGCGGATTTCTTTACGTTGTACGCCAGCAACATAAGCCAACATACCTTCAGAACCGAAGTAACCTTGAGCAAGCTCGTGAGTAGAAAGAGCAGCTGTGTGGTAAGTAGGCAGAGTGATCAAGTGGTGGAACACGCCTGCTTCACGAGAAGCGTCTGCTTGGAATGTACGTACTTTTTCGTCAGCTTCAGCAGCCAATTCAGAATCGTCGTACTCAGCGCTCATTAATTTAGCGCGGTCGTATGCAGATACGTCTTTACCTTCAGCAACCCAACGGTCGTACGCTTGTTGACGGAAGTTCAGTGTCCAGTTGAATGATGGAGAGTTGTTGTAAACAAGTTTCGCATTTGGCACAACTTCACGTACACGGTTAACCATGTGAGCGATTTCTTCTACGTTTGGAGTCGCAGTTTCGATCCAAAGAAGGTCAGCACCGTTTTGTAAGCTAGTTACACAGTCAAGTACAACGCGGTCAATTTGAGTGCCTTCACGGAACTGGTACAAGCCAGAAGCTAAACGCTTAGGACGGTGTAATTTACCATCACGCTTGATTAGGATTTCGTCTTCTTTCGCTTCAGAGATGTCAATTTCTTGAGTGTCTAAGTAGCTGATGTATTGAGAAGCGATGTCGCCTGGCTCTTTAACTACTGGGATTTTTTGAGTTAAGTCAGCGCCTTCAGAGTCAGTACGTGCAACGATGATACCGTCGTCAAGACCCATTTCTAAGAACGCATAACGTAACGCGTGGATTTTAGCGATGAAGTCTTCGTGTGGAACAGTTACTTTACCAGCTTGGTGACCACATTGTTTCGCGTCAGAAACTTGGTTTTCGATTTGAAGTGCACATGCACCCGCTTCGATCATTTTCTTAGCTAATAAGTAAGTTGCTTCTTCGTTACCGAAACCAGCGTCGATGTCCGCAATGATTGGCACAACGTGAGTTTCAAAGTTGTCGATTTGAGCAGTGATTTCAGCAGCTTTAGCAGTATCACCAGCGTCTTGTGCTTTTTTAAGTGCGCGGAACAAATCGTTTAATTCTTTCGCGTCAGCTTGACGTAAGAATGTGTAGATTTCTTCGATCAATGCAGGAACAGAAGTTTTTTCGTGCATAGATTGGTCAGGAAGTGGACCGAATTCTGAACGAAGTGCAGCAACCATCCAACCAGAAAGGTAGATATAACGGCGTTCAGTAGTACCGAAGTATTTTTTGTTCGCAATCATTTTTTGTTGCGCAACAAAACCGTGCCAGCAACCTAAAGATTGAGTGTATTTGCTTGAATCAGCATCATAAGCAGCCATATCACGACGCATAATCGCAGCTGTATATTTAGCAATATCTAAACCAGTTTTGAAACGGTTTTGCATTTGCATACGCGCAGCATCTTCAGGACTGATGTCTGCCCAAGTGTTGCCGAATTTTGCTTTTAATTCGCGGATTGCATCAATCGCTGTTTGGTATGTAGTCATGATATTGTACCCTGTAATATTATTTAGGATTTATCAATCGAAGGCTAAATCGCGCTTATGCTTGATTGCTCAGATTTAGAGCACTTCGTTACGATGAATACAGAGTAGAGTGACTGAATGAATTAATCCAATATTCTCGTGTAATTCTCGGTATTTTTTAAAAAAATGTATAGATCAAAGTCTTAATTCACAAAAACAATAAAAACACAACATATTGATTTTAAAAACCTTATTTAGAAAATTAATCAAATATCTTTGCTTACAAATTCATCTCTGTGCCGATATTTTCTGCATTAGACTTAAGTCTTGCATTTCATAAAAAATGCTTGCATTGGCGATTTCTGCCATTTTTTAGCAAAATTTTGCTGCTTTTCAGCGCAATGTAAGTGCATAAGTTTCATACAAAATAGAATCTGCTATCAGTTCTGCCAATGCTTTTAAGTGTTTTTGCATTTAAGATTAAAAAGTATAGATGCAGTACTAGGCAACCTACATTTCTTTAGGAAATAATGATGGGGCTGGCTGTTTTTATTCAGATTTTTTGCTGTTTATCTCGTCGATTTTTTCATCATAATTTATACACAAGCCTTACGGCTTATGGCATAATTCCAATAATTTAGTGATTTTATTTTCGGTATTTATTTTATGAATCTGGAGCGGGTTGATCTTAATCTATTAATTTATCTTGACGTCTTACTTCGTGAAAAAAATGTAACCCGTGCTGCAGAACAATTGGGCGTTACCCAACCTGCGATGAGTAACATTTTACGTCGTTTGCGCAATTTATTTAATGATCCCCTGCTGATTCGTTCTTCTGAAGGCATGACGCCAACTGAACGTGCCTTAGAATTACAACCGCGTATCCGCGATGCCTTATCTGACCTTTCTATGATTTTGGAGCCGCGTACTGAGTTCCGCCCTTATACTTCAAATCGTGTATTTCGGATTATGACCTCCGATTACGCAGAAGCCACATTAGTCCCACGCTTGGTTAAAGCTTTACGCTCTGAAGCACCTAATGTGGTATTAGACTTTTTAACCCCGAGTGATGTGTCTTATCGCGACATGGAACAAGGTAAAGTCGATTTGGCGATTAACCGTTTTAATGAAATTCCACAAAGTTTCCATCAGGTTTTAGTTTGGCGTGATAGTTTTTCTTGCCTGCTCAATCACAAACACCCTGCTGCCAATAACCTGAATTTAAAAAGCTACTTAGATGCACAACATATTTGGGTTTCTAAAACAGGTATGGGCGTTGGTTTTGGTGTGAATCCAGAGAAACAAGCGGGACTGGGTTGGATTGATCAAGCTTTAGAGCGTATTGGACAAAAACGTAAAATTTCGGTGTTTACCCGTCATTATCAAATGCCTGCACTACTCGCGTCTAATGTAGATTTAGTCGCAACCTTACCTACACGTATTGCGCGCTTACAAGCCAAAAGCCAAAGTTTACTGATTAAAGACCCACCATTTTATATTCCAGAATTTGAATTAAAGATGGCATGGTGTCCGTTGTTACATCATCACCCTGCACACCGTTGGTTACGCCAATTGATTTTATATGTAGCGCGCCAAATGATTGAAGAAGAAAACCGTGAGTTTTTACTGAATAACTCTCAATTTTCAGCCTATTAATTAAAAATTCACTGAACTTATTGGCACAAACGCTTATACTCAGATGAGGAATATTTCGATATTCCTCATTGTTTAATCATGATTTAATAAAGATTCAAATTGTTATATTTAAAATAATATAATCCACAGGTGGATTCGTGAGCCTCTTCCAGAATATTGTTATTATCCTCATCCTCATTGTCGGAGCTGGTTTTTTATCGCTGACTGAAATTGCGTTGGCTGGTGCACGTAAAGTTAAACTGAAAATTTTAGCCGAATCAGGCGATGAACGTGCTCAAAAAGTTTTAGACCTACAAGAAAACTCAGCTGACTTTTTTGCTGCCTCCCAAATTGGCTTAAATGCAGTTGCCATTTTAGGTGGTATTTTAGGTGAAGGCGCATTCCGTCCTTATTTTTACAACTTAGTTGTGCGCTTCTATCAAGGACCATGGGCTGAAACGCTTAGTTTTGCCTTGTCATTTACCTTAGTGACTTCGCTGTTTATTTTATTTGCCGACCTAATGCCTAAGCGTTTGGCAATGATCGCCCCTGAAAAAATTGCGGTATCGGTGATTAATCCGATTCAAATTTTTATTCGGATATGCAAGCCTTTGGCATGGATGATTAATGCGATTGCCAACGTGCTGTTCCGTTTATTCAAAGTAAACACCACGCGCGAAGACAATATTACCTTTGATGATATTTCTGCAGTCATGGATGCAGGCGCTCAAGCAGGTGTTTTACAAAAGCAGGAACATCACTTTATCGAAAACGTGTTTGAACTCGAAGAACGTAACGTACCTTCGAGTATGACCACACGTGAAAATGTGGTGTTTTTTACCCTAAAGGAATCTGAAGCCAGTATTCGTCAAAAACTTGCAGAATATCCTTATTCCAAATTTTTGGTCTGTAGCGAAAATATTGATGATGTGATTGGTTATGTTGATGCCAAAGATATTTTGGTCAGAATCCTCAATAATCAATCTTTACTACAACTAAATGAAAGCACCATCCGTAATGTATTAACCATTCCAGATACACTCACGCTGTCTGAAGTCTTAGACCGTTTCCGCTCGACCAAAGAAAAATTTGCCGTAGTCATTAATGAATATGCGTTGGTTGTGGGCGTAATTACCCTGTCTGATATTATGATTACTGTGATGGGCGATTGGGTAACACCTATTGAAGAAGATCAGCAAATCATTAAACGTGATAACAATTCTTGGCTGATTGATGGCAGTACACCAATTGAAGACATTAAACACGCGCTGCAAATTGATGAAATGCCAGATGATGAAAATTATGAAACCATTGCAGGTTTTATGATGTATAAGCTACGTAAAATCCCGCGTCCTGCCGACTCTGTACTTTTTGATGGTTATAAATTTGAAGTGGTCGACGTCGATCATTTTAAAATTGACCAACTTTTAGTGACACGAATTGTAGAAACGCAGGAAATACAAAACAACACTGAAGCAGATGGATAGTGAGATTCCTTGTATTCGTTCAGCCTGATTGCATCTACATTTTCTCGCATTCACAAAAAAGCACCACATCAAAATGAAGTGGTGCTTTTTTAAATCTGAACTGATACTTCTGAAATTTAGCTGAGTATTTACTTAATACTTACTGATCAACTCATCCAATACTGCTTGATAATGAATCGCAATATCTTCAGCTAAAATTTTATAGACATTGTCGAATTGCACCATTGGCCAACCTTCTTTCCAGAAAGGGAAAATATTGTGCAAATCATGCGTTACCACAGCATCTTCACGCACAATCGCTTGTGCAACCTGAGCCAATACTTGTGCAGTTTCTGTGCCATCAATGGCTAAATAATCAATCCCACGTGCTTTTAAAATACGCACACGGTCTTTTTTATAACGAATTTTTTTCATTTGCGCTTCATTTAACTGCAAAGCCAAACTCACCGCTTCTACAAATTTGCTTTCAAATGATTGATTCAGTGCCACCAACGCTGCTTTATGCGCTTCCTGACGACCTGCTTTCCCACCATTACGGATAATTTCTTTTGCCTCTGTGTCTAGCTCATCACTTTTCATAGACTGCAAAATGTCGAGTATTTCGATATCACTTAATGATTCAGGAGATTGGTCAATCATGTACTGCCCTTGGACAAAAATAGCAAAACGCTATTTTCGCACAATTTAGCTAAAAGCTCGACACATTCCGAAGCAATTGTTCACACAAGGCAGTGCTGCACCTATTACAGTGCAGCAGTTTAAAATTGATCTTTCAGCTTTGATCATCCTTGTTTATTTTAAATTTCTTATTGTTCCCTTAGTTTTTCTCCTGAATTTTACCGTCTATTTAAAACCCGTTATTTCAAATGAATAATCCAATAAATAACAGGTTTAACTTTTCAACTCACTTGTACTTTTTAGTAAAAAATAATTAACAGGTTGCTCTTTACACTTAATACAAGTTTTCGCGTTTATCATGATCGAGGCGGTCAATATAGCGTTCTAAATGTAGCATCGCATGATACATTTTATTTAAGTTCCGAACATTGATTTGCTGACGAACAATATTTTTGTGTAACCGTTTTAATGCACGTAGACTGTGTTTTGGCGTATATGCAGATAAAATTTTCATAAGCCTGCTCTCTCTATCAAATTATTTTACATGAACCGTTTTGTTATCTTGAGAATGAATTCAATGAATATAAAGATAAGCTCTATTATTGACAGGGTGTGTCCTACACCTCCTTAATATTTGACTATTTGGAAAATTTTATTGTGTTGAATTGTAGTTTAAAGAAATATTTATGTAATTATGATTAAAATAATTACTAAAACTGATTCAAAAAAATCTTTTTAAAAATCCTCTATAAAGTACACATAAAAAACTGACACTCGGTCAGTTTTTTTATGTACGTTGATTTTAAATTTGAGTCTTTAAATCACTTCGACCACTACTTTGCCCACATGCTCGCCTGTATCCATTTCGGCATGCGCTTGCTGAATTTGATCAAACTGAAAGGTTTTATAAATCATAGGCAGACATTCACCTTTGGCTAACAATGGCCAAACTATCTCTTGCAAACCTTTGGTAATTTCAGCTTTTTCTGCAGTATTGCGGGCGCGCATGGTCGAACCCGTAATGGTAAGACGCTTCATCATAATTTGACCAAGTTTTACTTCTTTGGCTTTTGCACCACCTAAGAATGCGATATACACCAAGCGACCATCACGACGTAATAAGTTTAAATTACGTTCCAAATACGGCGCACCAACAATATCTAAAATGACATCGACCCCAGCATTGTCTGTCGCTTCGTTAATCACTTGTTCAAAATCTTGTGTCTTGTAATTAATTGCTGTGGTGAGATGTGAAATTGCTTGTACTTTTTCATCTGAACCTACGGTTGCAAAGGTTTTTAAACCTAAGGCATTGCACAGCATTAAAGCAGTTGTACCAATACCACTGGTTCCACCATGAATCAGCGCCGTTTCACCTGCTTTGGCTTTACCCATTTGGAATACATTGGCCCACACAGTAAAAAATGTTTCAGGTATCGCAGCGGCTTGTACAAAACTGACACCTGTTGGAATTGTCAAAGTCTGGCTTTCAGGCACAACACAATATTCTGCATAACCACCACCATTGGTTAAGCCACACACTGCATCACCAACTTTAAATTGGCTAACATCTGCACCCACAGCAACTACTTCACCTGCTACTTCTAAACCTGGCACTGGCGTCACGCCTTTAGGCATAGGATACAGACCCTGACGCTGTAAAATATCAGGACGATTCAAACCAAAAGCATGTACTTTGACCAAAACCTCATTGGCTTGTGGCTCAGGTATTGCAACCGTTTCATAGGCTAATTTTTCTGGGCCACCTGGTTCTGTAATAATAATCTGCTGCATTGTGTTTTGTGTCATGGCAAGTCCCTGATTGTTTGATGCTGATATGAATTCTGACTATTTGAACATAAAACAGCAAAGCATTAAAACCCAGATTAACTTAGGTATAATTCTCATGCCGTGGTGTTTCATGCGTGATTAAATTTTTATTTATGATTAAAGAGTATGTGATGTCAGAAATTGTGGAATACAACGAAAATAATTACCGTGAGTTTGAATATGAAACAGGCGTTGCGGTGATTCGTTTTTATGCGACGTGGTGTACGCCTTGTGTTCAAAATGCACCATTTTTTGAGCAGCTTGCCCAACTTTTTGATGCTTCGGTAAAGTTTGGCAAAGTGAATGTCGATCAATCTCCAATTTTAACTTTGCGCTATCAAGTCTTTGGTTTACCGACCACCCTAATTTTTAAAGATGGGCAAATTGTTGAACGACTATTGAGCAATGTTTCTATCGCACAACTCCAACAAAAAATTCAAAGTTATCTTTAACTCATGTAGAGTCGCTACAACATATTAAGTCTGAATGAGCACCTGATCTCGTCCTGCATGTTTGGCTCGATACAAATGTGCATCTGCGGCTTTCATAAAATCATCCACGTGCGTATATGCTTGTGCGCGGGTCATCCACGCTACACCAATACTTAAAGTCACATATTGTTTATAGTCTTCTCGTGCCACATGCTCAAAAGCTGCATCACGCACAGCCTGCAAGACCTTTTGCATGAGTGGTGCAATCGCAGGTTGCGGAATATCGTGCAGTAAAATGGCAAATTCTTCACCCCCATAACGTGCCACAAACGCATTTTTAGGCAAAGTATCTTGTAAAACTTTAACTAGGTTTTGCAGAATTTGATCGCCTTTTAAGTGCCCATAATGATCATTGTATTTTTTAAAATAATCGACATCGAGCATCGCAAAGACCAAAATATGTCGCTTATTTTGCAAGGTTTCAAAATACAAACGCTGAATTTCTTCATTTAATGCACGGCGATTATATGCCCCTGTTAATGCATCGGTTTTAATCTGTATTTCCAGTTTTTCATTCAAAAGACTGAGTTGTTCAGTGCGTTCCTGCACTTTTAAATCTAACGAGCTGTTTAAATGAATCAGTTTTTGGTTCAAGCGTTCAATGCGTAAGTTATGGTAGGCATAATTTCGTGCCTGCTGAAACATGATGAGCAATGCATAAACACTGGTCGAAATAAAAGATAAATGAATGGAATTGACCAAATTCAGCATTAATAAAAAATCATGAATAAATGTGCCACACAGAATAATTACTGCCCAAAAATTGATTCTAGAATAATGCTCTCCTGAATGCAGGGTTTGATAAAATCCATAAGC
Source organism: Acinetobacter sp. YH1901141 (assembly GCF_013416935.1). NCBI lineage: Bacteria > Pseudomonadati > Pseudomonadota > Gammaproteobacteria > Moraxellales > Moraxellaceae > Acinetobacter > Acinetobacter sp. YH1901141. Next base: position 175,210 of record NZ_VPEY01000002.1, on the reverse strand, counting down.
AAAATTTGCCAAAATCAGCACAAAGAAAAAAGAACTATAAAATGCCAACTGCTGAAAAATAGTGGGTTCTGCCCACAGCGTCACCCCAATATTAAAGCTCAATAACAGCATTGCCGCGCTATATACCCAACGATGCAAATAGCGCGAACTGAGCAAAAACATATAACTCAGGAAAAATAAAATCGCTAAAAAACTAAATAAATATTCGAGTCTTATTCCCCAAGACCAACTTAAATTCAGGAAAGTGGTATAGGCATAGGGTGCAGAAAATAAATTGTGTAATGCCAGAAAAACAATAAAAATGCCGAAAATAAAAATACGCTTGGTCTTTCCACCATTTGCAAGACTAAATGCCGAAAACATCAAGGTAAACAAACCAATACCAAGTACTGCCCCACAAATCATGGCAATACTCATCATCAAACGCTGATACTGTTGATTGATGGTGCGACTTAAACCAATTTTCATTGGATTTTTTAAACCACCTTGCAAGCTCTGAAAGCTAGACGCTTGAATGGTCAGGGTAAAATATTCACTTTCAGGAACAAAATATGCAATTCGTGGGGCATTTTCGGTTTGGTGACTACTCGCATCTGCACCGACTGTGCCAACACGCACCAGTGGATCGCCATTTAAAAATACCCGATAGGCGCCATATTGGTTGGGAATCCAAATCGCAATACGTCTGCCTAGAAATTCTTTTGGAATTTGAAAGTGCCCAATAAAAGTGCCGTAAGTATTGGCATTGCCCATTAAATCTTCAAATGAAGCAGGCAATTCAACGGTATTCGATGCCAGTACCGCACTGGGTTCTTGAATCAATTGTTGCGGATAAAACAACCATCGCCCAGTCAAAATACTCGATTGATCTTCAGTAAATTGAACAGAATTGAGCAGTTGTTGATGTAGATAGTAAGATTCAGGTGCAGACTCATACTGCGCCAACACACGCGGTGGTGTGAGTACACTGCACAGTAAAATTAAGAAGAGAAATGCACACTTGTGCCACATCCGAGTGAAATTCAAAAACGCAAACGTCCTATTATGCTTATTTTTTAATCTAATCGTTCTTGCACTAAATTTGAAGTAAAAAATTAAGTCATTCATGCTAGACCTTACTGGCATCGGATGAATGACTTAAATTCTAGCGGTTGGGCTAAATTGTGAGGTGTTTATTGATCGCGTGTTTTCACATCATACAATTCAATTTCAAAAATCAAATTAGAATTGGCAGGAATGATATTACCCATTTTGCGCTCACCATAAGCCAAATGTGCAGGCACAATCAGTTTGCGTTTACCGCCCACTTTCATGCCCATGATGCCTTGATCCCAGCCTTTAATGACACGACCTGTACCAATCACGGTTTCAAAATAGTTGCCACGGTCTAAGGATGAATCAAACTTGGTGCCATCTTCCAACCAGCCTGTGTAATGCGTAGTAATTAAAGCGCCTTTAACCGCTTCTTTACCTTCACCCACCACCAAATCAATAATTTCTAATTCCGCACTCATGTTCATCTCCAAATATTTACACTTCGATGTTTAAGATAATTTCCGACTCGGCTAAGTGTTATTGTAACTGTGTCCACTCAATCTGAGCCTGTGCCTGATCACCAATCAATGTCCATTCACCATCCATCACATTCAACTGCAATTGCATGGTACGCTCGCATAACGCTTGAATGGCTTCGGTACTTGCTGGCGATAGTTGCCACACTTCAACATTATTTAAAGTTTTGATTTTACTGTTACGTTTGTACCATTCATCTACCGATGAACCATAAGCAATAATCGCAACTTGCTTACAACGCGAACTGGCTTTTTTGACTTTGTCTTCATCTGGGCAACCGACTTCAATCCACTTAATTAACTGCCCTGTTAAGTCTTTTTCCCACAAAGCAGGCTCATCGGTTTCAAATAAATCTTTGGTAAATTCCAAAGCTTCATCTGCATAACGTGCGAATGCCAAAATACGCACCATCAATCGCTCAATAGTTTCAGAAGGATGCAATGCCATGGTGAGCTGATAGTCACCGTATTGATGCACATCCATATTGGCAATGTTCAAATCTGCCTTATAAATTGTCGCTTTCAGCGCCATTGTCTATTCCTAAAACTATGTTTAAATTTGCCACTAAGCATAATGGATTTTCTGTGATTTTGCTGTATCGTTTGCCCGATAACGTATAGATTTCAGTCTAGAACCGCAGCAGCATCGACCCGATACGCCAATAGTTCAGCCTCAAATTTTTCCCAATCACGCTCGCTTTGATAAATAATTTCCAACCGATTGTCTATGCCTTCATCGGTAGATTGATAATTAAATTGCTGCGGATTGAAGTTGAAACTTTTCCAACCCTGATTGGTATAAAAAATTCCTTTAATACGCAGCCAATCTTGCTGTTCACAGAGTAAATCTAATAAGGGATAAAAGTCGAATTGCCAACGTTTAGGCAATTTCCAACCTGCGACTGCATATCCTTGTGCAGTTTCGACATAGTGATATGGCAATTGTTTGATTTCTGCAGACTCTTGCAGATTTGTAGAGCTGACCTTCTGTTGCAATTTTAGCAACGGCTGAATTTTACGCTGTGTACCGACATACGGTATATCCATTTCGGTCAAAGCCAGATGACCCTGTTCTGCTTTCAACCATTTTTGCGCGTAGGCTTGATATTCCTGTTGTAGTTGTATGAGGGCTTGCTCATCTGCCGCCTGCATTTGGTCTGCATGTGACACCACAATAATTTGTGCAGCTTTGAGCTGATCGGCATACAGGTTTTGCTGCGTCCACGCCTGATCATGCAAACGCGAACCATCTACTACCGTCACCAAGGCGCGCATCGATAAATGCGTATGCCAATGTGGTTCGGTCAGTTGTTCCAAGAGTTGCGCAGGATGCCCCAAACCTGTCGGCTCGATGAATAAACGGTCAGGCTTCGCTTCGGACAATAAACGCGACAAAGCAATTTGCATAGGCAATTGGCTGCTACAACATAAGCAACCACCCAATAATTCTTTGACTTGATAACCCTGTTGCTGAGGTAAGAGTTGTTGATCGACCCCGATTTGTCCAAATTCATTCATCAGCACCGCCCAAACTTCATGTTCTGGTTTTTGGCTGAGTAACTGTTTCAATAAGGTGGTTTTTCCTGCACCGAGAAAACCAGAAATAATATGCGTCGGGACTGCTTTTTGTGGTGCAATTAATTTCAAAATAAGCTCACTTTATTGAATTTCAAACAACTCAAGCATGCTAAGCAAGTTTAGCGATTAGTTCAATCTGAATCTAAACACACTGAAATTTATTCATTTCAGCACATCTATCACCATCATGATTTGAAAAATTCGCTTACATTTCTTACGTGATGATCTGCAACTTATTTGGGGAAATACACGAGTTTTAGCCGCTTGATGTTATGTTTTATTGCCAACCACGCAATTTTATTGCGGAAAACACAGCCATTTTGATTGGATTTGACTGCATATTTAAAACAAAAATTACCAAACTACGACCTATTCATCATCATTGTGCGGTTCAAGTAACCGTCATTGTTTTGCTTTGTTGCAAGCATTGATCCCATAGCTTTGGCTCTTTAGCATGAGTTCCTGTTCAGCCCGTTCAAATCAGGTGATGACTGACTTGAACACTTTAGCCGCAATAAGTTTTTTTACTTAATGCTTGTGCTGAGCACTCCCTACTACTCATGAAAAACTTTAAATAAGGATGCCAAACCATGAAATTGACACAAATTTTACTCGCTTCAACTTTTGCTTTTGCCACTGCAACTACTTTTGCTGCAAAGGCTGAATCGACAGCAACAGAATAGGAAAAAGTGGTTGTTTCAACGCAGGAAACTGTGGCTGAACCAGCTTCAGAACAAGCTGCTGCACAACCTGCATCTGAAGCAAGCACTGAAACCCCTGCTGCATCGACGCAACAGCCTTAAAACTTAGATACATTTAAAAATGTAAATCGAATACAAAAACTGAGTTTTCCGCCACTCTCTCGGTTTACTCAGTTTTTGTTTATCTGCATAACTAATCAATATTGCCTTGGACAAAATTAAAAAATAGGCACAAAAAAACCTGTCTACAATTGCAAACAGGTTTTCAGCTAAATTTGATGAAAACTTAGTTTTGTTCAGTTTTCTTATAAATGCTGCAAGATGGATGATGATTTTCTTGCAAACGTGCAACTTTACGTTGCTCTGCTGCTTCAAAACGGCAACGCTTCCAGTCATTGTCTAATTTCAACGCAGGGATTTGTTTTGGTTTACCATTTTCATCGACTGCAACCATAGTGAAGTAACAGCTGTTGGTATGGCGCACTGTACGCTTTTGAATATTTTGTGCTTCTACACGAATCCCAATTTCCATTGAAGTACGACCCACATGGTTCACACTAGCAAGGAAAGTCACCAATTCACCCACATGAATCGGCTCTTTAAAGTTCACTTTATCAACCGAAAGGGTCACCACATAACTACCAGAATAGCGGCTCGCACATGCATACGCCACTTGGTCTAATAGTTTTAAAATTGTTCCACCATGTACATTCCCTGAGAAATTTGCCATGTCGGGTGTCATTAACACGGTCATGGTTAATTCTGACTGGTCATCTAACACTGGGGCAATTTGATCTAATGGTGACATCGCGTTCTCTAGACTCTTTTAAAGACAGTAAGATATGAGCGTATTATTATATCGCGTTTATAAAAGTTTGAATGTTCATTTCGGCAACAACTGCATCATTATTATTTATATTGTTTATGATAACATTTATTTAAAATTATAAGACTAACACTAAGACTCCCAAGCTGTTATTTTTTAATCCATTTCTAATTTTTTAGAATATTTGTTCAAATTGAATATTACGTGAATCCCCCTGATTCAAGTGTTCAAAAAACAATCTAAAATCTTTTATTCAATGGATTATTCAAGCAAATTTCGGCGAATTTACACAAAAAAAGTTCAATTTCCCCGTAAATTTTCAAACTTCGCTGCGACATTTAAGCCAAGCGCAGCATTTCCTGCGACACATTGCTATAAGTCAAAGTTTGTTCAGTACTCAGTGCAGCTTCAATCACATAAGAACCATCTGGATTAATCATCGTCACTGTAAAAATAACTTGCTCCATAGTAGCAAGTTTCACCTGCTGTCCAATTTCAAAGCCGTGCATGAAGTATCCCCTCGATTTTTTATAAAGTTTTAAAGTCCTGAAGCACAAAAGTTAGGCCGTCTTGGAAGCATGTTCAATTGGTAAACTGCTTAAAAAAACTAATTCAGTAAATGCTGCATAGAATAAATGGAAACAGTGCGAAAGAACACGCTAAAAAATTGATTTTAAGTCTAAATACCTCATCTCAGTATTTAGATATCTTTAGGGTATCTTTATTTTTAAACTATAATATCAAATACTTACAAAGAATAAATCTAAGCAATCTAACATTAAAGTTATTTTTATCAAGCACCTAATTAGACTTAAGTTAAATCTGTTGATTTCATTGAATTGACCTAAATGAAGGATCTGGACAGCTATTTAAACTGTCCATAAAGCCCAAAAGTATTACTCACTTTATAGTCTACAATTCTATGCCCATGCGCATAATGATGCTGTTGATAGACCTGATCAATTTTATTTAATTGCGCTGCGGTTGCTTCTGCACCTGCCAGCATAGTCGCTTCGCGCCCTTTTACATCAAAAATATGGGCTTTTTCACGTAAATCGGGTTGAATGACCACATCTGCCAGTTTCAATTCTTCATTGGCCAAATGCTTTTGCATAATATTAATATTTTGGTTAAACAATCCCCACACATTACTGGTTTCAGTATGAATAGGCTGCGCCAAAATATTCACGGCAATCACAATATCTGCCCCTAAATCGCGTGCAACCTTGACAGGTACAGGGCTCACTAAACCACCATCGACATATTCATGTTCTGCAATTTTAGTAGGTACAAACATACTTGGGATAGACACTGACGCACGCACTGCCTGCCCCGTATTGCCATAATTAAATACGACTTTTTTGCCTTCTTTTAATTCAGTCGCCACCACGTACATCGGGATTTTAAATTGCTCCAAACGGAGTTGATCGACTTGTGCATTGACATAATTTTCAACTTTTTTACCATCAAAAAAGCCTTTTAAATCTAAAGTCACATCCCGCACATCATTGGCTTTCATATTCATGGCAATTTCACGTAATTGCTGTGCATTTTTACCACTGGCATAAATTGAACCGACAATGCTGCCTGCGCTGCTGCCCACAATAAAATCAGGATGAATACCGTACTGCTCAAGTACTTCAATCACCCCAATATGTGCATAACCACGTGCGCCACCACTGCCCAAAACCAAGGCGACAACTGGACGTTTTTTTTGTTGTTTTAACTGACGAAAATCAATTTGATTCAGGCGCGACTCTGCTTCAACCACGGGCTGCGACTCACGCAAAGTTTGAGTCGAAAATTGCTGCTGCGATGGCACCACCTGACATCCCACCATCAGTAATGCTGTAAGAGATACATACCCAATTTTCATAATGACCTTCTTGAATCCATAGGTTTCAGTCGATATTTCACCATCAATCGTGTCAAGGTTGATCAGCCTACTTGATACAGCAACCCTCTTAACGTCAACAGTTATGCTCTCTGTTTTTACCTTGCATGAGCGCCCATAGTCTATCTATTATTTTAACCGATCCTTGTAGTAATTCGTTAAACTGTCACTTCTAGCTACTACAGTGGCGCACAATTTGAATCTATCTAACATAATATGCAACCACCTTCTTATTCCTTATTATTCTGGATTTTTCTGCAATTAGGTTGTCTGTCTTTTGGGGGGCCTGCAGCGCATTTGGTGTTTTTCCATCAGCGTTTTGTGCAACAACTCAAATGGCTAGATGAATCCCAGTATTCACAAATTGTCGCACTTGCACAACTCTTACCCGGCCCAACTAGTAGTCAGGTGGGTTTAGCGATTGGTTATTTGCAAAAAGGCTATTGGGGCGCAGTCCTAGCGTGGTTGGGTTTTACCATGCCTTCCGCATTGTTTATGGCTTTGGTTGCAGTTTTGGGACATCAATATTTAGATGTCCTGTCTTCAAATAGCTTTCACAGTATTCAACTGATCGTATTGGCCGTGGTAGCTTGGGCATTTTGGCAAATGTTGCGCAGTTTTTGTAAAACGGTTTGGCAATATGCCTTAATGTTTGCTTCTGCCCTATTTATTTATCTGGTGCCATTGAGCTTCAATCAAGTTTTGGTGATTCTGATTGCCGCTTGTTTTGGCATTTGGATGGCGAAACGCGCAGCACCGACTGCTGCACCAGCATCCACCAATACAACGGCGACAGATACTCATTTTACTGCGGCACATTTACTCAAACATCGTCGTTATGCTGTATTTTGGGCAGTACTTTTTGTTGCACCCTTTATTGTGCTGTCAGGTCTAAACTGGCTGCAACCTCAATTACTCTATGCAGCCAATTTAAGTTTCTATCAAGCCGCATCTTTGGTCTTTGGCGGAGGGCATGTCATTTTGCCTTTATTGCATCAAGATTTTGTTAGCACAGGCTTAGTCAGTGCAGAACAGTTCGATTTGGGTTATGCCATAGCGCAATTGGTGCCTGGTCCACTGTTCAGCTTTGCAACATATTTGGGCAGTTTGATTACAATGACAGAATCAATGCTGCTGAATGCGACTTTAGCCACGTCGGCGATTTTTCTGCCATCTTTCTTTTTGGTATTTTCGACTTTGCCTTATTGGTCTTGGTTGATGCAGCAAGCCTATATTCGTCATGCGGTTACAGGGATTAATGCAGCGGTAGTCGGATTGCTTCTGTATATGGTGCTCGAAATGGCACAGCGTTATATTTTGAGTATTGTTGATCTACTGTTTATTGTTTTGGTGATTGGATTATTAAAATCCAAACTACCTGTTTGGCTCAGTTTAATTGGTAGTTTTCTGGTCTATACAGCATTCTTGCATTTCATGGCTTAAATTAAAAATGCTATAGATCAAATAAAATGCCAGTTCAATTGAACTGACATTTTTTGTGGATGATTAAATCAATCCTTCATGCTTTGGAGCTTAGCCACCAAAGAATTTTAGAATAGATTGAATCACCGCAACGTTAATTAAATCGACAAAGAATGCACCACACAGCGGCACAATCAAGAACGCTTTATAAGATGGACCATACATATTGGTAATGGCCTGCATATTGGCGACTGCTGTTGGCGTTGCCCCCATCCCAAAACCACAGTGTCCTGCTGCCAACACGGCTGCATCGTAGTTTTTCCCCATAAGACGGAAGGTCACAAAAGCTGCATATAACGCCATTGTGAGTGCTTGCGCACCTAAAATCACCATCAACGGACCTGCCAAATCGGCCAATTGCCATAGTTTGAGTGACAACAACGCCATCGCCAAATATAACGATAAAGATGCATTCCCAAACACATCAATCGCACGGTCAAAAATATTAACTTTAAAAATACTTTCTAAGACATTACGCAGAACCACACCGCCCGCCAATGCCCAAACGAAAGTTGGTAATTCAAACATCGTGCCTTTGGCAGCGCCTGTCATAAATTCGGCAAATGCCAAACACGCTGCAAATAAACCTAAAGTAGTAATTGCATTATCTGCTGTAATTAAACGAACCTGATGCGGATATTCAAATGGAATAAACTCATTGGAATCTTGATCCGCAGGCGTATTATCGCGTTTTTCAATTTGTTCGTCGGTACGTGGTACAGCCAATTGATGACGATTGATTAAAGTTTTAGCCAGTGGACCACCAATTAAACCACCAATAATTAAACCAAAGGTCGCACTTGCCATGCCCAGTGCCAAAGCACCTTGAATACCATATTGGGTTTCTAAAATTTCACCCCACGCACCTGCTGTACCATGACCGCCAGTTAAAGTAATCGATCCTGCAATTAAACCAATTAGTGGATCAATACCTAACAATGTTGCAAGACTAATGCCGACAATGTTTTGCAACACAATAAATGTGGAAATTGCAATCAAGAAAATAATTAAACCGATTCCGCCCTGACGCAATTTTGTGAAGTTCGCGCTTAAACCAATCGAGGCGAAGAAAATAAGCATAAAGCTAGTTTGCAATGCGCTACTGGTGGTAATGCTATAACCCCAAAATTGATTCACCAACAATGAAACAATAGCGGCAACCAAACCACCTGCAACAGGTTCAGGAATATTATAGCGTTTTAAAAAATCAATTTTATTGACTAAAAGTCGCCCTAAGAGCAGGACGATGACCGCAGCAATCAGCGTATAAAACGCATTAAAAGTAAATTCCATGGCAATATCCATATAGTGATTGCAGGTTATTTTTAATATGATCAAGAACTGTCTATGCAAACCAAAGCATTTGCATCACTATGACTCTAAATCAACTAAAAAATGCCGCAATACAAAGTATGTAAACAGTATCGTATTTGACCGAAGTTTAAGAGGTATGCATTTCGCTCAACCAACCCATCCTTTGGTTTCACTCAAGCGTTATCATCTGCGTTTGCCTAGAACAGAAGAAAAGAAAGACAAAAGACAGCAATTTCACTTTCGGGGTGACTTCGAGTGCAAACAACTGAATCGGCTTAACACTGAGAGGTAATCTCATATAAGCTCCAAAATATCTGAGGTGGATAAATACCTTCCGATAAAGATATTCAACCACTTGATAAAAAACAGCAAGATTAAAGGTCGATCATTATGCATTTTTTTTGACAAAAAGCTGCTATTTTCTGCGTTTTTTTCTATAAATTTTAATGATTGTTTTCAGCTATAAGTGAAAGTTAAAGCATTTTATAAAAGTGAATAAAATTTAAGTTATTGAATTAATGTTATAAATTTAAAGCATAAAAAAACAGAGCCTAAAATTAAGCTCTGTTTTGAATTGTGCTCAAAAGTAGCGACTTAGAAGCTATAACGCGCCATAAAGCCCACACGGTCATCACTGAATTTTTGACCTTTGAAAGTTTCACGCTCACCGTTGATATATTCAATACCTAAATCGACTGGTTTTACAGGTGAATAGATAAAGTTAATCCACGCTTGTTGTACTTTCTCGTTAGCATCAACATTTAAACGTGCATAGTCTGTACCATCATCCGCAAATAAAGCACCGTACGCTAAAGTTGAACGTAGTTGAGGTGAGAACTGATAGGTTGCACCCACTTGCACACCAAATGCTTCATTCTGCTCAATATCACCATTATCTGCATTTACGTAAAATGCAGAGTTACTACCATATAAATAGTTACTGTTGCCCTTAACATAAGAGACATCCGCAGATACTTTTAAAGGTTCTGCAACTTGATAATTTGTACCTACAGCTGCGCCCCAACCAGTCTTATCATCACCAGATTCGGCTTTATAATGTTCAACCAATGCACGTGCAGAAGCTGAACCTTTGCCCTCTGCATAAGCTTGAGTCACTTTTGCAGTCAATACTGGTGCACGGTAAGTTACATCTGAACTAGAAACAACGTCTTCATCTTTAGTTTTGTCATATTTAAGGGTCTGAGCAGAGCTATTCCCCTCTTCAGCAGAAACAAATAATTGTGTTGCAGGGGCTAATTTGTAGTTGTAACGAACTTGCGGTACACGTGTTGTACCACCACCAATATTCGTTGCAAAGTCAATCATTTCTGGTGCATGATTTGACAAGAAGTTCGATGTAGTTTGACCGAATAACCAGTTGTTTAAAGTTAAATAAGCATGACGGATACGTAAGTTGTCAGAAGCGCCTGCAAAGTCAACCTCAACTTTACCACCTACTTTATTATCACCAACAGGTGTATTAAAGTCTAAACCTAAGCGGGTGACTTTTGCTGTAGCACGTAATTTGTCACTTGCTTCTTCTTTACTTGTATGTACTGAGTTAAAGTCATTATCCGCACCTTTAATAACATAGTTTGCATCACCACGTACAAAACCATAAATAGAAACATCTGCACCAGATTTAGACTTTAAACTGCTTAATGCACTTGCAGGTGCAGCAGGCTTCGCCTGTTGTACTTGGGCAATTTGAGTTTGCTGCTGTTGTTGTACTTGCTGTTGTTGCTGAATTAACGATTTTAACGCTTCAACTTCTTGACGAAGTTCTTGAATTTGTTGTTGCTCAGTTTTTGCTGCGTGTGCAGTACTTACCATTAAAGTTGTAACGGCAATAGCTAAACCTTTGATCATAAACTGACCGTTGAGTAATTGACTCATTTATCTCTCCAAAATAAAACAACGCTGCATCCGTGCATGATGATTTTGTTCGTCATCTATCGATTTCACATCGAATTATAAAAATGGCTTAAAAATCAAAACACTTTTGCCAAATAGTCCAAGACACCCAAATATTTAAAATATTACAATTTGTGTCATTTATTACAGGCTTCAATCTATCAAGTTATGACGTTTATTAAAATCAGTTTTCCCGAATAAGAAATCACAATTAATCATAATTACAGATTTAAACAATTAAACCATATAAAATTCAATACTTTAAATAGGTTGATTATTCAAGTATTTACACCACCATTAGACTATTGTATATATTTCGGTTCTGCCTAAAAGCCAGATTTTTACGAAAAAATCACCATTTGAAAAAGTATTGACCTCAACTCAGTCTGGTTGCGGTTGTAAAATATGAAAAACGGCGAACATTCCAGACCCAATAAATAGCAGCATTAATACAGCCATATTCAGCAAAGCACTACCTGTTAAAAAGTTGAGTAACACCCCACCAATCAAGCCACAAAAGAATTGCACACTGCCCATGACCGCACTGGCTGTTCCTGCACGTGCGCCCTGTTTTGCCATTGCCAGTGCCATAGCATTCGGGCCTGTAAAACCAATCCCAGACACAGCAAGAAATAAACCGACCATCACCAATGCCAAAGGTGCATGCCCCAAACTACCTGCAAGCAGTAGAATGACCGCACCACTCAGTTGAATCATGCTGCCTAATTTTAAGCGTTGCAGCACACCCAATTTGCCACTGATTTTTTTATTCAAAGCCGAAAACAACATAATACCAATCGCATTGGCACCAAACACATAAGCAAAAGCCGTTTCACTCAAGCCATATTGATCCATCATGACCGCACTTGAACCGCTGATATAACAAAATAATGCCCCACCTGTCAGACAGCCTGCCAACATTGGAAAACGAAAATCACGATCTTTTAAAATGGCAAAATATAAGGTCAGGACTTGCTGAAAGTTCAAATTTAAACGACGTTCTTTCGCCAAAGTTTCTTTAAAAAAGAAGTGCACACATAAACAGCAAATAATTCCAACGCAGGTCAGCACTACAAAAATAGCTTGCCAATTCATCCATCTAAGTACCCATGCCCCCAGCGTAGGTGCAATAATGGGCGCAATGGTCATCACAATCATCATACTCGAAAAAGCTTGAGCGGATGTTTGCAAATCCAAGCGATCACGAATAGCTGCTCGTGCAATTACCACACCCACACAGCCACCCAAAGCCTGCAAAATACGTGCAGCAATCAGTCCCCATTCATTTTGTGCAAACACACACAACATACTGGCGAGTGAAAATAGTGCCAAGCCAAAATATAAAGGCGGCTTACGTCCAATCCGATCACTCAGCGGCCCGTAAATCAGTTGACCCAATGCCAAACCTAAAAAGTAGGCAGGCAAACTGTTTGCGACCATTTGGGTCGATACGCCAAACTCGCTTGCCATAACGGGCAAGGCAGGCAAATACATATCAATCGATAAAGGCCCAAGCGAAGTCAATAACGCCAACAATAAAATCCACGCAGTCGAATATTGCCGCATGTTGGGTTGTTGCGCAGATGGTGGCGTACTGCTTGAACTTGGCAGCGTTTTCGATATGCTCATATTTTATGATGAAATGACAGATGTACAGACAAGCTTACACGCTCCATAGTATGATTTGTTGTGATCAAAGATGAATTTTCACATATTAGGTACTCTAAACATCTCATCTACAGTTACAATGTAAGCAAACCTTCATCTTGCAGCATAAATCTCTGTTTAGACAGAAAAGTTTACTTAAAGGAATGATGTTGAAACCTTGGCTGATAAAGCTCAAACAAGCGACCTATAACACCACATTTATGTATAACATCCGCATGCTCATTGCATTTGCGGGAACTGCTTTTGTTCCCTATTTTATGGGGATGCAGCTTGCTACTATTCCTTTAACTTTAGGTGTGCTTGCAGCAGGTTTGAGTGATATTGATGACCGTTTTTCGGTGCGTATTGTCAATCAGCTCTATACTTATATTGGTTTCTTTGTTACCGCCACATCAATTCAGTTTTTATTTCCGCATCCTATTTTATTTGCTACAGGCTTAATCCTGTCGTGTATTGTCTTAATTTTGCTCGGTTCGCTCGGACGACGTTATGCCACCATTTCTTATGGCTGTTTGGTAGTATCGGTCTATTCCATGCTTGGCGTCAACCTATTTGATGACTGGTACATGCAGCCGCTGCTTTTGGTTTCGGGCGCAATTTGGTACGGCTTAATTTCGACCATCAGCTTTTTACTGTTCCCTGTTCGTGCCTTACAAGACAAACTTTCACTCAGTTATTCTTCTTTGGGTGATTTTTTATTTGCCAAATCAAATCTATTTGATGTGGATATGACTGCACCGAGTTATCAACAAAGTATCATTGATTTATCACTTGAAAATGGCAAATTAATTGCGATTTTTAACGACTTAAAAACCGCTTTACTGACCCGTTTAAAAGGTGACCGCGGGCAAAAAGATACCCGACGTAGCTTACAGTATTACTTTGTCGCACAAGACATTCACGAACGTGCCGACTCTGCACATATTGATTATCAAAAACTGGCGAAAATATTTCAGCACAGCGATATTTTATTTCGCTTCCAACGCATTTTGTCGATTCAGGGCAAAGCCTGTAAAGATTTAAGCGAAAGCATTTTGCACCGTAAACCTTATGTGCATAACAAGCGTTTTAAACATGCTTTTGAAAATCTTAAACAGTCTTTAGAAAAACTGCGCAGTGAACAGCAATATGACCAAGTCTGGATTAATGCATTGTTTGCCCTATACCAAAACCTGAAATCTATTGATGCTCAATTGCGTAACCTTGAAACCGAACGCAATATTAAACTGGATAAATCAAAACATATTGAACAGCAACTGAAAGATGATGACTTAAAAAGTTGGGATGATATTGTCATTCGGATCAAGCAGCATTTAACCCCAGAATCGGTCTTGTTCCGCCACGCCATTCGTTTGTCGATTGTACTATTGATTGGCTATATTTTTGTGCAAGTCACCAATATTCAATATGGCTACTGGATTTTACTGACCGCCCTGTTTGTGATGCAGCCCAACTTTAACACCACCAAACGACGTTTACGTTTGCGTATTATTGGGACGTTGGCAGGGATTGTAGTCGGCTACACCATTTTATATTTTGTACCATCTGTAGAAGGACAATTACTGGTTTTAGTGATTAGTGGCATGTTGTTCTTTGAATTGCGTAGTAAACAATATGCACAAGCCACTGCTTTTATGACCATTTTGGCGCTGATGAACTTTAACCTAGAGGGTTTAGGCTATGCTGCAGCCGTACCACGTATGGTCGATACCTTAATTGGTTGTGCGCTAGCATGGTTTGGCGTGAGTTTTATCTTCCCCGATTGGAAATTCCGCCGTCTATCACGCACGATTCGCCGCTCACTCACCGCGCAATGTGGCTATTTGGCAGAAGTGATTGAACAATATAAAAATGGACGCAACAACGGTTTGAATTATCGTGTCGTGCGCCGTGCTGCTCATAATACCGATGCAGAAGTTGCTTCACTGATTTCAACACTCGCCACCGAACCTGATTTTGACCCCAATCAAAAAGCTCAAGCCTTTGAGTTCTTGTGTCTAAATCACACCTTTATTAGCTATATTGCTGCACTTGGTGCGCATCGTGACAAAATTGACGATCAGGAAGTCTTGCAACTGCTCGATCAAGCAATGGACGATATTCAAGGTGCTTTACTGAAAGATGAAACGCCAGATTTAAGTGCACACAACATGTTGCAAACCATTCGTCAGCGTTTAAGCCAAAACAAAGAAGAAGATCAAAAATCATTGATTATTTTGCAGCAATTATCTTTGATGATGAGTATCTTGCAGCAATTAAGTCGCTTAAAACAAAGTTTAAGCCACGAACATGATCAAGATGCAACTGAACTGGCGTCTTTATAAACAATCCTGCAAACGGTCAGTGCCTACTTATTCGCCCTAAGCTGCACAAGTATTCACCGACCTTAGCATGATTTTGCGACAATATACTCACTGCATGACAGCAATTAATGCTAAACTTTTTATAGTTTTAAATTTGTTAGTTTCACTATGACCGCGAAAAGTTTATACGCCTATACCCTACAGCCTGTGATCTACGAAGTTTCTGAAGAAGAACAACGTCACGCACAACTGGTAATTTGGCGCAGTACCAATAAAATTGGCATGAAAGCATGGATTATTATGGGTGTGATTGTTGCCCTTTCCATTTTAGGCATTCTGCTATTAAAAAATTATTCGACAATTTTCTGCTGGGTTGCCATTGTCTGTGTGGTGCTCTACCTGCTCGTGCGTAAATACGGCTTGGAATGGTACGTTAAGCGAAAAATGAATGAATTTCCTGTTCAAGAAATTAAAGGGATTCGTTTAGGCGTACAGCCGCACGGTATCGTGATGCGTCAGCAAATGGGCGCTCAAGAAGGCGTGGGTGCAATTGGCTGGAAAGATGTGTATGAATGGTACAATACCCCTGAGTTTATCTTGATGAACTTCAAAGTAAAAGGTCAGCAAGGTGCTTATATTCTGCCTAAGCGTATGGACAGCAAGAACTTTTCGTTCAACACCATTCGCAAGCATTTGACTGAAGCTGCAGGCGAAGCCAAGCAAATCTAAATATCCCTATTTAAAAATAAACCTCTATCCCCTGTGATGGAGGTTTTTTTTGCTTAAAATTAAAACAATGAACGATAATGAGAATAAATAGCATTTGCATTAACTTCATCTCTGCATTATTCTGCATCACAATTCATACTCAACAACCAACGCTTATGCTGAAGAAAGCCTTTTTCCAAATTCACTGGTTCCTTGGTATTACTGCAGGACTGATCTTGTCACTCATGGGCGTGACAGGTGCGATTTATTCCTACGAACAAGAAATTCTAAAATGGATGAATCCGAACAGTTATCAGGTACAAGTTGAGCAGAAAGCCAAACTAAGCCCTGCAGAAATTTATCAACATTTTCAGCGTACCCAACCTGACTATAAAATTAATAGCATCACCGTTGCAAAAGACCCGGCTGCATCTTCAAGCATAAATATTGCGAAAGAAGGTGCAAAACGTGGACAAAATATCCTGATTAATCCTTACTCGGCAGCAGTGTTGCCTGAAATTCGGGGACGTGAATTTTTCCAGTTTATTCAGCAATTACACCGCAACTTAACCGTAGGGCCTATTGGTAAACAAATTACAGCCGCATGTACCCTCATGTTGTTGTTCTTTGTGTTAAGTGGCATTTACCTACGCTGGCCGAAACGCCATTCATTTAAACAATGGTTTGCGCTCAAACCTCAATTAAAAGGACGTAATTTTATTTGGGACTTACATGCCGTAGTGGGCACGTGGGTCGTGATTTTCTATCTAGTTTTGGCATGCACAGGACTGTATTGGTCGTATGAGTGGTGGCGCAATGGCATGTTTAAAGTCATGGGTGTGGAAAGACCACAAGCGCAATTGCAAGCAGATGGACGCAACAAACCTGTAAATCCAAATGCTCAAGCACTTCATCAGGCTGCGCAAACACAAACTGCAGGACGCCGCGCAAACACTACAAAACCAGCCAAGCAGAATACGCTGGATCAGGCACAAATCAATCTGGCATTGACGAAGGCATGGCAACATTTCCCGCAGCAATTGGGGCAGGATTATTCCAGTATCACTTTTAATGTGCCTAAACACACCAATAGTGAAATTGAAATTAACTTTGTCGATGTCATTCCACAACATGAACGTGCCCGCAATAACGCAACTTTTGATTATCAACAAGCACGTATTACTCAACTTGAATTATATGTAGACAAACGGCTTAATGAAAAAATCATGAGCAGTATGCTGCCTGTGCATCGCGGTAGTTTCTTTGGGCCTGTTTATCAATTTTTAGCCATGCTTTCTGCATTGATGATGCCGCTGTTTTTCGTCACAGGTTGGATGTTGTATTTAAAACGTCGTAAACAAAAGCGTTTGACTCTTGCTGCACGTCAAAACCAGACTCAATTTCAGATCGACCCAAATGCTGCACACTGGCTCATTGTCTATGCCAGCCAAACAGGTACTGCCGAACAATTGGCATGGCGCACCGCTACTAGTCTGCAAGAAGCACATCAGCCTGTCACAGTCAAAGCCCTGCAACATCTCAGCCTTGAAGATCTTAAAAACACCACCCAACTGTTATGTATTGCTAGCACTTATGGCACAGGTGATGCACCCGATTTGACCTCAAGTTTTGTGAAAAAAATCCTACCGCAAACCTGTGACCTGAGTCATTTGCGTTATGCAGTACTGGCTTTAGGTTCACGTGAATATGCAGATCATTACTGCCGTTTTGGACATACGATTGCTGCATGGCTGCAACGTAATCAAGCACATGCCTTGTTCAATACCATTGAAGTAAATAATGCCAATCCTGCAGACATACAGCGTTGGAATCAGGCTTTGGTACAGGTCACACAACTTGACTTACCAAGTATGCATATCGAAAAAACTTTTGATACATGGACCTTACAGCAACGTGACTTGCTAAATCCCAACAGTTTAGGCGCACCCGCCTTCAATATTGAACTGTTAGCACAACATGATGTGCATTGGTCTGCAGGTGATATTGCAGAAATTCAGCCTGAAAACAGCACTGCACGGATTCACGCCTTTTTAAAACAGCATCAACTCGATGCCAATACAATTCTTGCTGATGGTCAGCAAACCTTAGTACAGGCTTTGGCAGATAAAGACCTCACCGCGCCAATTCAGACATTTAAAACTGCGGATGAATTATTGGCACAACTTTCACCCTTGCCTAGTCGTGAATATTCAATTGCCAGTATTCCTTCACAACAGGTTTTAAGACTTGTGGTGCGTCAAAAATTCGATGCTCAAGGCGAGCTTGGCTTAGGTTCAGGTTGGTTAACTGCACATGCTGCACTTGGGCAAAATATCGCATTACGCATTCGCAATAATCCATCTTTCCATTTAATTGATGATGACCGCCCAATTATTTGTATTGGCAACGGTACAGGGCTTGCAGGATTAATGAGCTTATTGCATGCACGTACCCGCCTGAATTACACCCAAAACTGGTTGTTTTTTGGTGAACGTCAGCAAGCGCACGATTACTTTTATCAGCACACCATCGAGGCTTGGCAAAGCACAGGTATGCTACAACGCCTTGATTTGGCCTTTTCCCGTGATCAAGCCGAAAAAGTCTATGTACACCATAAGTTACGCGAACAGGCTGAAGAATTAAAACGCTGGAGTGAACAAAATGCCGTGATTTATGTCTGCGGTAGCATTCAAGGCATGGCCAGTGATGTCGACCAAGCCTTAAAAGATATTTTGGGTGAGACTCAACTGGAACAATTACGTCAGCAAGGACGTTATCGCCGAGATGTGTATTAGGATTTGTTGACACTTTTTAAATGGCTTGCGCTGTAGCTCTATAGCTAAAACTTGGCAATTCACCCAAGTTTTATCCATAGCCTCAGCCGAAACATAATTCAGTTGAGGCAAAATTTTTCAGCAGCTTCGGCTATACTGTTTGTACAGCATCACAGTACAATAAAATTATGCAAGGCATGCAAGCAAGTCACGTACAAACACAATTTAGTCTATTTAAAAGAATATTGAGTAGCCTAATTGGATTAATTTTAGTATTGGATGGTGCCTATCTCATCAGCTTAAAGAAAATTCATTTCGGCACCGTTTTACCTGTTTTAATAGGCATGATGCTGCTGTGTTATGCCATTTTCTATACTTGGATTCAAAGCTACTTAAAACAACATACACGCTTAGATTGGCTGTGGAAATTCGGTTGGGGCGTATTTTGGCTGTGGTGCATCAGCCTGCTGATCTTTTTTACTTATATTCATTTCAGTACACAGCAGCAAAATACTGTAACCAACAATGCTAAAGTGGTGATTGTACTCGGCAGTGGCATTGAAAATGGACAACCATCGCCCACGCTCGCCAAACGACTGGATACAGCAGCCGCGTATGCCTTGGAGCATCCTCAAAGTTATTTCATTGTTAGTGGTGGCCCTGCATTTGCGGAACAACTCACTGAAGCACAGGTGATGTCTAATTATTTGCAACAACGTTATGCAATTGCAGCATCACACATTATCTTGGAAACCCAAAGCACCAGTACGGCATTTAATTTGAAAAACAGTCAGCCCTTGCTGCATACGTTAGGCACAGATAAAACCCAACCGATTATAATTGTCACCAGCGACTTTCACACACCACGTGCAGCAGCCATTGCCAAACAACAAGGATACACACAGTTCAGCATGCTCAGTGCAACGACACCACTCTATACCCGCTATAACGCATGGTTACGCGAGTATTTTGCTTATATCAGTGGTTGGCTGCTGAATGAGTATTAAAAATAAAATCTAGCAAGCAGATCGCTTAATTCAAACGTATCGAGCGTGGTAAAGGAATTTGCATATCTTTAAAAAATTCAGGTTTTTGCATATACACCTGATACAAATAATTTTTTAGATCAAGCAATAACTTTTCAGGGGCAACCAATACATTCTGCCCTTCTGGGCTTAGATTCATCGAAATATTGGTGGCTTCCTGACGTAAAAATGGAATCACTTTTTCAATAAAATCTTTCAGTGAAATTTCTTCGACTTGATAATTGGCCCAATTGTCTTTAATTAACAGTTTTGCCAGACTTTTATTTTGCCACATTGCAAAAGCACGTTGCCCTGTAGGCGTGGCACAGAGCGCCCAGCCATCTTCATACAATGCAAAAACATGCCCCTGAGACACAATGGTTTCAATAAATTGCTTGTAAATATCTTGTGCATTATAAGTTTGCGTTGCTTGCTTAGATGCAGCTTTACGTTGATAAGGATTTCGCATAAGTCACGGATATTAGTATTATTATTAAATAAAAATTTTAGGCGAATTTATTGCAATACGCAAGTAATATAAGATAAATGAGGATGAAAGGATATGGTGGGCGCTGACGGGATCGAACCGCCGACATTCTGCTTGTAAGGCAGACGCTCTACCAACTGAGCTAAGCGCCCTGAAGATTAAAAAATAACATCGTTATTTTTTATGATGCAAGACAAGCAAAGAACGTCGTCTTGAACTTTGAAATACATTTTTCACATCAGGGAATGAAAAATGGCGCAGCGGACGGGGCTCGAACCCGCGACCCCCGGCGTGACAGGCCGGTATTCTAACCAACTGAACTACCGCTGCAACGGTAATTGCGTAAGCAATTAAGGTCTTTTTTGTATGTATGCCAAGCATAAATACTAAAATATGGTGGGCGCTGACGGGATCGAACCGCCGACATTCTGCTTGTAAGGCAGACGCTCTACCAACTGAGCTAAGCGCCCTGATAAGATCAAAACAATATTTTGTTCTGATTTTGCAAAACTGTCAAACTTTGCATCATTTCAGTTTAAGTCTATCAGGCAACCTAAACTTTTCTTTTAAATGGCGCAGCGGACGGGGCTCGAACCCGCGACCCCCGGCGTGACAGGCCGGTATTCTAACCAACTGAACTACCGCTGCATCGCAAAAGAATCTGGTGGGCGCTGACGGGATCGAACCGCCGACATTCTGCTTGTAAGGCAGACGCTCTACCAACTGAGCTAAGCGCCCTCAAAAGCAATTTATGTAAATGGCGCAGCGGACGGGGCTCGAACCCGCGACCCCCGGCGTGACAGGCCGGTATTCTAACCAACTGAACTACCGCTGCACTTACACAAAGTCACTATTGTGGTACAAACAATGGTTAAAGAATCTTAAGTGGCGCAGCGGACGGGGCTCGAACCCGCGACCCCCGGCGTGACAGGCCGGTATTCTAACCAACTGAACTACCGCTGCACGTAAGAATCTATAACGTAAAGGCTTGGTGGGCGCTGACGGGATCGAACCGCCGACATTCTGCTTGTAAGGCAGACGCTCTACCAACTGAGCTAAGCGCCCTTAACGTCTTTATCGTTTGTGAGGTGCATTATAGAGAATCTTTACCGCCTGTCAAACGCTTTTCGGCTTGTTTTCAGTTTTTTGTGACTGAGTGATTAAAAAATAGGTGATCCGCTATAAAAACAAACAAATTCTGCAAGTTATTTTAGTTTTCAAGCAAAATTAATGTGCTTTTCAACTTGTTAGCGTTGCACTCTACCTGCTCAATGTATTGGTTTTTTATGTTGCGATGAATACAACTTTATTCAATTGACTCGCACCATCAACGCACCATCAACCAAGCAACCCTAAGCTATTTAAATCTAGCTTGTGTTCAGAAATATAAACCAAGGCTTTTTCTGGAATCAGTTCAAACAATTCTAAAATATCGTGGTTACGCATCCGAATACAGCCATGCGATGCAGGAATGCCCATCGGTTCTGTGTCTGGTGTGCCATGTATATAAATATAACGCTGAAAAGTATCGCAGCCGATGCCTTGATTAAAACCTTCTTGCAAACCACTGAGCCATAAAATGCGGCTCAAAATCCAGTCTCGTTCAGGAAATTGTTCAGCTAAATCTAAATTGTAAATTTCCCCTGTCGGTTGACGTGCAATGAACACTGCATTTTCAGGTTCATTTTCACCAAACTTTAAAGCGACTTCATGCCAGCCACGTGGTGTTTTACCACTATTTTCAGTTTCACCAATGCCATTCACACCACTCGAGATGACGTAGAGTTTCTGATGCTTCGGCAAATATAAAGTTTGCTCGGCTAAATCAATCAAAATATCTGCTTGTGTGTATAAAAAAGACATTGCGCTACCCTATTCTTCTTCTTTCGTGGGCGGCTGTGGTTCAGGACGTAACCACAACCAAATACACACCACCAACATGGTGGTATTGGTAAAAATTTTGACCGCAACGGGCGCAGTTGTGAACAGCATGATCACGGCACTAATACTCATCATGATCGTTGCAAACCATTTGGCTTTACGCGGTACAGTACCATTGGCGCGCCAATCTCTGAGTGTACTGCCATATTTAGGATGATTCAGTAACCAGTTGTCCATTTGCGGCCAACCGCGTGACGATGCCCAAGCTGCTAAAATCAAAAAAACTGTAGTAGGCATACCCGGCAACAATGCACCAATAAAGCCAAGGATGACAAAGATCACCACTAAACTTCGCCATAACAAGCTTTGCATACCACTGTCCTAAACTACGAATTGCGGTAGTATAAAGCGTTTTTTAATTTTCCGTTGTAATTCTGCATTTTTCAGCATGGATTCATAATGATTGAGTTGTATCAACCCGAACTTCTGCCCGAAGTATGGCTGACCTACAAAACCCCACTCATCCGTCAGTTGGCTTTTAGTGTGGCAAGTCCGAATATTTTATGTGCTGTGCCTGAGCAATTGCCCATTCAACATGCTTTTGAATTCCATTCAGATACTTTTTGGCAGCAGCATTATCACGCTTATCAATCACGTTTAGCCTATTTAGATTCACATCCAGAAGCAGTGTACGACTTTTTAAATCAACTGAAAAGCACCCGTTTAGGCTTACGCTTTGAAATGCTGATGTGGTTTTGGCTGCGTGATCGTGATTATCATCCCTTCGAATTATTGGGACACAGTATTCAAATTATTGATGGCGCTAAAACTGTGGGTGAACTGGATTTTTTACTGCACAACCATGACACACAGCAGGTTGAACATTGGGAAGTCGCATTAAAATACTATTTAGCCGAAGCGGATTGCTCTTTGGCACACTGGTATGGTTTAAACCGCTCCGATACTTTGGCGCGTAAACTGAATCATTTTAGTCAAAAGCAATTTCAATTTAAGCAAGCCTTGGATGTGCCGATTCAACGCCGTTTTGCTGTACTCAAAGGACAATTGTATTTCGCAATACATCACTTGGCACAATCATCTACAACACTTACGCCACACTGGGTTAATCGCGCTCGTCGTTTAGGTCTTTGGGGGTGTGATATTCCTGCCCAAGCAGAACGGTTTTATCGCCTACAACGTCATGAATGGATTTGTCAAAATGCTCAAGCCAGTAGCCTACCGAATCAATGGTGGGGCGATGGTTTGTATTATCAAGAGGCACATTCACAATTTTATATGTATCGCGCTGCACCGCTGATTAGCTATCCCCCTTTAACACGCTGAATAACTGTTTCAACATTTTATTACGTAAGCACCATAAAAGTTGCCTATTTATTATTCTGTTTATTTCCTAAGCTAAAAAACACATCAAAATAATCTATCTAGAGCATATTGGAGATGATCATGAAAAAAATTCTAGTGACTTCACTGCTATTAACCTTTGTTTTAACGGGTTGTAATACAATTAAAGGCGTGGGCGAAGACGTATCTTCTGCAGGTCATGCGGTGAGTAACACTGCTGAAAAAACCCAACAAGAAATTCGCAAATAATTCTGAGTATTTCACGAATATCTTCACAAAAACCACAAAAAACCTTGTTCTCGGACAAGGTTTTTTCACGCTAAAATTTCACTTTTGTTGCATTATTCCCCTATTATTAGCACTTACTCTTGATAAACGTCTGAAACTCTCATGACCTCTTCTGCTACTCTGGATTTAAGCCTTCAGCTTTTACGCCAACCGTCTGTCACTCCTGTCGATCACAACTGTCAAAACCTCATGGCAGAACGCTTAGAAAAAATTGGATTTAAGATTGAATCTATGCGTTTTGACGATGTAGATAACCTCTGGGCGCGTAAAGGTACAGAAGCACCAGTCTTTTGCTTTGCAGGTCATACCGATGTTGTACCAACTGGCAATTTAGACGCATGGAATACCGATCCATTCGTACCTGAAATTCGTGATGGCAAACTTTATGGTCGTGGCAGTGCCGACATGAAAACCGCATTGGCAGCCATGGTGGTTGCCTCTGAACGCTTTGTCGCCAAACATCCTGATCACAAAGGCTCAATTGCCTTTTTGATCACTTCTGATGAAGAAGGCCCCTCTATTAACGGCACCGTCAAAGTCGTTGAAACTTTAGAAGCACGTCAGGAAAAAATGACTTGGTGTTTGGTAGGTGAACCTTCAAGTACCCATAAATTAGGCGATATTATTAAAAATGGGCGTCGCGGTTCGCTCAATGGTGTCTTGACTGTAAAAGGCAAACAAGGTCATGTGGCTTATCCACACTTGGCAATTAACCCGATTCATACCGCGTCTAAAGCGATTTCGGAACTGTGTGAAACGGTGTGGGATCATGGCAATGAATACTTCCCTGCCACCTCATTTCAAATTTCAAATATTCAAGCAGGAACAGGCGCGACCAATGTTGTCCCTGGCAATATGACGGTGACCTTTAACTTCCGTTATTCGACTGAAGTGACTGCAGATGAGCTAAAAGCTCGCGTCTTGGAAATTTTAGATCGCCATCAAGTGGAGTATGAAATCGAGTGGACGCTTTCAGGTTTGCCATTTTTAACCCCTGTAGGTGAATTGGTTAATGCTGCACGTCAAGCCATTCGCAATGTTACAGGTGTTGAAACAGAATTATCGACCAGTGGCGGTACATCTGATGGTCGCTTTATTGCGCCAACAGGTGCGCAAGTGTTGGAATTAGGCGTACTCAATGCCACCATTCACCAAATTAACGAGCATGTTGATGTGGCTGATTTAGAGCCATTAGCAGAAATTTATGAACAGATTTTGGAAGGATTACTAACTTAAATCCAATAAGATTAGTTGCATGAAGCAGAAAAGGAACTCTATTTGAGTTCCTTTTCTATTTTACAACGGAGAAAATTGCGTTTAGATCGTCAAATTTTCTTGAATGTATTGCAAATTAGGCACATGAAAGACCTGCTCACCCATACGGACATATTGGAATACCGCAGGATCAGTCGTGGTTTGCTGGTCATCATCTACCACTTCAGAAATACGCAAGCGCAGGGTTTTAGGCATTTCATTGCACATCAAAGCAAAACGCTGCTCCATTTCATCGCCTTCAATAACCAGTGCCACGCCCATTTTTTTCTCTGGGTCATTGACCGCATAAACAGGCAATTGCGATTCGTGCCATTCCACAGTTTTAACTTGAGTGGCGTTATCCAGCGCTGACAACACAATATTTTGAGGTATCAGCATTGGTTGTTTACCATGACATTCAACAATATAAGCATCAATAAAACCGGTAGATACGGTAATTAAATGTTGCAGCTCTTGCTGACTGATTTGCCCGAGTAAATTTGGACTATTCGTCTGACTCATCGTTTACCCCTGACTAACTGCTAATAATTGTTCAATATTGGCAAGCAATTCTGCCTCTTGGAACGGTTTACCCATGTAGTGCGTCACACCCAAGCTAAACGCTCGTTCGCGGTGTTTTTCACCTGTACGTGACGTAATCATGATGATCGGCAGATTGCTATGCATGTCGTGGTGGCGTACAAGGTTAGTCACCTCAAAACCATCCATACGTGGCATTTCAATATCCAGTAACATCAAGTCAGGTTTGACGTTTTCAAGCTGCTCCATGGCATCGACACCATCTTTGGCAGTCACGATGTCATAACCTTGACGCTCAAGCAGACGTGAAGTTACTTTACGTACGGTGACTGAGTCATCCACAATCATAATTAAGCGGCGTGTATCACGACGTTGGCTATCACGTTGATCGCTGGCTTGTTTAGTACGTTGCGTTGCAAGAATTTGACGGGCAATGTTCTGACCATCCAAAATCAAACAAACTTGACCATCACCCAAAATAGTTGCGCCTGCAATTGCACCAATGCTTGAGAACTGTTGTCCAATTGGTTTCACAACAATTTGACCACGCGAACCAATCAACTGATCGACTAGCAAGGCAATGGTTTGACCTGTACTGCCTTTAATTAACAAGACAGGTAGTGAATGACCCACATGGCTTAAACGCGGTAATGGCTGATTGCCAACGAACTCAGATAAGTAACGCAACTTGTAGTTCTGGTTATCAATTTGGAAGAAATCTTCATTGCTATTGAAGTAAGATTCCAAGGTAGTTGGTGCAATACGTACAATACGGTCAATTTGCGCCAACGGTACAGCAAATTGTTGATCGCCAACTTTAACCATTAGGGCATCGGATACAGCAACTGTCGTTGGTACACGAATACTAAAGGTTGTGCCTTGACCTAAAGTTGAATCTACAGAAACGTGACCACCAAGTGCCTTAATTTCACTTTGCACCACATCTAAACCAACACCACGACCTGAAATTTGTGTAACCGATTGCGCTGTTGTAAAGCCTGGGTGGAAAATGTATTGCAGAATTTCATTTTTATCTAAATTCTGATCAGCTTTGATTAAACCTAAGCTCAATGCTTTTTCTTTAATCTTGGCATCATCAATACCCTTACCATCATCCACAAAAGTCACCATAACATCTGTGCCTTGGCGAGTAATGTTCAGTTCAATTTTACCAACTTCAGGTTTATTGGCTGCAGCACGTTGTGCAGGGTCTTCAATACCATGGTCAACCGCGTTGCGCAGCATGTGTTCAAACGGTGTCACCAAACGCTCTAGAATGGTACGGTCTAATTCACCTTCAGTGTTATAAACCACCAATTCTGTTGGACGGTTTAAGGTCGATGAAGTCTGACGCACAATACGTTGTAAACGTGGCAATAAACGTGAGAATGGTACAAGGCGTGTGCGCATCAAGCTTTCTTGAATTTCGGCCTGAATACGTGATTGTTGTAATAACAAACCTTCAGCATCACGAATTTTTTCAGCCAAGGTGCTCTTAAAGTCCACCAAGTCCGATGCAGATTCCGCCAGAGATTTAGACAACTGATTCAACGATGAATATTGATCCATCTCTAATGGGTCAAAGTCTGCATAACGTGAGTTTTCAGAACCGTGCTTGGCAATAATTTGCGATTCCAGCTCGCCTTCCATTCGACGTAACTGATCGGCAAGACGTTTAATCGCCAATTCCATCTCATTCAACGTACCGCCTAGTTGCCCAAGCTCCATTTCAATACGTGAACGGTTAATCGAGTTCTCGCCTGACAAGTCAATCATCTTCTCGACTAAATCGGCAGAGATACGAATCATCTCATTGCTATTATCCAGCTGTGTGGTTTCGCCCCACTCACCCGACATTGCAGGTGGCTCTGTACCATCACCCTGAACAAACTCATAACTATGGCTTGGCGATAACAAGTCGGTATGCGTTAAACGCTCGGGCAATTGCGCAGATACATCTACAAACTGCATCGCCGACAAGCTAGATTTTAAGCTGTCATAATTGCTGTAATCTGCTTTGAAAATTGCATCACGCAACCATGCCAACGTGGTTTGCAACAAGGCATCATAAACATTTGAGTTAAATTGATGCACTGCAAACTGTTCAAAGGCACTTTCAAGTTGATAGGCGATTTGCGCAACAGACTCAATTTCAGCCATACGTGCACCGCCTTTTAAGCTGTGCGCCGCACGTTGTAATTGAAGCAAGATACTACGGTCACTACGCTGCTCAAACCATTGTTTCAAGCGCTGATCTGCAGCATCCAAAATTTCTTCCGCTTCTTCTCTGAAAGTCTCAACCACAATTGAATGTAATTGCTCATCTTCAGATTCAGCACTTGCTTCAAGACTTGCAGTTTCTGTGATCGGCTCAAATGCCGTAGCAGCAGCGTCTTCAAAATGTGCATCATCAGCAATAACTGCGTCATCTTCAGCTAAATCTGCAGTTGTATCTTGCAACGCTTTTACCGCCAACTCAGGCTGTGCATCAACCTCTTCTACTGCCTCAATAGTCTGTTCAGGCTGCGCTGCGGTTGTCGCACTTGCAACTGACACATCTGCATCGCCTTGTGCCAAGCTAACAATGTTGCCTAAAATTGCAATCGACTCTGGCGCAGCATAGTCCACACGCTCATCACGAATGGTCTGAATACGGTCTGCAATATCATCTTGCACCAAACGAATAATTTGAATTAACGCAGGTGAAACAACAATTTGGTTGTTAATGATACGCTCGTAAATCGACTCAAGGTTGTGTGCAATTAAACCAATATGCGTCGCAGAAATCATATTTGCACCACCTTTTAAAGTGTGCAAATAACGCATTAAGTTGTTTAAAGCCGAAGTATCGCTGGCGTCTTTTGACCAAGTATTAACATCTTCATCCATACCCACCAAAAGCTCTTCTGCTTCTTCCAAGAAGATATCCAGCAAGTCAGGATCGAAGTCTTTATTGGCATCATCGGCATGCATGTTTTGTTGATCTGATGCAATACGTTGTGACAATTGCGCCAAATTCACTGTGCCCGAATTTTCGCTAGCAACTGCAGCAGGCACCGCTTCAGGTTCTGCAACAACTGTTGTTTCTACAGCATTGTCGCTCACTGATGTTTCAGCATCTTCAAGTGCAATTGCATCAATGTCTTGCTGCACAAATGCAGTTAAGTCATTTAAGGTTTTCTGAATGTCTTCTGTAACCGTAACACGCTGTCCCGCAGCCAAGGTATCGAATAAATGAATAAACTCTTGGTGCGCCTGTGCAAATAACTCATAACCATATTCAGAGTTAAGCAAGATTGGCTTGGCTAAAACACTGTCGTAAGCGGCTTTAAGTTCTTCAGTAAATTGATGAATACCCACAGACGCACGGTTATCGGTATGCTCTACCAACAATTGCGCTTGTGCGCTGAGTTCTTCTAAATAGCTTGGGAATTGCGCTTGCGCCAATTTATCAAATTCAAATTCGGCATCAAGTAAACGATCAATATTCAGTTCGATTAGCTTCGATACTAAACCTTGAGGATTAGAGTCTTCTGTATCGCTGGTGCTAAAGCCGTAGCTATCCCATGCTTTATTAAAAGTTGCATAGATTACATCTAAACCATCACAGTGACCTTGACGAAGTACATGCAGATAATCCCGGACAAATTCTGCATATTGCACCAACAGCGCAGTTTCTTTTGATGTAGATTCAATTTCATCTTGTACAAACGCTTTAAACAAGTTTTCAACTTTAGAACTGGCTTGAAAAACTTGATCAATTTGCGCCATAGACGAACTGCCGCGCAGTGTATGTAATGCACGGATTAAGCCATTATAGTCTTGTGAGTAAATCTGATCTTGTGCCAAGAACTGATCAATGGTCGCTAAATGCTCTTCAGCTTCTTCTACAAAAATAGCCAGAGTTTCAGCCAATAGACTCGCATCAGCAGCCTCTTCTTGTGCAACTTCTGTCTGCGGCATTTCTTCAGCAGTCATTACATCTTCAGATGATTCAACTGCTGCGACAGCTGCTGTTTCAACTGCAGCATCCGTCAATTCTAGTCCTGTCGGCATATCAGTGGCAGTCAGTTGATCTGCTAAAACCAGCAACTCTTCCAATGCAGGTTCAGGACTTTGGTTTTGCTGTAATTGTTGTCCTAAAAGCACCAATGGGCGTAAATCAAGATCAATTAAACCGACTTGCTTAAAAATTGGATAAAGCTTGTATTGATAAATATTTAAAACAGTTTTTGCGTATTTTTGAATATCAGTATTGAGTGTTACCGCACCCGAAAGCACACGGTTTAAAGTATCTTCAACCGTCCATGCCAATTCGCCCGCAGACTTCGCACCCACCATGCGACCCGAGCCTTTTAAAGTGTGAAAGTGACGACGAATAGTCACTAAAGTTTCTTGATCTGTTGGGTTCGCAAACCAAGTAGTAAATAATGGATTTAATTCTTCGAAGATTTCTTCAATTTCTTCGACAAAAATTTCAAGAATTTCCGCATCTTGCTCAAGATAACTATCTTCAGGAAGCGTCATTGTTTCGACTAAATTTTTTAATATTTCTTTCATAGCTAAGGCTTCTTACGTTTTCAGCACCAAAAGGCACTTCAACTTAATTGTAACCATCCTGAATGCCCCTAACCCAAAAGTTAAGTTCATCTTTGCGATGCTTTATCTCTGAATGATGGTGTACCCATAACTGTGTATAGGTACACCTTTCCCCAAGCTGGAATCCCGCTTATTCAGGTAGTTTAAAGTCAGTTACAGATTCACGTAATGATTCTGCCATGTTGGCCAACTCAGATACCGAACGTGCAGTATCGAAAGTTGCACTGGTCGTTTGCGAGGTAATTTCCTGTACAACGTTCATCGTGGTTGCAATGTGACCTGCAGAAGCAGACTGAAGTTTTGCAGCGTCCGAAATGTTAGAAATCAATTTCGCAAGGTTGGTTGATACCGTTTGAATTTCATCCAGTGCAACACCCGCATCCTTAGATAAGTTCGCACCACGTACAACTTCCGATGTGGTTTGTTCCATCGAAATTACGGCTTCGTTGGTATCAGTCTGAATGGTTTTAACCAGTGTTTCAATCTGTTTAGTTGCAGATGCTGAACGTTCCGCTAGACGCTGTACCTCGTCGGCTACGACTGCGAAACCACGACCTGCTTCACCCGCCATAGACGCCTGAATTGCTGCGTTTAATGCCAAAATGTTAGTTTGGTCGGCAATATCGTTAATCAAGGCAACGATGTTACCAATCTCTTGTGAAGATTCACCCAAACGCTTAATACGCTTAGAGGTTTCTTGAATCTGCTCACGAATGATATCCATACCTTCAATTGAACGGTTTACAACGTCTGCACCATTCGATGCAATATGTACTGAACGTTCTGCTACCGCTGCTGATTCTTCAGCGTTGGCAGATACTTGGTCAATTGACATTGCCATTTCGTTAATTGCGGCAGATGCACCTGCAATTTCTTGCGCCTGATGCTCAGATGCTTCAGCAAGCTGGTTGGTAATGTTCTGTGTGGTTGCCGTATATTGTGCAACTTCGTGCGATGTTTCGTGAATACGCGATACAAGGTCACGTAATTGGTCAATTGCGAAGTTAATCGAGTCGGCAATTGCACCCGTGAAGTCTTCCGATACTGTTGCGTATGAACGTAAGTCACCATCTGCAAGGTCGGCAATCTCATCGAGTAAACGTAAAATCGCGTTCTGGTTACGGTCATATTCATCTTGTAGACGAACCACGCGAGTTTTATCGGCTTCACCACGTAAGTTCAAGAGTTTGAATACACAGAATAAGAACGCAAGTAATGCTGCAATTAAGCCAATTGCAGGAATTGCAATAGACCAACCTGAACCGCTAGACAATTTATTTAAATTGGTTAAAAGCTTATCTGACTGATCGAAAATAGAAGATGATGCCTGACGTACTTTTACAATTTGTGTTGAGTTATTTAAAACTGTTGCAGCAGCAGATTTCAATACATCTTCATATTCTGCTTGAATACCTTCTAATGAACTACGTAAATCTTCTTGAGTAATACGTTGTACACCAAGTTCCACACTACCATTTAACTGTGCTGCCAAGTAAGCACCAAACGTTTCGGTATCGGCACTAAAGTCATCTGCAGATTCACGTGAACTGTCTGTACCTGTTAATACAGAACTGATTGAACGTAAAATACGTTCTGCAATGAATACTTGGTTCTTTGCAATAACCACCTGGCTACTTGGCATGTCTTGACGTGCCATTTGGTCAACCATCAAGTTATATTCAGCCTGAATACCCGGAATGGTTTCACCAATTGCAATGTTGGTGTCATAGAGTTGGTTAATGATTTTTTGTTGCGAAGCAATCAAATCAATATTTTCAGAAACCGATTTCCACTGTGTTTCCACTTCACGCAGTGTATCTGTGCTGGCATGAATATCCTTCACTGTTTCTAAGTGAGCAGCAAAGGCTTTTTGTGAATCTGTTAAGTTTTTAATAGATTCAGGCGTACCTGATGCAGTCGCTTCGGTTGCTTGACGTGAAATGGTTTGTGACAACAGACGTAAATCACCCAAACTACGGGTAAAATCGTTATTACGCGGCACGCTATAAAAAAGGTATAACAACAGGAAAAGCGATAAGATGATACAAAAAGCTGCGCCTAAAATAAGTGGCTTAGATTTTTCTGTTTCGCCAAATACACTCGCAAACTCTTCTGTTCGCGCCTGTAATTTTGCAAAAAAACCTGGACCACTTGCTTTACGGACGGTTTCTTCGCCTGAATTTTTCTTTTTAAGTTTAAAGCCCATGCAGCTTCTCCCCGATTGACGCCTTCATTTTTTAGGTGCGCGACAGTTAATTTATAAATTTTATAGATGCGTTCATGTATTTTGGGTTTTGCAATAAACGACTAAATAAGAAAACATGCCATTGTTGGTTATGTTGGTGAAAATACCCCTGACAATATTCTTGTAAATTACTATCTAAATCATTGTGTTTAGAAAAGAAACTTTTCTTATTAAAGTGCTGTATACCCAAAACTTGATCTACAACTAAACCGACATAATGGTCATTATGACTAATACACATTACTTTTTGAGTAGGTGAATATTGGCTGCTTTGCCCAGAAACATAATGTGCCAAATCTGAAACTGAAAGTAATCTTCCGCGAATATTCGCTAAACCTACTACCCAAGGTTGGGTATTTGGCACTGGCGTATATTTCGGTGGATAAATAACCTCAGAAACTTCTCCTAATGGAGCAACGAAATATTGCCCCATCATCTCAAAAGCAATGCCTGACCAGCGGTTTACCTCATTTTCGGTACTAACGTAGTTTTTGTTTCCACGTTTAGATAACCGAAGCAATTCAATAAAACCATTTGCAGCCATAGCTTATCCTGCATTAAGGTGTTGATTAATCACATCAATTAATTGTTTTTCGTCAACAGGCTTAGTTAAGTAATCGCTTGCACCTTGGCGTTTTCCCCAAACACGATCAGTTGCCTGATCTTTGGTACTCACAATTACAATTGGAATGTGTTTGGTGGTGTCACCACGCGAAATTTGACGTGTTGCCTGAAAGCCATTCACGCCTGGCATAACCACATCCATTAATACTAAATCTGGTAATTCAGCTTGCGCCATGGTCACGCCATCTGCACCATTCGCTGCTTCAATGACTTCAAAACCATGCTTGGTCAAGATTTCTCTAAAGCGGAATGTTTCTGTAGGTGAATCATCTACAATAAGAATACGAGCCATTATTTTCCCCAATAAATCTAACTAACTAATAATTATGCGGTCACGTGGTTACGAATGGCGTTTAATAATTCATCTTTACTAAATGGTTTAGTCAGATACTCATCAGAACCCACGACACGTCCTTTAGCTTGGTCAAATAAACCATCTTTACTTGATAGCATAATGACAGGAATGTTTTGGTAGTTTTGCGAGTTTTTAATTAAGGCACACGTTTGGTAACCATCTAGGCGTGGCATCATAATATCTACGAATACGATATCTGGATTTGATTCTGCAATTTTGGATAAAGCTTCAAATCCATCAACTGCGGTAACCACTTCACAACCTTCACGCTGCAGAAGTGTTTCAGCTGTACGGCGAATGGTTTTTGAATCATCAATCACCATGACTTTTAGATTTTGGAATTTATCGTCCATTCAATGACCCTTCCCATTTTTGTTTGTACAAGCAACTGAGTAGAAAAATCTTACACATTGATCGTATTTTTAACATATCTTTACTTGTAGTTTCAATGAACATATTTAGTGTAAATCTACACTTTTACACCATTATCACCAAACCGCTCACACTTTCTTGTGACCATTGATATTTTTTATCGGTTGTATTTTTTAAATTCCTAATTTTGATCTAATATAACACTATTATTACGTGTAATTTAAGTAATTTAGTCAACTTTATTGTGGGGGACAACGTGAGCACTTTTTTTGCAAAATCACTCGCTGTCAAATTAAAACAAAATAAGCAGTCACTTAAATTGGGCATGCTTGCTTTACTGCTCTTGTCCTCTGCCCCACTCATGGCTGACAGCCAGAACAAAGCGGTGTGGTATCGCTATTATGATCAACATGGCGTTGCAAATATTAGTAGTAATGTGACACCTAATCATATTCGTCATGGCTATGAAGCATTAGACCGTAACATGCAAGTGATTCAGCGCGCACGTCCATACAACACTGAAATGGATATTAAAAAAGCCCCACAACGTGCTGCTCAAGCGTATCAAATGGAATCTGATCAGCGTTTAAAAAAAGCCTATACCAATAGTCAAACCGCAATCACTAAACGTAATAACGCTTTAGCGCATATTAAAAAGCAAATTATTTTCCAACAAGAACAACTCAAACAGCTGCAAAATGACCGTATTACTTTTAAACGTCAAGAAATGGAGTATTTACGCAAGGTCAAACCTGTGCCTGCACAACTAAAAACCAATTTGGACAATAACTTAAAAAACATCGAGCTTAAAAAAGATATGATTCAATCTTTACAAACAAGCTATCGAAATACACAAGCAGAATACGACAGAATTATTACTCGCTTAAAAGCACTTGAATAGTTGATTTGAATTACCTTGTCATTTTGGCAATCAATAAGGACAAATATGCATGCACATTGCACAGCGTATCGCAGTTAGGTTTAATCGGCAGCATTTACCCATTTTTCGTATCGGTGCAATCGGCTTATGTATTTTGCTGAGTGCCTGCCAAAAAACAGAAACTGAAAATAAAACAACAGTATCAGAAAAAATTGAACTCATTCAGCAAGATTTAGTGACACCACAACAAGGCAGCGCAATCAGTAAAACTGCCTTTACAGGCACAGTGCGTGCTGTGAATCAAAGCAGTATTCAAGCACAGGTGACTGCCACAGCAACCTCAGTCTATGTCAAAGTGGGAGATAGCGTACAACGTGGTCAAACCTTGCTACGCTTAAATAATCAGGATAATGCTGCGCGTTTAGCACAAGCTCGCGCCAATTTAGCTGCAACGCAAGCGCAAGCCAACCAAGCCCGCAATATGATGCAACGAAAAAAACGTTTGCTCGATCAGGGTTTTATTTCACAAGTGGAATATGAGCAAAGTCAGTTAGATTATCGTGCGCAAATGGAAAATGTACGCGCCCAACAAGCCAATGTCGATATTGCACTAAAAGCCGATCAAGATGGCACGATTACCAGTCCAATTCATGGTGTCATTACCCAACGTCAAGTTGAGCCTGGGCAAACTGTGGCTGCAGGACAAACCTTATTTGAAGTCGTCGATCCGAACCAATTAGAAATTCAAGCGAAATTACCAAGCGACTTACAAGCCGCACTCAAAATTGGTCAAAAAATTGAATATCAACTCCAAGGACAAGCAAACACATTTAATGCACAAATTAGCCGTGTTTCTCCTGTTGCGGATTTAGCCAGTCGTCAAATTGAATTTTTTGCAACCCCGCTTGATCGTCTTCCCTCTTTAAGTATTGGGGCATTTGTGGATGGTTATATTTTAGCGAACACGACAATTTCAGGGCAAATCATCCCACTCAATACCATTCACGATATCCAAAACAAACCTTATGTTTGGGTGATTCGAGATCAAAAAATTGCCCGCGTGGATATCACAGTTTTAGAACAGCGCTATAGTGACAATACTGCTGTGATTCAAGGCTTACAGAGCAGTGATCTAGTCAGTCGAGTGGTGTTCAACCCCGATCAAATTCAGCAGCAGGTGATCATTCAAAATAACCCTCAATAAATTGAATTTCATCTCAATGCAGTAGTGCAGATGTCCAATAAATAAAAAATCAGGATCGTTGTTATGTGGTTTACCCGAGTTAGCGTCAAGTATCCCGTTTTTACCATCATGATGATGTTTTGTCTAATGGTGCTTGGCTTGGCTTCATGGCAACGTATGGGCGTGGAAGAATTTCCTGACGTCGATTTTCCGTTTGTAGTGGTTTATACCAGTTATCCGGGTGCATCACCTGAAACAGTTGAATCTGAAATCACCAAGAAAATGGAAGATCAGATCAATACCATTTCTGGACTCAAACAACTGGTTTCACAATCCAGTGAAGGGTTATCTACTATTATTGCCGAGTTTAATTTAGATGTTCCTTCGGCAGTGGCGGCACAAGATGTACGCGATAAAATTTCGTCTGTCAGTGCAGGCTTTCGAGATGAAATTCAAGACCCTGTGGTGGAGCGCTACGACCCAACTGCCAATGCAGTCATGTCGATTGTGTTTGAATCCTCACAAATGTCTTTGCGTGATTTAAGTTCCTATTTAGATCAACAAGTTGTACCGCAACTGCGCACTGTGTCTGGTGTCGGAACTGTTAATTTATTGGGTGATGCACAGCGACAAATTCGTATTGAGGTAGATCCACAAAAGTTAATGAGTTTTGGACTGGGTGTGGATCAGGTCATCAACACGCTCAAAGCTGAAAATATTGAAGTACCAGGCGGCACACTCAAACAAGCCAATAGTGAATTGGTGGTCGAAATCCAATCCAAAGTCATTCATCCTCTGGCTTTTGGCGATTTAATTATTGCCAATAAAAATGGTGCGCCAATCTTTTTAAAACAAGTTGCCACAATTCAAGACAGTCAGGCAGAGCTGGAAACCAGTGCATTTTTAAATGGGCAAACTGCGGTTGCTGTCGATATCTTGCGTAGTTCAGACTCTAATGTCATTGAAGTGGTAGATAACACTTATAAAACCTTAGAACGTATTCAAACCCAACTGCCTGCTGGCATGACTGCAAAAGTCGTGGTGGATTCTTCTAAAGGGATTCGTGGCAGTATCCGTGATGTAGCGCGCACCATTATTGAGGGTGCGATTCTGGCAGTCCTGATTGTACTGTTGTTTCTTGGTTCATTCCGTTCTACCGCCATTACAGGATTGACCCTGCCAATCGCCCTACTCGGCACACTCACCTTTATTTGGGCATTTGGCTTTACCATCAACATGATGACCTTACTGGCGCTCTCGCTCAGTATTGGCTTATTGATTGATGATGCAATTGTGGTACGTGAAAATATCGTGCGTCATGCAGATATGGGTAAAGACCATGTCACGGCTGCTTTGGATGGTACTAAAGAAATTGGCTTAGCAGTTTTAGCAACCACCTTAACCATTGTGGCGGTATTTTTACCTGTGGCATTTATGGGCGGCATTATCGGACGCTTTTTTTATCAATTTGGTGTCACCGTCAGTACTGCCGTGCTGATTTCCATGTTTGTCAGTTTTACGCTGGATCCAATGCTTTCTGCACACTGGGCAGAAAAACCAAATCCCAATAAAAAACCTGGACGAGTAAAACGCTTCTTAAACTGGATTTCCAACAAACTCGACAATTTAAGT
Source organism: Acinetobacter sp. YH1901141 (assembly GCF_013416935.1). Lineage (NCBI taxonomy): Bacteria > Pseudomonadati > Pseudomonadota > Gammaproteobacteria > Moraxellales > Moraxellaceae > Acinetobacter > Acinetobacter sp. YH1901141. Next base: position 137,750 of record NZ_VPEY01000002.1, on the reverse strand, counting down.
CATCATTATGAAAAACTTTTAAAATTAGCACTACGATTTCGCGTTATCACCTTATTGATTGCCGTGGGTTCATTATTTGCAGCACTCGGATTATCCAAACTGATTGGCACAGAGTTTGTACCTGTACCCGACAAAGGTGAAATTCGGATTAAATTTGAAACACCTGTAGATGCCTCGCTTGAATATTCACAAGCAAAATTAAAACAAGTAGATCAAATCATCCGTCAACACCCTGAAGTACGTGCGACTTACGGAGCCATTAACAGCGTAACAGATCGCGGGAAAAATCATGTTAATTTGCGTGTAACTGTCAGCCCACGTAATGAACGTCAACAAACGCTAACCGAACTCAATAACGAATTTCGCCAGCGTCTACAAAGTGTTGCGGGCATCACCATCACCTCTGTCGCCTCTGCCGATGAAACGGTTTCTGGTGGGCAAAAACCTGTGATGGTGTCTATTAAAGGCCCTGATTTAGCAGAATTACAAAAAATCTCTGACCGCTTTATGACAGAAATTGCTCAGGTGAATGGTATTGTCGATTTAGAAAGCTCGCTAAAAGCTCCTAAACCTACATTAGGTGTTCATATTAACCGTGTCCTTGCTAGTGATTTGGGGCTATCGGTGAATCAAATTGCCAATATTATCCGCCCACTCATTGCGGGGGATGATGTCACCACTTGGCAAGATGAACGTGGTGAAACCTACGATGTCAATGTTCGACTTACAGAAAACCATCGTAGCTTGCCGAGCGATGTGCAAAATATGTATTTAACTTCAAAAAAAACTGATGCCAATGGACAAAATATTTTAGTGCCTTTGGCAAGTGTGGCGAAGTTTGAGGAAAGTTTAGGTGCAGCACAAATTAACCGTCGTGATTTAGCCCGTGAAGTTTTGGTCGAAGCCAATACTGCTGGACGTCCTGCAGGTGACATTGGTGCCGACATTCAAAAAATTCAGGATAACTTTAAATTACCCGCAGGTTATAGCTTCGACACTCAAGGCGCCAATGCTGACATGGCTGAATCTGCAGGTTATGCACTGACTGCAATTACCCTGTCTATTGTGTTTATTTATATTGTTTTAGGTTCGCAATTCAACAGTTTCATTCACCCCGCAGCAATTATGGCTTCCCTACCTTTATCGTTGATTGGAGTATTCTTGGCACTGTTTATTTTTAACTCGACCATGAACCTGTTTTCTATTATCGGTATTATTATGCTGATGGGATTGGTCACCAAAAATGCGATTTTACTAATTGATTTTATTAAAAAAGCCATGGATCAGGGCGATTCACGTTATGATGCAATTATTGCTGCAGGGAAAACCCGTTTACGCCCTATTTTAATGACCACCAGTGCAATGGTGATGGGGATGGTGCCACTCGCACTTGGCTTGGGTGAAGGCGGCGAACAAAGTGCGCCTATGGCACACGCAGTCATTGGCGGTGTAATTACATCCACCCTACTCACCTTGGTGGTCGTACCTGTCATTTTCACTTACTTAGATGATTTTAAGAATTTTATGTTACGCCAAACGCGTAAACTGATTTCTTAAAATCTCACGTAAAGTCACACAATCGTTCGGGCTAAATTTTAACGCAAGTTTAGCCCGATTTTTATTGTATAATCTGGCTTTGAAAAAACTCCATTTAACGCTTCACTTTTTAGGACAGTTTCCATGCGCGCGAGTCGCTTTTTATTTGCTACGTTAAGAGAAACCCCAAACGATGCCGAGGTGATTTCTCACCAGCTGATGTTACGTGCGGGTATGATTCGTAAATTGGCTTCAGGTTTATATACTTGGCTGCCAATGGGTGTGCGTGTGCTAAATAAAGTTGAAGCCATTGTTCGTGAAGAAATGAATCGCGCAGGTGCTTTAGAAACTTTTATGCCTGTCACTCAGCCTGCCTCACTTTGGGAAGAATCAGGGCGTTATGTGCAATACGGTCCTGAATTACTACGCTTTAAAGATCGCCACGACAATCCTTTTGTACTTGGCCCAACACATGAAGAAGTCATTACCGATTTGGCGCGTAATGAATTAAAAAGCTATAAGCAATTGCCAATCAACTTCTATCAAATTCAAACTAAATTCCGTGACGAAATTCGCCCACGTTTTGGAGTAATGCGTTCACGCGAATTTATTATGAAAGATGCTTATTCTTTCCATACCGATCAAGCTTCTTTACAAGAAACCTACGATGTAATGTACGACACCTACTGCCGTATTTTCACGCGCCTAGGTTTAGACTTCCGCCCAGTACAAGCAGATACAGGTTCTATTGGTGGTTCTGGTTCACATGAATTCCACGTTCTGGCTTCAAGCGGTGAAGATGATATCGCCTTCTCTACCGAATCTGATTATGCAGCCAATATTGAAATGGCTGAAGCTATTTTGGTGGGTGAACGTGCTGCTGCAACGCAAGAACTCAACATTGTGGATACACCAAACCAAAAAACCATTGCGGAAGTTTCTGCATTTTTAGGCACAAATAATAACCAGTCAGTCAAAGCGCTCTTGGTTCAAGGTGTTGCAGATGAAACTGGTCAAGTGCCTGTGATTGCATTATTCCTGCGCGGTGACCATGAACTTAATGAAATTAAAGCAGAAAAGCATCCACAGATTGCTGCACCACTTACTTTTGCAACCGATGCACAAATTGCAGCTTTAGGTTTAACTGCTGGTTTTGTTGGTCCACAAGGTTTGGTAGAAAAAGGCATAACTGTGATTGTAGACCGTGCTGCATCAGTACTGTCTGACTTCGTTGCAGGTGCAAACCAAGTTGATCAACACGCAACAGGTGTGAACTGGGAACGCGATGCACAATATACTGAAGTTTACGATTTACGTAACGTCGTTGAGGGCGATCCATCTCCAGATGGCAAAGGAACTCTACAAATTAAACGCGGTATTGAAGTCGGTCATATCTTCCAGCTTGGTACTAAATACTCAGAAGCGTTAGGCTGCAAAGTATTAGGTGAAGATGGCAAACCGTTTACTGTTACCATGGGATGCTATGGGATTGGAGTAACACGTGTCGTTGCCTCTGCCATTGAACAAAATTTTGATGATAAAGGGATTATTTGGCCTGCAGCCATCGCACCATTTGAAATTGCGATTGTACCAATGAACGCACATAAATCACCTCGCACATTAGAAGCAGCAGAAGCACTTTATGCTGAACTTCAAGCTGCGGGTTATGATGTATTACTGGATGATCGTAATGAACGTCCTGGGGTGAAATTCTCTGACCTTGAGCTTACAGGTATTCCGCACCGTATTGTGATTGGTGAGAAAGGTTTAGATGCAGGTACTTTTGAATATAAAGGTCGTCGTGATGCTGAATCTAGCAACCTAACGAAAGAAGAATTACTCATCAAAATTGCCAAATAAGATTGAACACTGAGTATAAAAAATCCCGCACAAGTTGCGGGATTTTTTTCATTTGGGATTAGCAGAATTTCATACCACCATAACAGTTAGGGGTAACATTTTGGTTTTGTAAAACCTGATTATTAAGTGTTAATCTGGCTGGTTGACCCGTGTAATATCCTGTGTAACTACCAACATCGATATTCATTTTACGCTCGATTGGTGTACCAGCCAATGAACCTAATGCTTCTAACAAACTTACATCTACATTATGCTTATCTTGCATTAACTCAGAAGTTAATGCTTTTGCGACCTGTGGTAGTACTGCAGAAACATCTACCAAATCCGCAGTTGCCAAATAACCTAATTGCACTGGTTCCTTAAACGACATCCACCAACCTTGTTGTGCAATATCTTTTTCATCTGCACCCATCCACTGCACTGGCTTGCTTTGTAAAGATAAATATCCACCTGTTCCTGTCAGAGGAATATTGTGAATCATATTTAGGGCTTGGACAAAAGTAATATCCATATTCAAATTTTCTAATGTAGAACCCTTACTCATTTTAAAGAATGAGTGATCACCAACAGAACCAAACAATAAAGGAGGAAATGTGACATATAACTGGTCTTTTGAAAAGTCAGGTGTTCCATTTACATCACCAGTATATGTCCCAGACTCTGTTGCCGCTAGCGGAATAGAAGCTAATGTTGAACGGATACCCGTAACTATAGCGGACTCCATACGCTGACCAGTCACTACTGTTTCAGGCATCGTAAAATCAGCTCGCATCGATGGAACGGTAATCCCAGTATGTCCTTCTGCGCCAGGTTTACTTGTATAGACACGATCCTGCCCCAACGCAGTCAGTATCCCACTAATTTTTTGGTCAGAGGCATTACCAAATTTAGCTTCTTTAGTAAATGAATGCCCTTGCGTTTGTGCCATTTTCATATAACCACTGAAACTTTTAATCCCGTCATTTGGGTTTTGCACGTTATCTGTACCCAAAGTCAGTAGACCTAAAATTTCTTCTGCACCTAAGCGAAAACCAACCACTTCACGTGTTGACGCACTATTTCCACTAATCGCAAATTCAATAAATGGATTGGTAATTTGTGCACTGGTACCCGCACGTTCACCATTAAACTTTGGGTTACCTGTTGAATCATAGGATTCATTCAAACCACTTAACGAAATATTAGAAATATCAATATCACATCCCGCTTTACCACCAATCGCGTTATTTACACCGCCACAACCTAATTGTAGCGTTTTAATGTTGGCATTAAGCTCCATGAGTGCATCAACACTTAGTTTATAAAAATTTAACCCTTGCGATTGATCTGTCGCAGTCATCAGGTTCAAAAGTGCCTGACCTTGTACATGAGATAACTGATCATCATTTAAAGCCTGCATCGCTTGAGCAGAATTGAATGAAAAAGCTGTACTTAAAATAGATGCAACTAAAATTGTTTTTTTCATTTTATTTCTATCCTTTAGCGTGGCGTAATGCCCAATGTGCTGCGCATGGTTCCACCTGTAAGTGCGACAGATGCGATTTTCTGCATATTGCCATTGGTAGACATTGCAAAGTTTGTTTTAAAGGGTTGAGCAATATCATTTTTATAATTAAATTTCACTTGATTGTCTAAAGTGACCGTATCTGCACTGACGACGACTTTTCCTTTGACACCTAAATGACCTTCCATACGATTCAAGTTAATAGAAGACGTTTGAACAGTTTCATTATTCACTTGATCTTCATTAATCAAACTAAAATAACTACCTAAATTCTTCGGATCAGCCTGTTCTGTGCTATCTAGACTTCTAAACTTAAAGTTCGCATCAAAAGACAAAAAGTTTGAGTTCGGATTAGTATCGGTAGGATCCACTCCAGGAATTACCAACAATTCACCATTGCCATCTAATTTAAAAGCAATTGTGGTCAACACATCATCTTTCTTAGAGAAATTATCGTAAGGTACAAAGCCACCGCATTTAGTTGATCCTGTGACGCAGTTGTATTTCGAACCTGGTAATTGTCCAATCGCTAACTCTGCTTTTGCTGCAACTAATAAATGATCTGCACGAATATAAATCCCTTCATCTTCATAACCAATCACACCGTCGGACTGAATTAATGCATCAATATTTCTTAAACCAGCATAATAGTTGACAGCTTCACCAGCATGCAGGCTGTCTTGCCCGTCAATTAAGATAATAGAAGTGGTACTTGGTAAGCCTGTTTTTGAATCAATGCCATAACCTTCGGTAGAAACAATAGCGTTATAACCAATTCCAGTTTTGTTCGTTCCATCATAAGGTGACAGATATTGTTTACCCGACAAGGCCACATTGGCATTTAAATTATAAATTGGAATCCCAATACCCCAAGAACCACCATCTCCTGTCAATTCATTTAAAGAGTTGTCAGAAATAATTCTAGCTTTGGCTGCAATAGACTGAAAGTCCATACCACGAACAGCGATCAGTGAGAACTGGTCACCTTCAAGCTTACTCGATAGCAACTGGTTTAAAATAGGACTGGTTGCACCAATGGTATTTTTAATATTTTCATTGACTAAAAAATTGAGGTTTTTCGCTTGTACGGTATTAATATAAATATCGCCAAAATCAATATAAGCATTTTTATTGTGCAAAGCACCTTGTGCATCACGTGTGGTTAGCGGTCTTAAATTCGAAAACTCAACCGCATAACTGCCTTTTCCTGTGTGCCCAATTTCTAAGGTTGTTGGTAATTGCCCTGCAGCCAAGCCTGCCGTATTTTGATTGGTAAAATCAGCAGATAAGCCCAAATGCAAACCACCTTGCCCCACCACAGTATCGTAGCCTGTAACTGCGGTATTTTTAGTTTCAATTACACCATTGACCTTATTCGAAACGTCAAAATTGGCAACATTTTTTTGATGCCCATTAAAAAACAATTTCGCATTGCTTACCGCACCTGATGCACCAAAGCGAATTAAATTTTTATCATCATAACGCAAGTCAATATTGACCCCAGGGTTAGTTGCATTTTGTCGGCTACTAGCAACATCACTCAGGTCTTTCACTCGTCCAAGATTCACAAAATGGTCGGTGGTGCCATTTTTAGTGGTAAAGACCAATCCCTCATCGGCATCAATGTACATATAGCCGTCAGTCGCAAAATTAAAGTTAAAATCATGCATAGATAATTCATGCTTACCTAAACCATGACTAATTTTGGCATTCTGTAACTGGAAGTTTAAATGTGCCGTTTCATTTTGATTGAATAAACCTGCTTTGGTTTCTAATAAAACTTTTAAAGGTGATTTAGTTTCTAAGCCGAACTGACCCAAGCTTTGTGTTTCTTTAGTACAACTATTTCCGACACAGTTTTTTTTGACCAAGTTTAAATCAGCAGTCGATTGAAAAGCATCAATACTCGCATCGATACGCACACCTGCGCCAACATCAGTTTTCCCCACATCTAAAGCAAGCTTACTGATAATAGGCTGGTTATTCTGTCCTTTAATTTCTACATTATGTAAGCCTAAACCCTGTTGAGTTCCAGCCACTAAATCAGGATCATACCAATTGACTTGATTAATCGTGGCTTTAGACATTTCATGGGTGATTACAATACCATCTTGCCCACTTACATCAGACAAATGCTGGTCTGCAATCAGCTCTAAAGCATACACTTGTTGCGCACAAAGTACGCTCAATGTTAATAAATTCAACTGCATTATTTTTTTCATTGTTATTTCCCTATACTGTACTTAATCCTATATTCAACAACGGCTTGCTGCTGAACCTGTACAGTTGTAGCTAAATATTTTCACATTGCCAGACATGTGCATATTGCCGTGAATATTTAAGCCCATAAATCCTTTTTCAGCGCCCTGATCAAACAAAGGGACATCTTCTTGCTCAACTGGGCTATAACTACCATTTTGCTGATAATTTCTTCCTTGAAATTTGGTATATACCTCTGAATTTGCATAACCTTCATTTGCTCCCTGCCCTGTACCTGTTTCGATCGCCATGGTTGCAAAACCCAAATTTCTTATTTTTAATGGCTTATCATCATAAAACTTAAGCTGCATTGCCGTTTGTGGGTCATTTTTATGATTAATAATAGTCGTGCCATCTAAAGAAAATTTATCTATTTGTATGGTGCCCTGAATTTGTTTAAATACCAGCCATTTTTTATTGCCGTTATTATCTTCATGGTTATTGGGTGCAATGGCTAAACGACAAAGCACATTATTGTCAGCACAATTTTTACTATAGCGATAATAAACTTCTGTAGGTTTAGTCCCACCATTAAATTTAGAAATATTGCTGAGTTCTAAATTTTCGGCATATTCATGGTTTAACGATAACGTCCAACTGAGGTCTGCTCCACCTTGACCAGTAGCCTGCGTTAATTCATGATTTTCCAGTGCAATTAAATTGGCATGGGTCAAAGGACTACACATCAATGCAATACAAGACAGTTTTTTCAACATGATGATTCTCCTTTTATAGACCTGTTGTTTTAAATTTAAGGTGCTGAATCAGCACACCATCTATTGCAACTGAACCTAGATTCTTAGCAGTACCATCTACACCCTTAAATACAACACCTGTGGCATCCGTATGATCTTTGGCACGCAACATATTATTTGGCAAGCGTTCTACAGTACCAATTGCAATACTACTATGCGTCGCATTACGTCCTTGATACATCGCAGCACTGTCATTGACATTGGCTTTTAGCGGTGTGCCACAACTCACCACATTACAGGTAGAACCTGTAAATGCTGTAGAACCTAAATACCCACCCTTTCCATCTTCATAATTTTGATAAATTTTATTGTAAATTTCAGGAACATTCGGAATACGTGTTACTTCTAGCACAATATTATTGCCCTCAGAACCAACCACAAAAGGCTGATACATATTCCCTAAAACTAAATTGATATTCGGACTGTATAAATACAAACCCTCTGTATCATGAAAAACTGGTGCCAATGAACCATCTATTGCTGGTGTGACCGCCGTTCCATCCAAAGTATCTGATTTCGCTGCTGTACTAATGCGGATCCCTTTACTGTCTAAGTTTGAATCTGTGAAACTTAAATTCGCAGGATTATCATTGGTATTTAAACGCAATACACTTGCCATACCCAAGGTTTGATGATGATTTGGATTATCAGAGTCTAAAGTCTGAAATATTCGGGTCTGTGAACCATTTAGACTTAAACCATTGGCAACAAACTGAGTGCGTAAACGGTGCTCTTTATCTAAACCCGATTTTGGTGCTCCAGTGCTTGGATCCACCTCTGCACTTGAGTTCAACTGACGTGAAAAAATATCAGTCCAAAAGCCCAGTTTAATATTATTATCACTTTCAGTTGGCGTAGTAGTTGCGAGTGGTGCCTCTAGTGCTAAATAACCAACATCTTTTTCTACATTTTTAAATTGTTTAACTTTTTCTGTACCCGCGCGGAATAACCATGGGTTATCTGCTGAACCCCAGTTAAAGCCTTGATTGCTATAACGACTGCTTAATGAGTTATCACTTTTAGATAAGGCTAAACCATAAATAAAGACATCTGCTTTGGTTCTTAATGATTGCACAGGAGAACCCGATGCAGCAATTGCCGCTGCCTGTTCAGCCGATTGTATAATTTGAGCATAAATTTCTGCCACAGCAGACTTGGCTGTATCTTCTGCAAGTTGACTCGCATTATATTTAGCCCGAATATCAGCCGATGCTGTTTCTTTGGTTATTTCAGCCTGTATTAATGTGGCTACTTGTGAACCAACTTGGTCTTCTCGAGTGAAGTTGCCAAGCCCTTTATAAAAATCAGAATTCAATAAATCATTATTATCTTCTGCCGACCGACTCCCATATAAAAGATCAAGCATTTCATAAGTGTTTGTAATAGCATATTCTTTTGCTTTCTTTTCATACTTTAAAACGCCAGTTGGATCCTCGCTAACTGGTCGTGTGGTATATGCAGTAGTTCCATCTTTTTTTAAACTCTTTCTACGCCCCGAAGTCCCATCCCTATAGTCTGCAAGACGCTGATTGTAATAATTCTTGAGCGTCTCATTATTAAAAAAACCTTCACGAACATCAAATGTAAATGTTTCTGTTTTCGCTTCAACATCTTTTTCAATATTTTTAGTATATTCTTGATACAGAGTTGAATATTGACTTGTATAGGTTTGTTCATAAGTTGAACGGTAAGTTTCGTTATATTTATGTGCTGCCTTACCTTCTAAAACACTTTGATTATAAGTATTGTTATAAACCGTATGGTATGCACTTTCTGCCAACTGCGCATAATTCTCCCCCGTCGGGATAATACGAATAAAGCCCGTATCATATTGACTAGGGTTTTCTAGCCCACGTGTATAGCTCGACCCTGTTGATAGGTCATTCGGTTGCTGAAACACCATTTTGAAATCATCAAGGACTAAAGCAACCCCTTCGCCTGTGGTATTTGACAAAGAGTCATCGGAGAGTGCTTGTAAAGCATAACTCGGGTTCGTCAAAAATAAGCCTATAGCAGTGGCTAAGCAACGCTTACGAAAAGGGAAAGTAATTGCGTGTTCAGTCATCTCGACCTTCCTTTTATCTGATGCTCCGCATCTTTCTTTTATTTATCTATGACTTGGCTATTTATTAGGGTGTTTTTATCCTTAAAAACGTGATTATGCCAAACCAATCTCAAATTTAATTATGCTGAATATTAATACAAATGCAAAAAAAAACTGGCTAAACAGCACAGCTTTCCGATGAATGAAAAAAGCGAACCTTTCGGCTCGCTTTCTTTTAATCTGAATTAGTCTATCAGTTATGCTTTAGGTAAAGTCACACCTGTTTGCCCCTGATACTTACCACCACGGTCTTTGTACGAGGTTTCACAAACTTCATCTGATTCAAAAAATAGCATTTGCGCCACGCCTTCGCCAGCGTAAATACGTGCAGGCAAATTAGTCGTATTAGAGAATTCTAAGGTGACATGCCCTTCCCACTCAGGTTCTAACGGAGTGACATTGACAATAATACCGCAACGCGCATAGGTCGACTTACCCAAACACACCGTCAAGACATTACGCGGAATACGGAAATATTCAACCGTACGCGCTAAAGCAAAAGAGTTTGGTGGAATGATGCACACGTCTGATTCAATATCGATAAAACTTTTTTCATCAAAGTTTTTTGGATCAACAATTGCTGAGTGAACATTGGTAAAGACTTTAAATTCACGCGCACAGCGCACGTCATAACCGTAGCTTGAAACTCCATAAGAGATGAGTTTTTCGCCATTTTCGTCAAAGCGAACTTGGTTTTCTGCATACGGTTCAATCATGCCGTGTTTTTCGCTCATTTCGCGAATCCAACGATCAGACTTAATTGCCATTTATTTTCTATCCAAAATATGAATGTTTAACTGTACTGTACTTTAACTGAAATCTAAGTTAATGAAAACCAGCCGTTTCCCTCACATCGCTTTTTTAAGTGCAATGATTAGGGGCTGTTGACAATTCGTCTATGTTTGCGACATGAGAGATATATCTCGCAAGGTTTTTTAGCTGATATAAGGCATGGGACAGGAAATTTAGTCATTCTAAATGACTGGCACATAACGCAATAGCAGCAAAAAATATGCTTGTCCCCTTGCGCAGCAAACAAAGCAATGCTTTGTTCTCGCTCATGTGGCTAAAACTTTCTCAGATTGCGTTATGAAACTTGGCAATAGACCCACTATTCCCTGCGTTTCATGCCTGATCTGCTCAGTTTTAGCCTACAGCGCAAGCCATTTATGAAATGTCAACAGACCCTATTTCCAGTAGATACAACTTTTAGATACAACGTTGGCTTTATAGACTCAACAAAGCCGAATAACTTAAAGGAATTGAAAAGCTCAGCAACACAATAGAAGCTGTTTTTTGTAGATTGCACTGATTGAGCCAGCTAATTTTATTTTTAGCGAGCACCGAACCAATAAATGTCCAGAAAAAAGCAATCGGCACGATTAAACATAAAAATGCCAACATGTGTGCCACATAATAGTCTGCTTTTACCCATGCAATCGTTGGGAAAATTGCAGAGGCGAACAACAATGCTTTAGGATTCAGTAAAGTCGCTAAAAATAGCTCACTCGCACGGATCGTAGGTTGATTAAAGCTTTGCTCGACTTTAGCCGTGCGCCATAATTTAATCGCCAAGAAAATAATATAGCTTGCACTGAATAATTTTAGAATGGTGGGCAACAACGGGAGATGAGTAGACACCGTACCAATTAAGGCGCCCCAAAGTGTAATAGAAATCAAATAACCCAATGCTTCTGCTGGAATTAATCGGAAAGATTTGCGGATACCAACCTGAATACCTGATGATGCAAGCAAGGTATTGGTTGGCCCTGGTGTCAATAAAATTGTGATCACCAAACCGATAAAAAACCATGAAATCATGCATTGACCTCACTACTGAATGAGCGCAGATTAAAATAGTTCATTGCAATTGGCAAAAAGTATTTTGTAAGACAAATTCTTGATCAGTTTAACATTTTAAATTTATTATTTTATTCAATCACTTATATAAAAAATATTTTTTAATTAAATGGTAACTTATAAGTCATTTTATCTTAACATTTTTAAGGTATTTAAAGATTAAACACCATTAAATCAGATGCTTGTGTATTTTTTAATCAAAAAAAATAGCTCACCGAAGTGAGCCAAATTTTCAAAATATTGTGACTTAGCTTTTAAAGATGAATCAGTCAAAATTTAAAGAATGATAACTTAATGACTGCAACTGCAATCATTCCAAGCTGAGATCCCTCACTAGAAAATACGATTCTGATCTTTTTCAGCTTTAGGCAGTTTTTTTGCAATTTGCTGAGCAATCGCAATGTAACTATCGGCAGCATCATCGCCTGCAATCACTGACGGCGTACCTGCATCGACATTTTCACGAATACTGACATTCAATGGTAAACGCCCAAGTAACGGAATGTCATATTGTTCTGCCAGTTTATCGCCACCACCTTGACCAAAAATTTGTTCTTCGTAGCCGCAGTTTGAGCAGATATGCGTCGACATATTCTCAATTACGCCCATCACAGGAATTTGCACACGATTAAACAGCTCGATGCCTTTCACAGCATCCATTAAGGCAACATTTTGTGGTGTAGTCACAATCACCGCTCCCGTTACAGGAATACGCTGTGCAAGGGTCAGTTGAATATCCCCCGTTCCTGGTGGCATATCAATCATCAACACATCTAAATCTGGCCATAAGGTTTGATTAAAGAGCTGCATTAATGCACCTGTGGCTTTTGGTCCACGCCACGCTACAGGTGTATTGTGGTCACCTGTTAAATGTCCGATGGATAACACAGGCATCCCAAAAGCATCCAACGGCACAAACTGCTCGGCTTCAATCATTGGGGTTCTGCCTGCATTGCCGAGCATGGTCGGAATACTTGGACCATAAATATCGGCATCCAATACGCCAACTTTTAAGCCGAGCTTTTGCAAAGCTAAAGCCAAATTTACTGTAGTGGTAGATTTTCCAACCCCGCCTTTGCCTGAAGATACCAAAATTACGTTTTGAATACGCGGATGTTTCGGCACATCACGTTGGTGTGGCGCAGCTTTTTGAATCGGTGGATTATTCGGATCGGCTTCTTGCATTGAACTTTGGCCCGCAGCATCGACCACCGGTGGTAAATGAGATGTTGCAGTCTGTGTGGTCGATGTTGCGCAGCTTTCATCTTCAGCATGTTGATGCCCACAACTTTCTTTTTTCTGTCCAGATTTCTGCTGAATCACATGCATATTCAGTTCTTTAATGCCGCATTTTTCTAAAGCATCTGCCAGTTCATCATGAATTTGTTGTAAATGTTGTTTTTCTTCAGGATAAGTATTGATGGTGATTTGCAGAATATCACCTTGCACATTCACTTGAGAAATACGATCTTTTAAAGCATGTTCAGATTCAGGCAATATATAACTTTGTAGCACGTGCTGAATAGCTTCCTCATTCACCGTATGCGAAGGTGAAAAAACTGATTTAAGTGAAGAAAGCCAAGACATAGATTTACTCCAAAGTTTGGAAATACCGCGATTTTGATAGTGTAACGATAATTCAGTATAAGGTTAAGTCGTGCTATCACTGAAATACTTAATTCTGAGTATATTGCTTGGTTTTTGACATGATTTATCTTCAAATGCAGACCAAGAGCTTGTTTCGATATTGTATTTAGCCTTCTAAGCGGATTTGAAAAGAATTCCTGGAATCCCTTGTGCATCTATGTGCTATCTAAGGTAAAATTGCCCGAATTGCATCGTCCCTATTTGAGAGAGTTATATCCGTGCGTCAAATTTTAGTCACTAACGCCCTACCATACGCCAATGGTCCGATCCATATGGGTCACTTACTCGGTTATATCCAGGCAGATATCTGGGTTCGCGCCATGCGTGCAATGGGACATGACGTGACTTATGTCTGTGCGGATGATGCGCATGGTACAGCAATCATGCTGCGTGCCGAAGCCAACGGGATTAGCCCTGAACAGCAAATTGCCAATGTGCAACAAGAACACATTCGCGATTTTGACGGTTTTGGTGTGCATTTTGATCATTATGATTCAACGCATAGCGACACCAACCGCGCACGTGCCAGCGAAATTTATGTCAAAAACCGTGATGCAGGCAATATTGCTGTTCGTCCCGTCACGCAATTATTTGACCCTGAAAAAGGCATGTTCTTATCAGATCGTTTTATTAAAGGCACTTGCCCAAAATGTAAAGCGGAAGATCAATACGGCGATTCTTGCGAAGTTTGCGGCACAACCTATAATGCGACTGAGCTGATTAATCCAAAATCGACTTTGAGCGGTGCAACGCCAGTAGAAAAATCATCAGATCATTACTTCTTTAAATTGCCTAATTTTGGCGAATATTTGCAAAAATGGACACGCGATGAAGGTCGTTTGCCAGTTTCGATCGCCAACAAATTAGATGAATGGTTTGAAAATGGCTTGAATGACTGGGATATTTCACGTGATGCACCATATTTTGGTTTTGAAATTCCAGACGCACCAAATAAATATTTCTATGTCTGGGTTGATGCGCCAATTGGTTATATGTCGAGTTTTGAAAACTACATAAAAACCAAACGCCCTAACCTGAATTTTGACGATTACTGGAAAAAAGATTCAGACAAAGAAGTCTACCACTTCATTGGTAAAGACATCGTATATTTCCACGCATTATTCTGGCCTGCAATGTTAGATGGTGCAGGTTATCGCACGCCTACAGGTTTATTTGTAAATGGTTTCTTGACTGTAAATGGTCAAAAAATGTCGAAATCTCGCGGCACATTTATTAAAGCAGAAACGTATTTACAGCATTTAAATCCTGAATATTTACGCTATTACTTTGCATCAAAACTGTCTGATAAAGTTGAAGACTCTGACTTAAATCTGGATGATTTTGTGCAGAAAGTAAACTCTGATCTTGTAGGTAAAGTGGTGAATATTGCCAGTCGTTGTGCCAAATTCATCAACACTAAATTTGATAACAAATTAAGTGCAAACTGCGCTGAACCTGAGTTAGTACAAAGCTTTATTGCTGCAGGTGACTCGATTGCCAAAGCATACGAAGAGCGTGAATTCTCTGCGGCAATTCGTGAAATTATGGCGCTTGCTGACCGCGCCAACCAATATATTGATGAGAAAAAGCCTTGGGCTTTAGCCAAAATTGAAGGCGAAGAACAGCAAGTTCATGACGTATGTTCTGTAGGGATTAACCTATTCCGTCAATTGGCGATTTATCTTGCGCCTGTACTGCCAACCTTGGCTGAACAAGTTCAAGCCTTCTTACAGTTAGATAGCTTTAACTTTGAATCACGTAAAACTGTTTTAGTCGGTCATGAAATTGCGTTGTTCCAACCACTCATGCAACGTGTTGATCCGAAAGCGGTAGCTGCAATGGTAGATGCATCTAAAGATTCTTTAGCCGCACCTGCTGAAGCACCAAAAACGGAAAAGAAAAAAGAAAAAGCCAAAGAGAAAAAAGCAGAACCTAAAGTCGGTGAAGCGGAAATTATCACCATTGATGACTTTGTCAAAATTGATTTACGTGTTGCAGAAGTTTTAGAGGCTGCAACCGTTGAAGGTTCAGACAAACTGCTTCAATTAACTTTAAATGTAGGTGAAGCTGAGCCACGTAATGTGTTTAGTGGTATTCGTGAATTTTATCAACCAGAAGATTTAAAAGGCAAATTGGTGGTGATGGTGGCTAACCTTGCACCTCGTAAAATGCGTTTTGGTATTTCTAACGGTATGGTACTTGCTGCGGGTAATGGCGAAGGTGTTTGGGTGATTTCACCTGAATCTGGCGCAAAACCGGGTGATAAAGTGTCTTAATTTTTAGACACTGATAAAAAGCCCTGCTATATTTTAGTGGGGTTTTTTTATAGTTATAAATAATGAATAGATGGATAAAGTTTTTTTGCTTAGTTCTACCAATAGTCTTGATAATTATTAGTTTGCTAGCTACCTATTTTATTTTTACCAACAAAGCTTTTCAAATTGGAGTAACCTCCTTGATTGATCCAAATTTAGGAGCTTCTTTAGGTAATTTGTATGGAGGAGTTATAGGTACTCTCTTAAGTGCATCAAGCATATTCCTCTTGATTTATACAATTATTAATCAAAAAGATGAAGCACAGAAAAATAATTTAAAGTCTAATTTTTTTAAAATGATTGATTATCACAACCAACATTTGATAAATATTTCTTTACCCAATACCAATCCGCAACACCCACCAAAAGAAGGGAAAAAGGCTTTTGTAACCTTCAAAATTCAGTTCAAACGAATTTTAGAAACGATTCAAGAAATTTCTGTACAAGAAAATCTCCAACTCAATAAATCACAAATATTAGATATCTCATACGTTATTTTTTACTTTGGTATAGAGGGAAGTTGGACGACATTTATAGTAAATAAACTATCAAGGTATAATGGATTTAATGAAGAATTAGTTATTAAAATTCAGAAAAGGTTAATGGAAAAGGATTTTAGAGGCTGCTTATTGAAAACCAATCAAACTCATTTAAGCTCTTATTTTAGAAATATGTATAATGCTATAAAAATAGTAGATGAATCAACAATCCTAAGTGATTTTGAAAAATACGAGTTAATAAAAATTTACCGTGCTCAACTTTCAAACCCTGAGCTTTATATCCTTTTTTTCAATGTTTTATCGCGTTTTGGAAAAAAATGGCTCCAAAATAATTTTATAAATAAATATGATTTTATTAAAAATATTCCATTTGAATATTGTGACGGATATGACCCTAAACATTACTTTCCATCTATCAAATTCGAAGAGGATGAATATTGATTTAAGTACTAACGCACAGAAAGGTGACATGGATGTAGCCTGTTCGTTAGGCACACGGACGTGCCCTCTAACGAACAAAGGATTTTTGTTACTTTTGATCCTTTAAAAGTAAGGCAAACATTTTAATTATTAGAATACCCTCATCCCAATCTTCTCCCAAAAGGCATAGGTATCTACACAAATAAATCACTTCATCCCAAAAATTAACTTTAATCCCAATACTGTCATGACCGCCCCTGCTGCACGGTCAAAAATAGCCTTAAACTTAATATAAGCCTGACGCGGTTTTTCTGCAGACAAAGCCACTGCAACCAATGAACACCAACCTGCATCAATAAAAAAACACAGAATTGGCAGCACCACATAAAAATAGTTCGGAATTTCTTTAGGCAACAAAGCCGTAAAAATACTCGCCAAGACAATTGCAATTTTAGGGTTAGATAACTGCGTAATTAAACCTGTAGTAAACGCACGGCGCAGTGACATTTGCTGTCCATGTGCAAGATTGGTTTGAATAGGCGCTTTGGCATGCTTCACAATTTTATAAGCCAAAAACAACAAATATAAACCACCACAAATTTTAAGCAGAAAATATGCTGAAGGCACTGCCAATAAAATAGCCTGCAACCCCATCACCGCCAATAAACCAAAAATTGCGGCACCCGTACCCGTGCCTAAAGCCGTAAATAAACCATGCTTACGTGAAATGGCTATCGAATTTTTTGCCACATAAATAAAGGTAGGCCCAGGACTAATTGCCCCCAACATTAATGCCAAAGCAATAGAGCCTAAAATCAATAATGATTCCAAGATAGACCTCAAGATTAGAATAATTTTCAATTATTTATTTTACTTAAAAAACCATAATAGAAGATATAATTTTTTTGATTTATGTTTATAAATTTAAGGATTTTTCAAGCAATTTGATATTTATTAAAAAAACCAAAAATAGAGTAAAAACTCAATTTAATTTCAATATCAAACAGTTAAAACATAGCATATGAACAGTAAAATTTTATTGTGCATCCATTTTTTCTATTAAAGTTTTTTTCTGATAATAATTTATCATCGATTTTTAGCAGAACTTTCATATATTTTTAAAACATATAATCCCATAATAAAATTATGGCTTTAATTTTCTTTAGAACTACAACCGAGGCACATCAGATGCAAAATAAAAGACTGAAAACATTAGACCGCTCTAAATCACATCTTTGGATTGTAGGTGGAGGCATAGCTGGTATGGCTGCTGCTGCTTTTGCGATTCGTGACGCTAAAGTGCCAGCCGAACATATCCATATTTTAGAAGAATTGAATGTTTCTGGTGGTTCGATGGATGGTGGACATAATCCGCTTAATCCGAACCAAGCATGGGTCACACGTGGTGGACGTATGCTAACTGATGAGACTTATTTGTGTACTTGGGATTTATTTTCAAGCATCCCATCTTTAGAAAATCCAGACATTTCTGTTCGCGAAGAATGTCGTGAATTTAACGAACAAGTTAAAACCAATGCTCAAGCACGTTTGATCGACTCAAATCATATTATTGCAGAAGCTCAAAAATTGGGATTATCAACGCTCAACCGTGCTCAAATGTTACGTCTACTGGCATTAAAAGAAGATCGTATCGGTAGTCGCCGTATTGATGAATTTTTTGATGATGCATTTTTCCAAAGTAATTTTTGGCGGATGTGGCGAACCACGTTTGCCTTTCAAAAATGGCATAGCGCAGCGGAATTACGCCGTTATTTTCTACGTTTCATTCAAGAATTACCACGCATCCATACCTTAGCAGGTGTGAAACGAACTAAATACAATCAATATGATTCAATGATTCATCCTCTACAACGCTGGTTGGTGGAACAAGGCGTTGATGTTCGTTTCGGTAGTTATGTCACAGATGCAGACTTTGTCGAAGATGCCCAAACGAAGGAACGTAAGGCAACCCAACTTTATGTCAACATTCCAGAAGGCACTGAACAAATTCAACTGGGTGAGCATGATCTTGCGCTCTTTACTTTAGGTTCGATTACGGCTGATTCACGTTATGGCGATAAATTCGATGTTCCTGAGCTGATTCGTGATCGACAAGATCATGGCTGGCGTTTGTGGGAAACATTGGCTCAAAAAGCTCCTGATTTTGGTCGTCCAATGACCTTCTATGGCAACATTGATGAGCATAAATGGAAATCCTTTACGCTCACCATGCATGATGATGTGCTGCTAAAACGGATTATTGATTACACAGGAAATGAACCGGGTACAGGTGCACTCATGACTTGGTTTGAATCTGGTTGGCATCTATCTGTGGTCGTTCCAGCTCAACCGCATTTTGCTGACTTACCAGAAGGTAAATTCACCTTATGGGGTTATGGTTTTGAAATTAACCATATCGGCGATTACATTAAAAAACCGATGAGTGAAGCGACGGGTCAAGAAATTTTAATTGAGTTGATTCATCAACTTGGTTTCGATGACATTTTGGATCATGTGTTGGCACATACTGACATTACCACAGTAATGATGCCTTATGCCTCTGCCCTATTTGCATGTCGTAAAGCAGGTGATCGCCCATTGGTCATTCCAGAAAATGCAGTCAACTTTGCTTTCTTAGGTCAATTCGTAGAGCTTGAAGATGATGTGGTTTTCACTGTGGAATATTCCGTACGTTGTGCCATGATTGCCATTTATCAGCTCTTAGGTGTCGAACGTGAAATTCCAGAGATTTACAATGGTTTACTCGATCCTAAAGTTGGCTTAAATGCTTTGGAAGCAGTTTTTCATTAAATTTTAAAAAGCCATAGGGTAAATTGCTGCCCTATGGTTATTCAACTTACTTTGATAAAACGATCTTTGTACACGACAAAAAAAGATAACTCATTGAAATAATGGCATAATACTTGTTTTCTGACGACGAATATGATGATACATTTCAATGAGTTACATCTCATCTTAAACAAATATCTAAAGTTGAACAAGTCACATGTAAAATGTTTTACACTGATTATGCTGGCATTAATTGTAAAACAGACATGTAATCTTTCTTCTGCATTTAAAGCCTTACCCATCACGTGCTTACCACAATCATTTTTATCGATGTATACAACGCTTCTTTGCAGATCAGTATTTCGATTATCGTCAAATTTCTCAGTTAATTTTCAATATATTTTTATTCGATAAAGTCCAATTAACTTTGGATAGAACCAACTGGAAATGGGGAAAACGAGATATCAATATCTTGATGTTAGCCATCGTCTATCGTGGAATAGCGATACCTATTGTTTGGACATTGCTCAATGAACCAGGCCATGTGGAACAGATTTCCCCCGCTGCGGGTTCAGAGTTCAGTGTACTTAAACCTGACAATCCCACAGGAAATTTTACCAAAGTCGTTCAACGTATAGCGGTACGTATCACCATTGATCCGAATTAAAAAGGGATCGAAAATCTAAGCCCTGGTATGTCGGTGATCACGTCGGTGGATACCGACTCATAAACCAACACTGACATTCTCAATCAAATACATTTACAATGTGGTCAAATTCATTTCTCGTTCGCAAAAAATGTTTGATCACATTGCTTTTCCTACCCCTTATCAAACATTAGAACTTCCCCAGCCTGTTCAACTAACCATCAAACGCCTTGATCAGATTCATCCCCAGATTTCGGGCAACAAGTTTTTTAAACTTAAATACAACCTCTTGGCAGCACAACAGCAAGGTTTTTCTCAAGTCCTCACTTTTGGCGGTGCATTTTCCAATCATATTGCAGCAACGGCTTATGCAGCTCAACGCTTTGGCTTTCAAAGTATTGGCATCATTCGTGGTCAAGAACTTGCGACCCAAGACTTAAATCCTACCCTACAAACAGCGCAAGATTTTGGCATGCAACTGCATTTTGTCAGCCGAGCCGAATATCGTCTGCGCCATGAAGTGGAATATTTACAACAACTTCAACAGCAATATCCTCAAGCCTTTATTATTCCAGAGGGTGGAAGCAATTCCCTTGCCATTCAAGGGACACAGGAAATCCTCTCCCCTGATGATTTAGAAAATTATGACGTAATTTGTTGTGCTGTGGGTACTGGTGGAACAATTGTGGGCATCATTGAAAGTAGCTCGGAACAACAGCAAGTTTTAGGGTTTTCAGCCTTGAAAGGTGATTTTCTCAAACAGGACATTCAACAATGGACCGATAAAAGCAATTGGTCTTTAACCGATGCCTATTGTGGTGGCGGCTATGCCAAAACTACACCTGAATTATTGAAATTTATTCAAAATTTTGAGCAAAAATATCAAATTCCACTCGAACACATTTATACAGGTAAAATGATGATGGGACTTCTTGATTTAATCCAGCACAATCATTTCCCTGCCCACACTCGAATCCTGGCCATTCATACAGGTGGCTTGCAAGGAAAGCTTAAAGCATATTAAAACCCCCACAAATCTTTTATAATTGCTCGCTTTTCGTCTACCGAGTAATACTCATGGTTCATCAGGTTGATGTTGTTGTTTTAGGTGCGGGTGCATCGGGGCTGATGACTGCTTACATGGCAGCACAACGTGGTCGTAAAGTTTTGGTGGTAGAAAAAGCCAATAAAGTGGGCAAAAAAATTCTAATGTCTGGTGGTGGTAAATGTAATTTCACCAATTTAGAGGTCGAACCTAACCACTACATTTCACATAATCCACACTTTGTGATTTCTGCACTCACCCGTTATACCAACTGGGATTTTATTGGTTTGGTCTGCGAATACGGCATTGAATATGAAGAACGTAAACACGGGCAATTATTCACTTTAAACGGCGCTAAAGAAATTTTAGCCATGCTCTTAGCCGAATGTGAAAAAACCAATTTGGTCGATATTCAAACCAATTGTGAAGTCAAAGCTGTGAATGCCCTAGATGATTATAGTTTCCAAATTGCAACGACTTTAGGGTATTTCCAAGCAAGTGCTGTGGTCGTCGCCACAGGTGGTTTATCTATTCCTACCCTTGGTGGTTCAGGCATCGGTTATGAAATTGCCAAACAGTTTGGTCATCGTGTTTACCCGACCCGCGCAGGTTTAGTGCCTTTTACCTTCTCAGACAGCTTTAAAGAAATCACTACACGTTTAAGCGGCAATGCGGTGGATGTGACTTTATCAAATTCATTGAATAGTTTTACCGAAGCACTGCTATTTACCCATCGTGGTTTAAGTGGGCCAAGTGCCTTACAACTTTCTAATTATTGGGATGTCGGAGAAAATTTTAAAATTAACTTTTTTCCTTACTTAGAACTCTATGACTTTTTTAAAAATAAAAAGCAAAAAAGTCCTAAAGTCTTACTGCGCACCTTGCTCAGTGAACATTTGCCAAAAAGTGTAGTAGTAGAGTTACAGCAACTAATTTGGCCAGAGCTTTCTGAAACTGCAGTTGGCAATATTAGTGATGACAAGCTAGAACATATTGCAGCACGTTTAAATGCCTTTGAAGTCAAACCATCGGGCACAGAAGGTTATCGTACTGCCGAAGTCACTTTAGGCGGAGTCGATACCCAAGAAGTTTCCTCTAAAACCATGGAAAGTAAAAAACAAAAAGGCTTGTATTTTGTCGGAGAAGTCTTAGATGTAACAGGACATTTGGGCGGCTATAATTTCCAATGGGCGTGGTCATCTGCACATGCGGCATCGGAGTACGTTTAAGCTAGCTTCCAAATGACATGCGAATAAGGTATGAACTAGGAATGCCTCCAGTCTAAACAGAGCAATATTGATCTTGCTAATCAAATTGCAAAATGACAAAAGCCAGTTTTTCTAAACTGGCTTTTTCTTTAACACCGTCACGCACTATAAAGACTTAGCAATACGTGAATCCTGTTATTTTATTCTAAATAATCGGTACGAAATAATACCAATTTTGGCGTATTTGCCAAACGTGATTCAGTTTGCTGCATTTTAAGCACAGCATTTTGTTGATGCATAGGTAACGAATTTGCCACTTGAACTTTTAAACTGATACGTAATTTGTTTAGCATATTGATTTCTCTCATTATTGTCATCCTTGCGCGAATTTTAAGACTCAAATATTTCAGCTTGGTTAAAACCCAAGTTTTTTATTTTTCCCTTAAACCCTCATCAAGCTTTCCAAGTTATTGATCTGATTTATCCAAATCAGTCTTTGGCTCATTCCTGCCAAAGTTGATTAATTTTTAACATAATTTAAGAGCTTGGTCTATCCTCTTTTGGATGATTTTTCTCAACATTTTCAGTTGGTTTTGCGGTGGCTTCTGGCTTGGCAAAAACAAATTTATAGGCTGCAACAAAAAAGCCGATGGTGATGCCAGCAATCACGATTGGGGCAAAAAACTTATCGGGTGCTGATTTGGACATTATCGTTTCTTTTTTAATGAATACCGAAAAGAAATCGACCAATACGGTGATTGGTCGATCATCTTAGCGATTCAAATCAAAATTTGAACAGGTTATTTCGGGTCATTTTTTGGATGTTCATCAACATCTGGTTCAGCCTCACCTGTCGAACCAAATGGGTTATTGACTGGTGGATGTTCAGGATCAACCTTTAACGTATCTGGCACAGCATGATCAGTTGCCGCTTCAGGTGTTGTAGTCACATCACTTACAGACGCTTGTGGCTGCTCAGTTACGATAGGCGTCATCACACTTGATGCTGACGACGTTGCCGTTTCTGTTTTGTGCAAAGGATTCGGTTGATTCGCCTCACATTTGGCTTTATCAATCAAATCAGTTAACACACGCTCTGCAGGTTGGCGACCACCTAAACCAAAGGCAAGTGCGAAAGCCACTGCAACAGAACCGAGAGTTAAACCAAAGGCCAAGTTCACAATCGAGTCGGCAATACCCATCGCGCGTAAGCCCATGGCTACCACCAAACCCATAATTAAAATACGGACTAAGTTTGCCAACCAACGTGAGCTGTTATATTCACCGCGCTGTACCACTTTGGCGACCAAATTCGCGAGCCAGAAACCCACCACCAAAATGACAGCACCCAACAGGATATCTGCACCAAATTGGATAAACATGGCAATCAAGCCGCTGACTTGATCAAAGCCCAAACGGTTCGCCGCTTCAGATACCGCAAATAGCATGGTAAAGAATACAATCAGATAACCGACTACACATGAAATTTTAGTCGTACCTAAAAAGCGCTGTAAGTCGAGTTTGGCAGGAATATCATCGACTCCTGTACCTGCAACCACTTCCACCACAATATTGGCTACAAAACGCGACACCACATAAGCCAAAATAAGAATCAGACCTGCCGCAATAATATGCGGGATCGCATTCATAATTTCATACAGCATGGCTGTCGCAGGCTGCGAAATGGCTTCAATTCCAAGTGCCTCAAAACCAATAATCAAGGCGGTGATGATCACCAAGGCGAAAACAAACGAACCGAGTAATTTAGGTAAATTTGAATTTTTAAAAATGCCAACTTTTTCAGCATGCTGTTGAATATTCAGGCTGCCTAATAAACCTTCGACAATGCCACGAACAATTTTTGCCAGAATGTATCCGACAAAAACAATCACGCCTGCAATGAAGATGTTCGGTAAATACAGCACAACTTCATTCACCATGTTTTGCACAGGGAACAACAGACCGTTTAAGCCTAAAATTGACAGCACAATTGGCAAGAACAGCAATAAAATCAGCCAATAAACAATTTCACTGATATTTTGACTTAAGCCACTCACACCCACATCGGCACTGAGTTTTTCATCCAACTGGGTACGTGCCAACAGTTTTTGCATCCCCACTTTGACCAGATTTGCCAAAATCCACCCAATAAAAGCAACGGCTACAGCAGCCAGTAAAGAAGGAATAAACAGTAAGAACTGCTGAATCATATTACTGAATGGCCCACTGACACTGGTCAGATTCAACACATTCAGCGCACCAATGACCGCAATAATTAAAATCACCCAAAACACGACCCGCGACACAATCACTTCAATATTTGAACGATGCCCCGTTGCATTTGATAATTTTTGATCGGTACCTAATTTTTGTAGAACCTTTTTAATTCCACCCGCAACCAATAATGCAATCACCCACCCGACAAGTAAAATTGCGACTGCAGCTAAAATGGGTTGAAATTGCTCCCAATAATACATGGCATCAAAAGCTCTGCCATGTAGGTTCCCATTAAAATAATCATTCATCTTGTTTAATCCTCATGGTGATTAGCTTCATTTTTAGGTTTGCACTACAGCGCAAAACTGCTTTTTATCGATTCAAATTATTGAGTAAAGCTCTACCCACCATAGAATTTGCATATTTTTTATTCAACCTTGGGATGCAGAATCGCAACAATTCTACAAAGGAGGGATAATAAACCTTGCGAAAATCCACAAAAAAGCCCTGCATCTAGGCAAGGCTGAATTTGTAAATACGATTTTTTGACGCTTAGGCTAAGCTACCGATCTGTTGCTGTTGCAGTATTACTGTCCTCTGCACGTGCTTCATCTCCAGCTGTGCCCGTTGTCGTGCTATTTGGCGTTGCTTGTTCTACGGTTGGATTAGGATGTCCAGGAGGTGCTTCGCTTGCACTCGGTTTGCGATCCGCCATCATGTAAATCAGCAATGCCAATAAAAAGATTCCCACCAGTAGAAGCATATAGACTGGAATACGTTTTTTTCGCTTAATGTCTTCAGCTGAGTTTACATGAGGTGGTTTATTGAAATCATGCGGCATGTTCCCCTCACTTATGTATTTATCTGATGAATTTTCATACTAACAAGCTCCTCACGCTTATTGTGTGACAATACATAGCAAGATGGTGAAAAGATGTAATATACCTCAAGTACCACCTATGTTGCCCAATATCGACAAAGCTGCCTCTCACGGGGAAATGCGCTATAATCACGTACCGTTTTTTTGTGTACTTTGAACTTTATGGCGTATCGTCAACAAAGTGTATCGCTTGATCTTGACACTGACGTCACTCATCAATGTGCCTTGCACTATACCCGTGATGGGCATCTCATTGGTATTATTGAATTTAGCAAGCCCAGCTATCTGCTCAAATGGGGCGATTTGGAATATTTCCGTCGTCGTACCGAAGAATTTTCGGTCATGCCATTTCCAGATTGTGTGAATGCCATGATCATTGATATTCGCAACATTGCTGCATTTCTGGATAATGAAGTGCCAATTTTACCGTGGCGCTTACTTGAAGAAGAATGTCCTGTGCGTTTGGTGGTTCCTCAAGAGCGCTTAGAGCATTATGCAGGTTTTTTTGAACCGACTTGGCTAAGTAGCGATGTCGATAGCGCGATTCAGGAAATCCGCGAATATATGGATATGTTTGTGCACTAATTTCTTTGAAGAGTCACTTTCAAGCATTGCGTTCAAAAGTTGCTTTCAAAATTGAATCGCACCAAGCAAAAACCTCATCTGCAGCGTTGTAGATGAGGTTTTTATATGAATGGTGAAGATCACCTCAACAACCAATTTTTAGCGAATTGTGAAAATACATTTATTTTCAAAACTCGATTTAGGCAGCCACAAAACCTGCTTAAAACGCACCTGATCTATGCCAAAACTGCGCATTTTCTTAGATGTATAACGCCAACCGACACAGTCTTGATACTTCTCATATTCAGGAGTCTGCCCTGCAATGGTTGAGCTTTGCTGAACTTTAATTTTCTGAAAAAAAACGGTTTCCTTTGCACGGATTGGGCCAATATATTCATTATACATTTGTTCCATTTCGGCACTTTCAAATTGCATTTTTTGCAAACTGCCACCATGCCAACCCAACTGACTACGCAAGTTTAAATATTTTACTTTGCCCGCAGGAAACACATAATTGGCACAAGAAGAAAAGCAATACTGCGCAACTTCTACATTAAGTTGATGGTCAAAGACCAAATTGCCCAAATCAATACCTAAGCCGATCTCGCCACCCCGACTGTTGATTTTTAAGGTATCAATTTTATCTGACTGTTTAAGTAATTCCGCTGCACGTGCGTTGGCTTCAGGGCTAAGTGGTCCATCATAAATGAGTACGTGATCTTGCACAGCAACCTGAGTTTCCACCGTTTCAGCCTGTACGGTTTGTGCGACTATAAACATCAGCCCTGCGCTGGCTATATATTTGAACAGTTGATATTTGAATAGTTGTATCACATCCTCACCAATAATTTTCAACTGCAATATTACCTTCCCCGCGGCGGTTCATGCTTAAACCACGCGCTTTTAAGGCTTCTTTGGTGTCATCGACCATGGCAGGGTTACCGCATAACATCACATGGCTGGTTTCAGGGTTGAGTACACTACCCGCAGCCTGTTCAAGTTCACCATTTGCAATTAATACAGGCAAACGATCATGCAAAGCAGCCTGAGGGTCACGGGTGATAATTGGGATAAATTTAAAGCCTGTATGCCCTTCGCCAAAAGTTTCGGCAATCTCGTGAATTTTATCGACATAAGCCAATTCAGCTTCGGTACGCACGCTATAAACCAAATAAATATGTTGATATTTTGTCCATGTTTCAAAATCTTGCAGCATGGATAAAAACGGTGCAAGACCTGTACCTGTGGCCAGTAACCATAAATCGTGTGGCGCAGGCAATTGATAACGCGCCAAAGTCAAAAAACCATACGGAATTTTTTCCAAGTACAGCTCATCGCCCACTTGAAGGTGCTGCAAGTTAGAAGTAAACGCACCATCTGGCACGACAATTGAGAAAAACTCCAATGTTTCATCAAAGGGTGATGACACCACCGAATAAGCACGTACCACCAATTCATCGCCCACTTTTAACCCGATACGTGCAAACTGTCCTGCGGTAAATTTAAAATGCGCAGGACGGGTCATGGTGAAGCTAAACAAGGTGTTGGTCCAACGATGAACCGAAAGCACTTTTTCTAAAGTAAATTTTTCAATTGACATGATTTGAACGTGGCATGAAAGACTGTGCTCATGTTAGCATGTCGGGGTAATTTATGAATATTTTTTAAATGTTAAGGCTTGATTCATGCGCATGACTTTACGCCAGTTGGCGGTTTTTGTAGCAGTTGCCCAAGAAGGGACAGTAACCAAAGCCAGTGATGCCGTTAAACTCACCCAAAGTGCTGCAAGCATGGCCTTAGCAGATTTGGAAGATGGCTTGGGTGCTCCACTGTTTGACCGTTTGGGTAAGCGCCTACAGCTGAACGATTTAGGTCGTTTTTTATTGCCACAAGCCTTAGAAATTTTGGGGCGTTGTGAAGCATTTGAGCAAGCTGCTAAAGGCGAACTACAAAGCATCGATTTGCGTTTAGGTGCAACCCTCACCATCAGTGACTATTTGATGCCTGATTTAATGGCAGACTTTTTGCAAATTCAGCCACAGGCGCATTTACAATTACAAGTGGGCAATACCCGCCAAATGATTGAAGCTGTAAATCAGTTTCAGCTAGATTTAGCCCTGATAGAAGGCTCTTGTCACTTGCCACAACTCCAATGTATTCATTGGCGTGATGATGAGCTTGCAGTGTGCTGTGCACCAAGTCATCCTTTAGCGCAGTTAAACCGTGCTTTAAGTATCGCAGATTTTGAAGACGCCGAGTGGATTTTACGTGAAGAAGGTTCAGGTACCCGTGAAGTGTTTGACAATGCAATTTTAAAAGACCTGCCTGATGCCAATATTCGTTTAACTTTGGGTCATAACGAAGCGATTTTAAAAATTGTCGCAGGTGGGATTGGTATGTCGTGTATTTCACGATTGGCGATTGAACCTTTACTAGAAAAAGGTCAATTGGTGATTTTAGATACACCTTTCTGGCAACTGACGCGCCCGTTATTCATGTTGGTGCATCGTCAGAAATACCAAGGGCCTGGCTTAAAGGCATTTATGAAGTTTTGCGACGCGAAATAGTTTATAAAAGAGTACCGATGATGGTACTCTTTTTTTAGCGATTAAACTGACTCTCACACGGTATGCCGTCACCATCACCGTCCATTTTAGTATTTGGACAATTTCGTATAAAGAATAATGCTTCTTCGTAAGACGTCATTTGACTACAGTGCTCACGCCCATCACAAGTAAAGTTCTGTTCAACAACAGGAACTTCTACTACTTTTTGTACTGATAAAGCTTCAGGCTGACTATTTTGCCAAGCTTGGTACTTATTAAATACTGCATAAGCCAAGCCGAATATAATCAATATACCAATATAAGTAACAAAATTGGATGAGTTATTTTCAGACTTCTGCTGTCTTTTATGATTCTGCTTTGTCGTATGAATTGCCCTTGATTGAGGTGTATGCCTTTCGACTGCAACCTTAATATCTAGACGGACAATATTATCTGCTTTGAACTTGCCATTTTCTTCTACTTTACGAAATTTTAGATTTTCTCCCACTTTTAGTGGAATATTTTTATTGGGAAAATCTTTAATATGAAAAAATAAATCTTTAGGCTCTCCTTCTATTTGAATAAAACCAAAGCCTCGTTCTTCGTTATAAGTTTTTATTTTCCCTTCTAAAAACATAAATTACTCTTTTCACGTTAATTTTTGATTATTGTACAAAAAAAGAGGCGAGAATGCCTCTTTTCTGTGCATGAAAACATTTAAAACTAACGCTTTAAGTTTGATAACAATGCAGACGTAATCGACGTATTCGCAGCAACCGCTTTGGCTTTTTTTGCTTTTTTGGATTTATCTTCTACAGGTTCAATATTAATGGCTTTATAACGATCACCATTTTGAACCACATTAAATTTAACGCGATCATTGCGCTTTGGCTCGCCTTCAGCCGCAGGAAAATCCGAGATATGGAAAAACACTTCACCTTCAGGTGCGGCAATAAATCCATAGCCTTTTTCGGCATTATATTGTTTGATTTTCCCTTGATATTGTTCAGATTTCATGGCTTAACCTTTTACGAGCTGCACTTTATATGAGTATATAAAAAAGAGGCAGTTAATGCCTCTTTTTCACCGACATTCGGCTTAATCTTTTTGCACTGAACCAAAAATTTTATCGCCTGCATCACCCAAGCCAGGCACAATATAACCATCTTGGTTTAAACCTTCATCTACCGATGCAGTAAAGATCACCACATCTGGATGCGCGGCTTCTACACGTTGAATGCCTTCTGGCGCTGCAACCAAAACCATCACACGAATGTCTTTACAACCACTGGCTTTGAGCAAATCAATCGCTGCCACTAAAGATGAACCTGTGGCAAGCATAGGGTCAATAATCATCGCAATACGGTTTTGTACATCTGGTACTAATTTTTTGTAGTACGTACGCGCTTCTAAAGTTTCTTCATCACGTTCCAAGCCAAGTACAGACACTTTGGCACTTGGAATCAAGTTTAAGAAACCATCTAACATGCCAATACCTGCACGTAAAATAGGCACAACCGTAATTTTTTTACCCGCAATACGGTCTACAGTGACTGCACCATTCCAACCCGCAATTTCGTGCTCGACCATAGGCAAATCTTTGGTCGCTTCATAAGTCAGCAACATGGTCACTTCTTGTGCCAATTCACGGAAGTTTTTGGTGCTGATATCAGCACGACGTAATAGCCCTAATTTATGACGAATAAGCGGATGTCGGATTTCATGAATAGCCACGGGAGAACACCTAAAAGGAAAGAAAAGCAAATATCCTTTTATTATATGCTGTTTTTATTGTGTATATAAACCAAAAAGCCCTCAATTTATGAAGGCTTTTTGACTGAAAGTTAAACTTCTTTCAAATTATTGCTGTGACAGCATGAAATGGATTGGTGACAAAATTTCAGCTTCAAGTGCAATTTTGATAATTGGGTCTGGATAAACACCAATCACCAATACCGCTAAAGCTGCAGCCAATACCATAATACCGCCCACTTTTTGACCCCAATGATCGACAGCATCCATTTTTGGTTCGTCTGGCGGTGTCATATACATCACCACCATAACGCGCAAGTAGTAGTACAAACCAATACCTGAACCCACGATGATCATCGCAGCTAAGAACCAGTGCTGAGTCGTTACCGCAGCCATCACCACCAAGAACTTACCAATGAAGCCTGCAGTTAATGGAATACCTGCAAGAGAAAGCATCATCACGGTTAATACAGCAGTCAATACTGGACGACGCCAGAACAAACCACGGTAGTCAGCCAAACTTTCAGCTTCTGCTACGTTGTTGTATGGGCTAGACATTAATGCCACTGCACCAAACGCGCCAATAGTCGTCAAGACATAGGTAATCACATAAACGCTGACATTACCCAAGCTTGCATAAGTCATGCTGATCAAACCAATCAACAAATAACCAAAGTGTGCAATTGATGAGTAAGCCAAAATACGTTTCAAGTTCACTTGACGTACAGCAAGGAAGTTACCCACCAAAATTGAAAGCACGGCAATAATGGTCATGATAGTTACAATCGAGTCGATCAGGATTGCCCCTGAACCCAAAATGTAACGCACGAACAAACCAATGGTTGCTACTTTCGCTGCAGTCGCAAGGAAGGTTGCGATTGGTGCAGGCGCACCGTCATAAACGTCTGGTGTCCATTTGTGGAATGGCGCCAAAGACAGTTTAAATGCCACAGCAAAGACAATTAAGCCTAAACCTAAAATTACCAAAGGTTGCTGGATGTTTTGCATTAATGCTTGAACAGAGTCATAGAACGACAATGAACCTGTGTACGCATAAATGTACGCCATACCCATAAGCAACATTGCTGATGCAGTTGCAGACAATACTAAGTACTTCACACCCGCTTCTAAAGATTTAGAACGCTGGTGGGTATATGCCAATAAGCCATAAACAGGAATTGACATTAACTCAAGGCTAATGAAGAACGATGCATAGTGCGAACTTGATACCATCAACATAGCACCCGCTACAGAACATAACATCAAGATGTAAAGTTCTTCGCGGTTGTCTTTATAGGTCTCAATATAAGCATGAGACAAAGTAGAACATGCCAATGCTGCGATCAGAATCACCAGTTGATATAACAAGGTGAACGGATCAATCATAAACATGCCCATCACGCTGGCAGGAGCAAAGTTCCCACCAAACATCATGAGTAAAAGGTAAGCCGCAGCGAGGTTCAAGCCCACCACTGATGCTGTAGCAATTAAGTTATGGTTACGCTTAATTGCAGTAAGGATCATCACGATAATCGCAGTTAAAGCCACGATCATCACAGGAGCTAAAGGCATAAGCTCAGAAAATGACATTGTGAAGTTCATGGCTTATTGGATCTCCACATTTTCGAGTTGAGCTGTTACTTCTTGCGTAACTTCAACTACTTCTTGAACTGGGATGTAGCTATTTGCTAACCACGCCATACTTGAATTTGAAATATCAAGGAAGGTTTGTGGATACAGACCAAGCCATACTAGACCCAGCGCACAAATTGAAAGAATCACAACTTCACGTGCATTTAAATCTTTTAACGGATTTGCATAGTGCTGTTTTTGCTCTTCATTTGGTACACCAAACAAAGCTTTGTGAATCAGGATTAAACCGTAAACACCTGCAAAAACTAAGCTGATTGCCGCAATAATTGTGAAGGCTGGGAACTGTTCAAATGAACCCATCAAAATCAGGAATTCACCAATAAAGTTACCTAAACCAGGAATACCGACTAACGCAGCCACAAAGAACATGAGGAAGAATGAAAGGTATTGGAATTGACCACGAATACCACCCATTAAACGCATGTCACGTGTATGTACGCGCTCGTAAATTTGACCACACATAATGAACAATGCAGCAGATGACAAGCCATGTGCCAACATCATGATCATTAAGCCTTGGTAAGTCAGGATATTACCTGCATAAATTGCAAGTAATACGAAGCCCATGTGCGAAATTGAGGTATAGGCAAGTAAACGCTTCATATCGGTTTGCTGGAAAGCACACCACGCGCCGTAGAACACACCAATTAAACCCAAAATAATGGCGATGTCTGCAAACTGAGCAGAAGCCGCTGGGAAGAATGGAATCACGAAACGTAATAAACCGTATGCCGCAGTTTTAATCAAAATACCTGCAAGGTCGACAGAACCCGCTGTAGGCGCTTGTGCGTGTGCATCTGGTAACCAACCGTGTAATGGGAAAACTGGAAGTTTTACCGCAAAACCGATGAATAAACAGATCATGAAGGCATAAGCGACTGCTGGTAATTGTGCGTCAAGTGTATTCGCTACAGCCAATAAATAGTTGTAGTTGAATGAAATTGTACCTGACATCATGTATCCGTAGATCACTAGACCTAAGATACCAATCAACATGATTAAACCAGCAACTTGCGTATAGATAAAGAATTTGGTTGCAGCGTAAACACGTGAACGACCATTTGAACCTTTATGACCCCATAACGCAATCAGGAAGTAGATTGGTACAAGCATCATCTCCCAGAAGAAGAAGAACAGGAACAAGTCAATCGCAAGGAATACACCAATTACCCCACCCAAAGACCATAAAAGGTTAAGGTGGAAGAAACCGACGTTCTTTTGAATCTCACCAAATGAACAGCCTACCGCTAAAATACCCAGTAATGCGGTTAAACCCACCATGAGTAAAGATAAGCCATCCACCGCTAAGTGAATGTTGATGCCTAGGGTTTGAATCCAAGGCAACATAAATTCAGCCGACCAAGTTGGAACTTGAGCGCCTAATTCATAGTTATAGCTAGCACCTTGCCACAATGCGACAGTTAAGCCCAAAGTAACGAGCATGCCCACTAAAGCAATGTAACGCGGTAATTTATCGTCGAGTTTATCGACCAACCAGCAAATAAAACCTGCAATGAACGGAACAAGGATCAGCGCGGGTAGAATTAAATTGTTTGGAGTATCCATCTTATTTCCCCACGACCTGAATCACGATCAAGATCATTAGTAAGACCACCACACCAAGTGCCATACTCGATGCGTACTCACGTAATGAACCAGTTTGACGTGAACTTGTAAAGCTATGACCACCTTTCACCAGTGCAGGCAGTACTAACCACATACCATCCACTGGATCACGACCTAATAGTTTGGCAATCAGCAAGTATGGTTTTACAAATACGATGTCATACAACGCATCGAAACCAAGTGCATTACGGCAAATATTGGCAAGACCCGCACCCAATGAAGTTTGCGCGAAACCTTTTACAGCGTTGTAAGCAAAGGCAAATAACACCACGCCTACAGCTAAACCAGCCAAAGCCACGCCAATTGCAACATACTCTGCACCATGTGCACCTGCTTCTAATGCTTCAGGAATCACAAATGCTGGGATTTTTGCAGCATCAAGAATGCTCATCACTGGCGCTTTTAATACAATCGCTAAACCAGTTGAAAGTGCTGCAAGCACTGCCAATGGGAACCAGTAAGTTGCGCCTTTGATCTCGTGATACGGTGTGTTTTCTTTACCAAAGAATACAACCCAAATTAAGCGGAATGTATAAATTGACGTTAAGAATGCACCTGCTACACCCACCCAATATAAGGTGTTATATAGCGGAATACCTGCGATATGACTTTGCGTCCAAACTGCTGCCAAAATAGCGTCTTTTGAGAAGAAACCAATGGTCAAGAATGGAATCGCTGCCAATGCACCGCCACCAATCGCGAAACATGCAAACAGGAATTTGTTCTTGTAGAACAAGCCACCCATTTTGAAAATGTTTTGTTCGTGATGGTAAGCCAAAATCACCGCACCAGAAGACAAGAATAATAATGCCTTGAAGAATGCGTGAGTTAACAT
This sequence comes from Acinetobacter sp. YH1901141, assembly GCF_013416935.1. Taxonomy (NCBI): domain Bacteria; kingdom Pseudomonadati; phylum Pseudomonadota; class Gammaproteobacteria; order Moraxellales; family Moraxellaceae; genus Acinetobacter; species Acinetobacter sp. YH1901141. The sequence goes on along the minus strand of NZ_VPEY01000002.1, from coordinate 103,228 downwards.
GTGGAATAGACCCGCTTGGTATGCTTCTGCACCAACTGCCATAAACATATAACCCAGCTGACTCATAGTTGAGTAAGCCAAAATACGTTTGATGTCGGTTTGAACCAATGCTGCAAAACCAGCAACTAGCAAGGTCACAGCACCTGTAATTGAAATGAATAACATCACTTCAGGTGCAAGTTCAAATACGCTGAACATACGGCAGCATAAGTAAACACCCGCAGTTACCATGGTTGCAGCGTGGATTAATGCAGATACAGGTGTAGGACCTGCCATCGCGTCAGCTAACCAAGTTTGCAATGGAATTTGTGCAGATTTACCCGCAGCACCTAAGAACAACATTAACGCTGTCCAAATGGTGATGGATGAGCTTTGAGTCATTACATTGGCTGCATTTTCTACGATGTATTGCGTATTCAAGGTGCCGAATTGTTGATACAGCAAGAACAATGCAATCAGTAAGAAAACGTCACCCACACGTGTTACGGTAAATGCTTTGATTGCCGCAAAACCATTTGCAGGGTTTTGGTAGTAATAACCAATCAGCAAGTAAGAGCACAGACCTACACCTTCCCAACCTAAGAACAATAACGCTAAGTTATCGCCTAAAACCAACAGCAACATGCTCGCAACGAACAGGTTGAAGTAAGAGAAGAAACGTGCAAAGTCTTCTTCACCACGCATGTACCATGAGGCAAAGATGTGAATTAAGAAACCCACACCCGTAATCATGCCAAGCATGAGTAAAGATAAACCATCTAGGTGCAAACTAATTGCTGGCGCAAAACCACCTACATTGAACCAAGTCCATAAGTGTTGAGTTGTTGCAACCGAAGCATTGTTCACAAAGTCCATGCCTGCAATTAAAGCGAATAATGCAGACAGCCCCACTGAGCCAACGCCAATAATCGCAGCAACTTTTTCAGGTAAGTTGTTACGCCCTGCCGCTAAAAGGATAAAACCAATGAGCGGAAACAATACTGTTAGATATAAATAACTCATCCGCGCATCTCACTAGCAGCATCCACATCCAAATGATGGAAGCGATGATAGAACTGAAGGACGATCGCAAGACCGATACACGCCTCTGCCGCAGCAAGTGTCAAGATCAAGATAAACATGATCTGACCATCTGGTTGTACCCATGCACTACCAGCCAAAACAAACGCCAGTGCCGCAGCGTTCATCATGATTTCAAGGCCCATTAAAATAAATAGTAGGTTGCGTCGCACCATCACACCGTAAAAACCGAGTGCAAAAAGAATGGTCGCGACAATCAAACCATGTTCTAAAGGGATGTTGCCCATTATTCTTTTTCCTCTTCTGCACTTGGTTCACGTTTACCGATGTGGAAGCCTGCAACTAAAGCTGCAAGTAATAACATTGCGGCAACTTCAACCAATAATAAGTACTGAGTAAAGAGTGCTTGACCAACCGCTTTTGGACCAACCATTTCAGTGCCCATTAAAGCGCTTGGTGTGGTGTAGTTTGAGCTTAATGACCACACTAAAACCAAACCAATTAGGAAGCTCATCAAAGCTGGATATGCCCAAGCAGATGAAGTCAACCATTTACGCTCTTGTTCAACGGTTTGCTGACCAAGGTTTAGCATCATTACTACGAATACGAACAAGACCATGATCGCACCCGCATAAACAATGATTTCCAATGCGCCAGCAAATGGAGCACCCACGATCATGAACATGCCTGCAACTGCAAGCAATGACACGATCAAGCTTAATAAAGCATGTACTGGGTTCGCGTTAGTGACTACACGAACCGTAGAGACAATGGCCACGAGTGCCATCAAATAAAACGGCCACATCATGGTAATAGACTCCGTACATCAACAGGTGCGCTTTCACGTTGCGCTTGACCTTTGTCTTTACCTGTAACAGCCATACCCGTTACACGGTAGAAGTTGTAGTCAGGATATTTACCAGGACCTGAAATGAGTAAGTTTTCTTTCTCATAGACCAAGTCTTGACGCACATATTCACCTAACTCGAAGTCAGGCGTTAATTGAATTGCAGTCGTTGGACATGCTTCTTCACACATACCGCAGAAAATACAGCGTGAGAAGTTGATACGGAAAAACTCCGGATACCAACGACCATCTTCCTGTTCTGCTTTTTGTAGTGAAATACAACCCACTGGGCATGCAACTGCACAGAGGTTACATGCAACACAACGCTCTTCGCCATCTGGATCGCGTGTTAACACAATACGACCACGGAAGCGTGGAGGTACAATTTCTTCGGCTGGTACTTCCGGATACAAAATGGTGTCACGTTTACGTGTCACGTGTGAGAAAACCATCCACAGTGAACGTACAATTGACCCAAACCCAGCTAGAAACTTAAACATATTGTTCTCCCTGCTGTCTTAGGCCGAATGATTCATAAGAATCACAGCACCAGTTACCAAAAGGTTAACAAGCGCCAATGGCAAGCAAATTTTCCAACCAAAGTTCATCACTTGGTCATAACGTGGACGCATTAAAGAACCACGTGCCAAGACAAACATCATTACAAAGAATGCTGTTTTGATAATGAACCAGAAAGCTGCTGGAATGAATGGAATTTCAAGGTTAAACGGCGCAAGCCATCCACCGAAGAATAAAGTCACGATAAGCGCAGAGATCAGTACCACGTTGACATATTCTGCAACGAAGAACATACCCCATTTCATACCGCCATATTCTACGTGATAACCTTCTGCCAATTCTTGTTCTGCTTCTGGTTGGTCAAATGGGTGACGGTGTGTTACCGCAACACCAGCAACCACGAAAATCAAGAAACCTAAGAATTGTGGAATCACAAACCAAACATCACGTTGCGCTTCAACAATTTCACGCATGTTGAATGAGCCTGCAATTGCAACCACACCCATAAGTGAAATACCCAAGAACACTTCATACGAAATGGTTTGAGCTGCTGAACGTAGACCACCAAGCAATGCGTATTTGTTGTTTGATGACCAACCACCAAATAACACCGCATAGACTGCAATACCAGCCATTGCCATAAAGAACAACAGGCCAATGCTCATGTCTGCAACACCTAAATAAGGTGATACAGGAATAACCATGAACGACAGTACCGCAGTTGCCATTGCAACTGCTGGTGCCATACGGAAGGTTAGTTTGTCGGCAAATTTAGGTGTCCAGTCTTCTTTGAACATGATTTTAAGCATGTCGGCTACAATCTGGAACATACCACCTGGACCTACACGGTTCGGACCATAACGGTCTTGCCATAAGCCCAGTAAACGACGCTCAATAAAAGACATGAGCGCAGCAATCAATACTACAACCAGTAAGATGACAATCGCTTGAATGACTGAATAGGCAATTGGCCAGTTCTCAGCCCACAGCGGCGTCTGACGGATTAATTCTTGTTGCATGAATTACACTCCTACCGCGACTGAAACAGGCTCTGCAAGAGATACCGTTGGTGCAAGACCAATTGGGTAGCCAATATAACCTGTAGGTAAATATTCAATCACTTGTACTGGCAGTACGATAGACGTTTCACCTGCTTGTACGGTAATTGTTTGACCATCTTGTACATTCAAACGCTGCGCATCTTGCGTGCCTACAGCAAATACAGCTTCAGGAATACGCGTTTCCATTGCAGGCGTTTTCACCGTAAATTCACCCGATGCAAAAATGTGATGCATTGGAATTAAACGGAAGCTTTCAGGATTAGCTAGCACAGGTGCTGGTGCCACATAGCTACGTGCAGGACGTTTTGCTAAGCGATCGAATAAACGAATGCCTGAATCACCACCTTTTAAGTGACCGCCCACATTGTCTTGGAATTTGTTCCAAGCTTGTGGTGAGTTCCAACCTGCAGACCATGCAAATGGTACAAGTGCCGATGGTGTTTGGTTACCAACATAACCTTCCATAGAGAAAGTTAATGCAGAATCGACATCGGTCGGTTGTTTTGGCTCGTGAATAGATAACGGCGCACGCATTGCAGTACGACCTGAGTAACGACGTGGTTCACGCGCAACTTTCAAGCCATGTACACGGAAACCTGCATCTGGTGCAACATCCTGAATTGCTTCAAGTGCTGGAATATTTTTCGCAACAGATTCAATCACGTCATCTAAAACAGTCCAAGAAATTGCTTTACCTTTTAAGCCTGTTTCAAGTGCGTGTAACCAGCGCCAAGATTCTTTGATTGCTAGTTCAGGTTTGTAGTAGCTTGGGTCATACACTTGGAAGAAGCGTTGAGCACGACCTTCTTGGCTCACTACAGTACCATCACCCTCAGCAAAGCTTGCTGCAGAAAGTACGATGTTGGCTTTTTGCACTGTTGCTGTTTCAGCATGATCAAGCACGATTACATCTTGTGCTTTTGCCAAAGCGGCATCAACTTGTGCCGCAGGTAAACGACGGTATAAGTCATTTTCAACCACAATCACAGCATCATAATCTTGTGCAAATGCTTGCTCTAGGCTTTGACCACCTAAAATTGCCAAGCCCATTGAGTTCACTTCTGGCACAGTTAGGGTTAAACCTGCGTTCTCACCCAAGTTTTGTGCCACTTGTGCAGCCGCTTCCATAATGGCAGCTTCTTGTAAGCTTGTACCTGAAATCACCAATGGCTTTTTCGCAGCTTTTAACGTGTCGGCAATAGTTTGTGCAAATGCTTTGGCATCGTCATCTAAACCAGTGATTACATCGCCTGCTACTGCAGCTGCAATCGCAAAACCTAAACGTGCGATGTCGTTTGGAGATGCAACCACTTCACCGGTTGCTACATCGGCTAAACGCGTTTGCGTTGCAGCCAAAATGTAAATTGGTGATTTTGCATCTTGTGCGATACGTTGCACAGGTTCAGCCAGCCAGTCTGGGGTACGACGCTCTGCAGCCATTTCTTTGGCTTTGTTTTTCGCCGCTTGACGGACAGATAAGGCCATACGTGGTGCAGTTTGGGTTAAATCTTCACCCAAAATTAACACAGCATCGTAATCTTCAATTTCACGCATACCTGGGTTATAAATTCCTTCGGTTTGCATGATTGAAGCTGCAAGTTCAACCAAGTTTTGCTCTTTTTGCGATAAGCCTGTTGAGTAGTTGTCTTGACCCACCAACTCACGCAAAGCAAAGTTTGATTCAAGCGATGCACGCGGTGAACCAATACCCAAAACTTTTTTGCCTTGAACTTTGGCAATAATTGTATCAAGTGCAGTATCTACAGAAACGGTTTCTACGCTTGCACCGTTACGGAACTGTGGCTGACGTGGACGATCTTCACGGTTCACATAACCTGTACCGAAACGACCTTTGTCGCACAGGAAGTATTGGTTAACTTCACCGTTAAAGCGGTTTTCTACACGACGTAATTCGCCATAACGCTCACCCGGAGAGATGTTACAGCCAGAAGAACAGCCTTGGCATACGCTTGGCGCATATTGCATATCCCACTTACGGTTATAACGTGCAGAGTGCGTTTTGTCGGTAAATACACCTGTTGGACATACTTCAGTCAAGTTGCCAGAGAATTCAGATTCTAAAGTACCCGACTCAGGACGACCAAAGTACACACGTGATGCGTTGGCATAAACGCCAAAGTCTGTACCGCCTGCATAGTCTTTGTAGTAACGCACACAACGATAACATGCGATACAACGGTTCATTTCATGTGCAATGAACGAACCTAGCTCTTGGTTATAGTGAGTACGTTTGGTGAAGCGGTAACGACGACGGTCATGCTGCGTCATTACAGTCATATCTTGTAAATGACAGTGACCACCTTCTTCACAGACAGGGCAGTCGTGTGGGTGGTTCGTCATCAAGAACTCTACAATTGAAGCACGGAACTCCGTTGCTTCCTTGTCTTCAATCGAGATATAGGTATTGTCAGCAGCAGGTGTCATACATGACATCACCAAGCGACCACGAGTATCTTCAGGGTTCGCATATTGGGTCACGGCACATTGACGGCAAGAACCGACAGAACCTAAGGATGGATGCCAACAAAAGTACGGAATGTCGATCCCAAGGCTCAAACATGCTTGCAGCAAGTTTTCCGAGCCATTGACTTCGTACGATTTTCCATCGACATGAATTGTAGCCATAGTCGAATTCCTTAAGCTTGTTCTACGTTGCTAGCTTGAGCAGCAGGACGGCTATTTGCCACTTTTGCTTCAAACTCGCTACGGAAATATTTGAGTGCGCCCATTAATGGCTCCATCGCACCTGGTGCGTGAGCACAGAAGGTCTTACCAATCCACAATTTTTTGGTGAGTTCTTGAAGATGTTGAATGTCTTCTTCTTTCCCTTCGCCATTTTCAATTGCTTTGAGTGCTTTTACAGCCCACGGTAAACCATCACGACATGGGGTACAGAAACCACATGATTCGCGCGCAAAGAATTCTTCTAAGTTACGGGTTGCAGAAACCATACATTGGGTTTCATCGACCACCATAAGCAAACACGTGCCTAAACGTGAACCTGCCTTCATGATGCTTTCTGCATCCATAGGCAAGTCAATGTGTTCTGCTGCCAAGAAGTCGGTAGATGCACCACCCGGTAACCATGCTTTTAGCTTCAAGCCATCACGCATGCCACCCGCATAGTCTTCAATTACTTCACGTGCAGTCGTACCAAATGGAAGCTCCCATAGACCTGGGAATTTCACCTTACCAGAAGCACCGTAAATTTTTGTGCCAGGGTCTTTCGATTTACCTGCAGATAAACCGATATACCACTCTGCACCACGCAACATGATTGCAGGTAAGTTGTTATAGGTTTCTACGTTGTTGACAATCGTTGGACGACCCCATGCCCCTGCAACTTGCGGGAATGGTGGTTTAGTACGTGGGTTAGCACGGCGACCTTCAAGCGAGTTAATCAATGCGGTTTCTTCACCACAGATATAACGACCTGCGCCTGTATGCACGTATAGCTCAAAGCCCCAGTTGGTACCTAAAATGTTTTCGCCCAAATAACCTTTGGCACGAATTTGCTCAATCGCTTCATTTAAGTACTGTGCAGCTTCGATGTATTCGCCACGAATAAAGATATAGCCGTGGGTAGCTTCAAGCGTGTACGCAGCAATCAGCATACCTTCAATCAGTTGGTGTGGAAGTTTTTCCATCAACAAACGGTCTTTGAAAGTACCCGGTTCCATCTCATCGGCATTACAAATCAGGTAACGTGGACCTGAATTGTCGTTTGGCGCCATCAGTGACCATTTGATCCCTGCTGGGAAGCCTGCACCACCACGACCTTTTACTGTCGCAGCTTTAATGACTTCAAGCACATCTTTAGGCGGCATAGAAATCGCTTTCTTAAAGCCTGCATAACCTTCTAGTGCTTCGTAATCATCTGCATTACGCACGTGCTCTTGCTTGCTTAAACGCCAAGTTAATGGATGCGTTTCTGGGTTACCGTCACCATAAATTGGTCTTGGTTCGGTATTCATACATACTTCTCCAATAACTGTTGCACCGATGTCACCTCAACTAAACCGTGAGTATCTTCATCAATCATCAAGGTTGGACCCTTATCGCAATTTCCTAAACAGCAAATTGGCAATAACGTGAAACGACCATCTGCAGTCGTTTGACCAAACTGAATGCCTAATTCACGCTGGAATGCTTCTGCCAGTGTTTCTGCACCCATCAAAAAGCATGCAATCGAGTCACACAATAAAATCACGTGACGACCTACAGGCTGGCGATAAATACGGTTATAGAATGTTGCGACACCTTCTAAATCAGCAACGCTGATGGTTAGAAGCTGTGCAATCGCATTGAGCTGCGCATCATCTACCCAGCCATTACGGCGCTGTACACACTTCAAGGCATCTAAAGATGCTGCACGTGGGTACGGATAATGACCAATGTGATGTTCAATTTCATGGATTTCTTCCGCAGTCAAAATCCCTTCAACATTCACACGTGGCTTTTTATCAGTCAAAATCATCATAATGCGTTTACCCCTTAGCGATCCACGTCTGCCATTACGACGTCAATGGTCGCTAAATAAATGATTAAGTCAGATACCAGACTGCCGTTAATCACAGAAGGCATTTGCTGTAAATGCGTGAAAGTTGGTGTACGAATACGGGTACGGTAACTCATCGTTGACTTATCTGAAGTCAAGTAGTAATTCGATGCACCTTTCACCACTTCTGCCATTACAGATGCTTCACCAGCAGGCATTACAGGACCCCAAGACACGCTTAAGAAGTGCGTAATCAGGGTTTCAATATCTTGTAATGTCTTGTCTTTTGGTGGTGGAACAGCCAATGGATGGTCTGCTTTATATGGACCAGATGGCATGTTATCTAGACATTGTTTGATGATTTTCAATGACTCTTCGATTTCACGGAAGTGAACCAGTACACGAGCGTAAGCATCGCCTTCGTACTCTACAGGTACTTCGAAGTCATAGTTTTCATAACCACTGTATGGACGGTATTTACGCACGTCAAAGTCGATACCTGTTGCACGTAAACCAGTACCTGTCACACCCCAAGCCAAGGCAGATTTCGCATCATACTGCGCTACACCTTGCGTACGACCCATGAATACCGAGTTGCGTAATGCCGCAGTGTAGTATTCGTTCATACGTTTTGGCATCCACTCTAAGATTTCACGAATCAGGTGTTGCCAGTTGTTTGGTAAGTCGTGTGCGGTACCACCGATACGGAACCATGCTGGATGCATACGGTAACCCGTAATAGCTTCAATCGCATCGTAGATTTTTTGACGGTCTGCGAACATATAGAATACAGGGGTCATACCGCCCGCATCCTGAATTGCAGTACCAATGAACAATAAGTGGTTATTGATACGGAACAATTCCGACATCATGACACGGATACATTGTGCGCGGTCTGGCACAGTAATGCCTGCCAGTTGTTCCACACCCATGACATACGGCATGTTTTGCGCACAACCACCCAAGTAGTCCACACGGTCTGTATAAGGAATGAATGAATGCCAAGTTTGACGCTCAGCCATCTTTTCCACACCACGGTGGTGATAGCCGATATCTGGCACACAGTCTTTCACTTCTTCACCATCCAACTGCAAAATTACACGGAACGCACCGTGCGCAGATGGGTGGTTAGGACCCAAGTTCAGGAACATGAAGTCTTCGTCTTTATTACCGCGCTTTAAGCCCCAATCTTCAGGCACAAAGCGAAGGTGTTCTTGCTCGAAGTCTTGTTTGGCTTGGTTCTGCATATACGGTGTATATTCCGTTGCGCGTGCAGAATACTCTTTGCGTAACGGGTGACCTTCCCAGTATGTTGGCAACAAGATACGACGAAGCATTGGATGCCCTTCGAAGTTGATACCAAACATATCGTAAGCTTCACGCTCGTACCAGTTGGCATTTGGCCAAATGTTGGTTGCTGTTGGAATGTTGAGATCGCTCTCATTCAACGCAACTTTAATACGAATGTCCGTGTTACGCTCAAGCGATAACAAGTGATAGAACACAGTAAAGTCAGACGCAGGTAGACCATCGCGGTGAGTACGCAAACGCTCATCTACCGCAGACAAGTCGAACAACATCACGTATGGACGTGACACTGTACGCAAGAACATTAAAACTTCTTGTACACGTGCGCGCTCAACCCAGACTGTTGGAAAATCTTCAAAAGTCGTTTGCACGTAGAAGTTCTCACCAAATTTGGTTTTGAGCTCTTCTACAATTGCAAATGCTGGGCGTGAATCAACTGCTGTTGATTCTGGCATAGCAATGTCAGTTTCAGCCATTGGCTTGGCTTCCTATTTAATACAAATTCAGTCAACCTAAACGACAACTACACCCGTCGGGTGCATCAATATTTGTACGTTTAAATTATTTAATTTCATCCATAGAGCGTAAGTTTTTCACCGCAATACGCTGTGCATTCTTACGGTCACGTTCTGGCATCATCTTCGGCTTATATACTGGCTTAAGATCATCACCAATCACCGCAGACAACGGACGACGCTCTAATTGAATTTGGTCTTGTAATAACATTAATGCTTGGATTAATGCTTCAGGACGTGGTGGGCAACCCGGAATGTACACATCCACAGGAATGATTTTATCCACACCTTGCACAACTGAATAAATGTCGTACATACCACCTGAGTTTGCACATGCGCCCATTGAGATTACCCACTTAGGCTCAAGCATTTGCTCGTACAAACGTTGAATTACAGGTGCCATTTTCACAAAACACGTACCTGCAACAATCATCAAGTCTGCCTGACGCGGTGAAGCACGAATAACTTCTGCACCAAAACGTGACAAGTCATGCACACCTGTTAAGGTCGTCGCATACTCTACGTAGCAGCACGATGTACCAAAGTTAAACGGCCAAACTGAGTTCTTACGTCCCCAGTTTACTGCTGTATGTGCCAAGTCCTCTAAACGAGTCATGAACACATTTTTATTCACTTCTTCTTCAAGCGGATCGGTTACGATCTGACGCTCTTGAAGTGGATATTGATCAGCATCGGGATTCGCACGGGTTAAGGTATATTTCATCCCGAGTTACTCCTTGTCAGATGAGGTAGTCGCAGATTTTTTTACACGACCAGAGGATTGAGCTGGAATTTGACCGGTAGGGTCCGTTACCAATTCTTCAATTGAGTTAAAGCGTGTGATTTCTGCAAGATCCATATTTGGCGAACCAATTTTAGGTTTAATCCCTGCTGCTTTACGCTTATCAGATGGAGCCCAGTTCAGCGCACCAGTTGATAATTCATAAATTAAGCCAACGAGTAAAACTAAAATAAATACAGCAGCCGTTGCAAAGCCCACCCAACCTACTTCACGAACAGAAGCTGCCCATGCGTATAGATAAAGTGCTTCTAAGTCGAAAACAACGAAGAAAATTGCAACCAAATAGAACTTTGCAGATAAGCGGATACGTGCTCCACCAGCACCTACAACACCCGACTCAAACTGCTCTTGCTTCGCACGCCCCCATGATTTACCCCCAAGGAGTAAAGGAACGGTCAGCATAAAGACGCATAAAAATGTAACGCCGATCACGAAGGCAATAATTGCCCATTCGTATGGAGTAATGGCACTCATGCGGGGATAACTCCTGGCAGGCCTATTTATTAACAAAGAATGTATGTATTGGCCTTCAAATACACCAAACACAAAATTAATCACGCCAATTGTACCTGATTTATGATTTCACTTGCTAGTTCATAAGTCTTAGTCTTTCGGATGATTTTTTATTCAAATACTTGATATTTTAGAATTCCACTACTCCGTAGGGCTCTTAATCGCTTTAACAAATAGATAAGTCAGTTGTGATTATTTTTTCCAAAACACCAATTGAGCGGTTCGTTGCAAAGTTTTTAAATTTATAGAGAGATCATCGCAACTTCAGGTTTCAGCTTAGTTTAAGCCGCACAAAATTTTGTGTAGTTTTTGCAACTTAGACCCTGAGTTTCTTTAATTTTTCACCCAGAGTGTGCTATTCCTAGTAAGCATTAAAAATTTGAATAATAAGGAGTAAACACATGAGCTTAGACTATACCCACAAACCAAATTACTTCATGTTTGCGCAATTATTTATTCGTCATTTGCAAAATTATTTTGAAAAACATCCTGACGCACAAAATGCAATTTTTGACCTGCGTGATATTTACGAGTTATTTCGCCAAGACAAAGCATCTGCCACCATTAATTTAGACGGCATTATGAATATTGCAGATGAATACCGCCTTGAAACCTTACAAGGCGATCAAAAATTAATTAGCCGTTATGCGATTGATCCACAAAATAATTCTTTGTTGGTAGATTTTAACCGCGAGGCTTTAGACAGCTTAAAACAAGGCAAAGCAATTTTACCACCTGATGCAACGCTACAAGAATAAAGCCGTATAGAATCTGCATTAAAGTGTGTCGCTTAAAACAGCTAACACTTTCATAAAGCACAAAAAAGCGAGCATCTGCTCGCTTTTGAGTATTGAGAGCCACAAGCCCTCCATCTAGAATAATTTAGCTTTTACGTGACAATAAAAACTCGGAAATTTGCTGTAACTCTAAGACGGTATCAGTTTTAAAATATGCCAACGCAGCAAAGGCTTGATCGTGCAATTCTTGTGCATAAGCTTGTGCTTTTTCCAAGCCCATGAGTGCAGGATAGGTCGATTTTTCAACTTGTTCATCTTTCCCTGCAGTTTTACCTAGTACTTCAGTATCCGAAATAATATCTAAAATATCGTCTTGTACCTGAAAGGCTAAACCAATCGCCTGCGCATATTCACGCAATTGCGGAATCGCTTTATCTCGTCCATCAAACACGGTCACAGCGGCCATCATCACCGCTGCAGAAATTAACGCCCCTGTTTTATTACGGTGGATATTTTCCAAAGTCGCCTGATCTACCTGTTTACCTTCAGACTGCAAGTCTAAAACCTGACCACAGACCATTTTTGAAGAAGCGGTGGCTAAAATTTGCATCTGTTTGAGCACAATGCCTTGATCTACTGCAACAGCCTGATCAAACAAACGACTACCTAAAATTTCAAATGCCATCGACTGTAAAATGTCGCCTGCCAACAATGCTGTATCTTCACCATACGCTGCATGGCACGTCGGTTGCCCACGACGCAACAAGTCATTGTCCATACACGGCAAGTCATCATGTGCCAATGAATAGCAATGAATCAGCTCAATCGCAACTGCAGCACGGCGTACCGCAGCAGAGTTTTGATTCGGTCTTAATGCTGCGGTGGCATAACACAAGGCAGGGCGAACACGTTTTCCACCCAACATGACGGCATGATGCACGGCAGACTTTAACGGTTCTGGCAATGCAAAAGCCTCTAAAGCGGTAAGCAAGTCTTGCTGAATACGTTGTTGGGCTGCGGTTAATGCATGCGCCTGTAAATCGTGAAGTGATGACACATTCGCCTCGAGTTGTTGGTTCATGTCTAATAAGCAGTAAGCTGCCTGTGTTGCAGCATTGTACCTGTAATTCAAAGTTTTTTAAGCCTTAACTGAACTGATATAACATTTCAGCCATAAATAAGCCCCTATCGAAATAGAGGCTGCATTTAGTTAATTAGGGTCTGTTCGAAGCAAAACTTATTCTAATGTTTCCGCAGGTACACGCACCCAACCTTCCATTAATACACGTGCACTACGGCTCATCACAGCTTTTTTGACTTGCCATTGTCCATTTTCCTGTACGGCTTGCGCACCCACACGAAGCGTACCTGATGGATGTCCAAAACGTACAGCTTCACGCGCACCCCCACCTGCAGCCAAGTTGACCAATGTTCCCGGAATAGCTGCGGCTGTACCAATCGCGACTGCTGCTGTGCCCATCATGGCATGGTGTAATTTACCCATCGACAATGCACGTACCAATAAATCGGTATCTTCAGCCTGAATTTGTTTACCACTTGAAGATACATAACTTTTTGGCGCAGAAACAAAGGCAATTTTTGGCGTATGCTGACGTTTTTCAGCTTCAGCAATTTCCTGAATCAGCCCCATTTGTTTAGCACCATAAGCGCGAATGGTTTCAAAACGTGCCAAAGCTTGTGCATCACCATTGATTGCATCTTGCAGTTCTGTGCCTGTATAACCAATTTCTTCTGCATTTAGGAAAATTGTTGGAATACCCGCATTAATAAAGGTCGCTTGGAATGTTCCAATATCTGGCACATGCAAAGTGTCCACCACATTTCCAGTTGGGAACATTGCCCCACCTTCTTCGCCATCATCGGCAGGGTCTAAGAATTCAATTTGTACTTCTGCGGCAGGAAAAGTCACGCCATCCAACTCAAAATCACCCGTTTCCTGCACCTGACCATGCGTCATTGGAACATGCGCAATAATGGTTTTTTCAATATTTTTCTGCCAGATACGTACAGTACAAATGCCATTTTCTGGAATTTTACTGGCATCAACCAAGCCATTGCTGATCGCAAATGCACCGACTGCAGCCGTTAAGTTACCGCAGTTGCCACTCCAATCTACAAATGGCTGATCAATCGAAACTTGCCCAAACAAATAATCGACATCGTGATCGGGTTGAGTGCTTTTGGCTAAAATTACGGTTTTACTGGTACTCGAGCTTGCACCACCCATTCCATCAATTTGTTTGGCATAAGGGTCTGGACTGCCAATCACACGTAATAAAATTTGATCTCTAATTTTGCCTGGCTGCTGTGCCGCTGCAGGTAAATCATCAAGTTTAAAAAATACGCCTTTACTGGTACCGCCGCGCATATAAGTCGCTGGAATTTTAACTTGTGGTGCAAAACGCATGAATTTTATTCCCTTGTTTTTGATTGTTATGGTCAATATAAAAAGACCCTTTTGCATCATAACGGTTTTTATTCAAAAGGTATCGCGGTCTTGACTTAAGTATAAAAAAACAACATTTGGTAAATTTTACCCTAACCAGTCATCTTGATTTATAAGGCAAAAATAAAATTAATATATTGATTCACTTATCTTTTATACAAATAAAAACCATAAAATATTTTAATATTTATCATAAATTTATTTCATTATTGTCTAGCTACTAGGCTAATGAAATTTGATCTATTACAATCTTGTCACTTTTTCCTTGTCGGGCTGAATACTTTGAACAACGAGTCTTCACAACTTCAGCGTGGCTTAAAGAACCGCCATATTCAATTGATTGCCATGGGTGGAGCAATTGGTACAGGCTTATTCTTAGGTTCCGCGCAGGTCATCCAATCTGCTGGCCCTTCTATTATTTTGGGTTACGCCATTGGTGGTCTTATTGCATTTTTAATTATGCGCCAATTGGGGGAAATGATTGTTCATGAGCCCGTTGCAGGATCATTCAGTCACTTTGCCTATAAATATGCAGGTAAATTCCCTGGCTTTTTAGCAGGTTGGAACTACTGGATTTTGTATATTTTGGTGGCAATGGCAGAACTCACCGCAGTTGCCAAATATATTAACTACTGGTGGCCGCATATTCCTGCTTGGACTTCGGCACTGTTCTTTTTCATTGTGATTACCATTATTAACTTGGGCAATGTAAAGTTCTATGGTGAGTCAGAATTCTGGCTAGCAATCATTAAAGTCGCTGCTGTGGTTTCGATGATTGTGTTTGGTTTATATCTCTTACTTTCTGCAGATGCCAATTCAACCGCATCATTCAGCAACCTTTGGGCACATGGCGGCTTCTTCCCGCATGGCTTTGAAGGGTTATTCTTTATGTTGGCTTTCCTGATGTTTGCCTTTGGCGGCATTGAATTGATTGGTATGGCAGCAGCCGAAGCACAAGACCCAGAAAAAACAATCCCTAAAGCCATTAACCAAGTGGTGTTCCGTATCCTGATTTTCTATGTCGGTTCGCTCACTATTCTGTTGTCTTTAGTGCCTTGGAATCAGCTCGATTTAGGTGGTTTAGATAAAAGTCCATTCGTGATGATTTTTAGTCAGATGGGTATTGAATGGGCTGCACACTTACTGAATTTTGTGATTCTGACTGCTGCACTTTCTGTGTATAACAGTGGGATGTATGCCAACAGCCGTATGTTGTTCGGTTTAGCCAAACAAGGCAACGCACCAAAAATTTTCCTAAAAGTGAATAAACAAGGTGTGCCAATCCCAGCCGTCCTATTCTCTGCAGTGTTGATTTTTGGCTGTGTATTATTGAACTACTTTGTACCAGAAGAAGCCCTAAGCCACCTCATGTACATTGTGGTTGGTGCTTTGGTTCTAAACTGGGCGATGATCAGTTTGACTCACCTTAAATTTACCAGCACACTGAAAAAATTAGCGATTCCAACTAAGTTCCCTGCGCTATGGTCACCATTTAGCAACTATTTGGTTTTAGCGTTTATTGCAGTGGTACTTTATATTATGTGGACTCAAGGCTTTAAAGAATCAGTCATTATGATTCCTGTATGGGTGGTCTTGATGTACATTTTATTTAGAGTGCTTAATGCGAAAAAACCTTAATTTGCATAGTACGCATAGTACAGATTTCTAAAAATTGAAAAGTTATTGCTTCGGCAGTAACTTTTTGCTTTTAAGCCCCCCCTTTTAATAGCCCATAAATAAAGTGCTACACTTAAAATAATTTAAATTCCAACCTATTGTTTTCAGTTGATATTTCAACTTTTTGTAGCAAAAACTACATCATTTACATTCTAAATGATAAAAAGACTCTACATGAGAAGAATTCTTAGTTATCATTTGAGCACAAAATTTGTCGTGTGAATAAACTATGAATGCGTACGCTGCTCAACCTGCCAATGTCTTGACGATCCAACAGCTCAGTAAAAAGTTTGGTTCGCGTTTTGCAGTGCAACAAGCAACATGGTCAGCGATGAGTGGACAAATTGTGTGTTTATTAGGTCATTCAGGCTGCGGCAAAACCACAATGCTACGTCTGATTGCAGGCTTGGAAACACCAAGCAGCGGCACAATCCAACTGGAACAAAATACCTTGTGGAGTGAGCAAGCACAGATTCCTGCGGAAGCACGCAATATTGGTTTAGTGTTTCAGGATTATGCACTTTTCCCACATTTAAGTGTGTTAGACAATGTTATGTTTGGCTTAAAGAAATTTCCCAAAGCGCAGCGGGAAACCATTGCCAAACAAGCTTTAGCGCATGTTTCCATGTTGCATCATCAAGACAGCTATCCATATACACTTTCGGGCGGCGAACAACAACGCGTTGCCTTAGCACGTGCCTTAGCACCAGAACCGCAAGTTTTGTTGATGGATGAACCTTTTTCAAATTTGGATCATCGTCTGCGTGATCAAATTCGTCAAAATACCATTCAACTCCTCAAACAAACTGCAACGACTACGGTTATCGTGACACATGACCCAGAAGAAGCATTGCAAATTGCCGATCAAATTATTTTGATGCATCAAGGGCAAATTATTCAAATTGGTTCACCGAAACAACTTTATTTACAGCCGAAAACGTTGTTTGCTGCACGATATTTTTCTTCGTTGAATGAAATTCCAACGCGCATCAAGCAGCAAGAAATTCACACTGTATTTGGCAAGATTGATTTACCAGAACATGTAAACGCTCAAGACTCAATCGTTTGCTGCTTCCGTCCGCATCAATTGCGCCTCAGCCAAACACCAAGTGAAAATGCATTGCCAGCAAGCATTGTGTCATCCAGTTTTATGGGTCATGCACAACAACTGCATCTAAAACTACGCGATCATGATCTCACGCTTTTAGCACAAGTGAACCACCTTCAAGATATTCAACCTACTGATCAGGTCTATGTTTCTGTCGATTTAAACAGCTGTTATTACTTGGCTTCTGATGAGCAATCAGCCACCACACCGCCTTCTTCTCAGGCCGCGATTCAGGTTTAGATTTCAATTTAAATTTTTTAATTAGGAATACTGCATGAAACCACTGTCTAATTTATCATTGCTTGTTACAGGTTTACTTGCATTTAGTGCAAGTGTCGCACAAGCAGCGGAAGTCAATTTATACACCACGCGCGAACCTGTGCTGATTCAAACCTTATTAACCGAATTTACCCAAAAAACTGGGGTAAAAGTGAATACGGTTTTTATTAAAGATGGTTTATTGGAACGTGTAAAAGCAGAAGGTCGTCGTTCTCCTGCCGATGTGATGCTGACTGTAGATTTTGGCAATTTGGTTGATTTAGTAGAAAGTGGTTTAACCCAGCGCGTGAGTTCTAAAACCTTAAATAGTGCAATTCCTGCCAATTTACGTGCTGCCAATGGTCATTGGTATGCCTTGTCGATGCGTGCACGTGCCGTCTATGCCTCTAAAGACCGTACACCGCTTAATGCGATTACTTATGAAGATTTAGCCAATCCAAAATGGAAAAATAAAATCTGTATTCGCTCAGGCAACCATCCATATAACACTGCTTTAATTGCGGCTTATATTGCCCATCATGGTGAAAAACAAGCCGAAACTTGGTTGCGTGGCGTGAAAGCCAATTTAGCACGCCCAGCAAGTGGTGGTGACCGAGATGTGGCGCGTGATATTTTAGGTAAAATTTGTGATATTGGCGTTGCCAACACCTATTATGTCGGCACGATGCGTACAGGTGACGCGGAACAAAAACGCTGGGGCAATGCGATTAATGTTGTGTTACCACGCTTTAAAAATGGTGGAACGCATGTCAACGTATCGGGTGCAGTGGTTTCTAAACATGCACCAAACCGTAAAGAAGCCGTACAGTTGCTCGAGTTTCTAGCTTCTGATCACGCGCAAGCCATTTACGCACAAAACGGCTTTGAATACCCAGTCAAACCTGGGGTAAAAATTGACCCAATTATTGCTAGCTTCGGTAAACTCAATATCGACTCGATTCGCTTAAGCGATATTGCACGTCACCGTAAAGCCGCCAACTTATTGGTCGATAAAGTCCAGTTTAACCGCTAAAATTTTCTGCTTTTATCTTACAGTGCAGCGCTTTGCACTGTAAGATGCTCAGCTGATCCCTCCTCCCTTATTTAGTACCTCTATTGCAATGCTTAAAAATAAATTTAATTTTTTATTTTCGCTCAGTGGGTTATTGACGCTACTCGCCTGTTTACCTGTGCTCGCTTTAATTTGGACAGCATTACAAGGTGATAGCGAAATTTGGGGGCATCTGCTGCGTTATGTAATTCCACACACGTTGGCAGAAACAGGGATTTTATTGTTGGGTGTGGGTATTCTCACCATCCTGATTGGTACAGGCAGCGCATGGATTGTAACAGCGTATCAATTCCGAGGTCGTGCATTTTTAGATTGGGCCTTACTGCTGCCTTTAGCCGTACCAACTTATATTATTGCGTATAGTTATATCGACATTTTGCACCCCATTGGCCCTGTGCAAAGTATCCTGCGGGATGGGTTTAATTTAGAATTACAACAGTTTTGGTTTCCTAATATTCGTACAGTTTGGGGCGGCATCTTCTTGCTTAGCTTTGTACTGTATCCGTATGTGTATTTAAGCACCCGTGCAATGTTTCTGATGCAATCGGCCAGTTTAATTGAGGTTGCACGTACATTAGGATTAAAACCCGATCAAGTGTTTTTACGTGTTGCAATTCCACTGGCACGTCCTGCAATTGCTGTGGGTACTAGTCTGGTTTTAATGGAAACCATTAATGATATTGGTGCAACAGAATTTTTAGGCATTAAAACCTTAACTTTGTCGATTTATTCAACCTGGACCAATCAGTCCGATTTAGCCAGTGCTGCACAAATTGCCATTTTCATGTTGATGATTATTACCTTATTGGTGTTAGTAGAGCGTTTAGGACGACGTAAACAGCGCTATATGAACTCGGCTCAACGCAGCCGTTTAATGCCTGCACAATCAGTCAAAGGTGTTAAAGCACTCGTATTATTGGGTTTAGGTTTAATTCCTGTCTGTATTGGCTTTTTAATTCCAACCAGTCATTTATTGGTCGAATCCTATAAACGTATTCAATATGCAGGGTTCTCAGATTATCTGATCCAAGCATCCATCAACACACTGATGCTTGCCAGTATTGCCACCATCGTCACCATTTTGATTGGCTTCTTTATTGTCAGTGCTGCACGTTTTAGCAAACACAACTGGTTTAGCCGCATTTCTAGCTTAGGTTATGCCATTCCAGGAACCGTTTTAGCGATTGGTCTCATGCTGGCTTTGGGTAAAATTGATCATGCCATTGCCGACTTTTTAGAATTTAAATTAGGGATACACACAGGTTTATTATTCCTCGGCACCAGTTTTACCCTTATTTATGCTTATGCTGTGCGTTTTTTAGCTATTTCAGTAGGTGGCATTGAGTCAGGCTATAACCGTATTCATGGTGTTTTTGATGATGCTGCACGTAATTTAGGACAAAACAGCTTTGCGATTTTATGGCGTGTGCACTTGCCATTATTGCGTCCTGCCATTATTTCTGCAGCTTTATTAATCTTTGTAGACTGCATGAAAGAGCTGCCAGCAACTTTATTGCTCCGTCCTCTAAATATGGAAACACTCGCTACCCAATTGTATGCAGAAGCCTCTAGAGGAACTTATGAAGATGGTGCTGTGGCTGCCTTGTTGATTGTATTGGTCGGTCTTATTCCTGTTATTTTATTGGCAAAGCTTGGAAAAACCACACGTTAATGCACACCATTTTGTTGCAAGATATGCCTTGCAACAAAATAAGTTTCGAAAAAAAGTATTTTTTTTAACCAATTAAAAACATTTAAACAAGAGATTCATTTTTAGATTTTATTCTTTAATTTCAATCACTAACAAGCCAAAAACCCATAAAAATTAGAACAAATACTCTATTCAGCGTGTTTTTTATACTGATTAGTTTTTTCTAGAGCATTTACTCTTATTTTAATTGTGATATTTTTGTCACATGGAGTAACAAATGGTCTCGGTTTGCACAAGTCGAAATCATCCTAAATGAAAGCTTAAAGCATCAACAAAAACTGTCATAAAAGACTTTATAGCCCAAGGGAAATGTATAATGAAATTAAAAGCACTTAGCACAGCAATGATTTTAGCAACTGTACCAATGACAGGTGCTTTTGCTGCAGCAATGGATCGTTCTGGTCAATCTATCGCTGCGTTCTTACAACCGGGTAACTATTTTGAAGCTGGCATTTCTGTATTAGACCCAGATGTATCTGGTACAAGTTCTGCTGCTTTAGGTGGACAGGCAACAGGTGACATGGCGAGTGATTATTACTTCCCTCACGCTGCCTTAAAACTACAAGTAACCGATCAGTTTTCTTTCGGTGTAATTTACGATCAACCATTCGGTGCAGAAGCTGAATATACAGCTCAATCTCTTGCATTCAATCCAACAGGAAATGATGGTACTCGTGCTGAAGTTACAACTGAAAATTTAACTTTCTTATTTGGTTTCCAACCAACTGAAAACTGGAATATTTATGCGGGTCCAGTTTATCAAACAGCTAAAGGTGATGTTGCGTTACGTGGTGGGGCTTATGGTCCTTTTGGAGCTTTAAGTTATAATGCCAACATGAAAGAAGACAGTGAGCTAGGGTGGATTGCTGGTTTGGCTTACCAAATTCCAGAAATTGCCTTAAAAGCCTCTTTGACTTACCGCTCTGAAATCGAGCATGAATTGCAAGCCGCTGAAAATGTAACTCACCCTCTTGCTGGTGAACTAAGTGGTGTAGCAATGGTTGGCGCCATGAACCCTGCAGCACTCGCACAATATCAACCAGGTAAAACTGCTGTAACAACCCCACAGTCTGTTAATTTAGACTTACAATCTGGTATTATGGCTGACACTGTAGGCTTCCTTAATGTTCGCTGGGTGAATTGGGATGGTTTTTCAATTCGACCTAATGACTTTGGTTATGTTGTTGACTTATTAGTACCAGGCGCCAATCTAGTTGAATATAATAAAGACCAATGGTCTGCTACCGCAGGCGTAGGTCGTAAATTAAATGATAAATGGGCAGGTAATGTATCTGTAGGTTGGGATTCTGGTGCTGGCAATCCAGTCACAACATTAGGTCCAACTGAAGGCTATTGGAACGTAGGTCTCGGTGTTCAATACTCACCTGCGCCAAACTACTTTATTGCGGGTGGTGTTAAATACTTCTGGTTAGGTGATGCAACCGCTACAACTGCAGCTAGTCCAAATGTTGGTGAATTTAAAGATAACAATGCCATCGCATACGGTCTAAAAATGGGTTACCGCTTCTAATCTCTTGTTTTTCAAAGGAGCCACCCTTCAGGGTGGCTTTTTTTGCACTTAAAACCTCCAGTTTTTATACAAGTGTTAACCAAATGTTCAAACTTAAAGCAATTAAACTCATATTTACCCAAACATCACCCTAAAAAATTATTTAATAAAATTCATTTACTTAAGACCTAAAAATAGTACTTTTACTCTAATCAACTGCGATTTATAACTTA
The DNA here is from genome assembly GCF_013416935.1 of Acinetobacter sp. YH1901141. NCBI lineage: Bacteria > Pseudomonadati > Pseudomonadota > Gammaproteobacteria > Moraxellales > Moraxellaceae > Acinetobacter > Acinetobacter sp. YH1901141. Next base: position 81,351 of record NZ_VPEY01000002.1, on the reverse strand, counting down.
TTCAGTTCATTTATTCTGCGAAGTTGAGCATTTACTCTTTTTTTAAATATGTTACTTTTCCTGCACTTTTTGTTACATAAAGCATCACGGAACGACCATGAAGCTCAATAAAATCTATTCGGCTATTTTACTTAGCACTCTCCCACTTACACCTGCGCTTGCTGCTGGTTTAGACCGTTCCGGTCAATCTATTGCTGCATTTTTACAACCAGGTAATTATGCAGAAGCAGGTATTTCAGTTTTAGATCCAACAGTTAAAGGAAAAGATCTTATAAAAAATAACGTCAGCGATATGGCTGAAGACTATTACTTCCCTTCTGCTGCAATTAAAGTACAAGCGACTGAACAAATTTCTTTAGGTCTTTTATATGATCAGCCATTTGGTGCAGATGCGATGTATAGCCTAGAACAGAGCATGTTTAATAATGGAATTGAAGGCACAAAAGTAGAAGTGGAAACACACAACCTTACTGCTTTAATTGGTTACCAACCTACAGAAAACTGGAATTTTTACGCAGGTCCAGTTTGGCAAACCGTAAAAGGTACAGTATCGTTACGTGGGCTTGCATACGGAGGTGAGGATAAACTTGGCAGCTACGACATTAATTTAAAAGAAGATGATGCTTACGGCTGGCTTGCTGGATTTGCTTATCAAATTCCTGAAATCGCATTGAGAGCTGCGGTTACCTATCGTTCAGAAATCAAACATGAACTCGATACAACTGAAACTTTTGGGTTTGGCGCAACTCAACGACCAAATGCACTCACTGAAGTTGTAACTCCGCAATCAGTAAACATTGATTTTCAAACAGGTGTTGCAGCCAATACTTTAGCTTTTGCCAATATCCGTTGGGTACATTGGGATCAATTTGCGGTCACACCAAAGTTTTTAAATGCAGCTTCTGGCAATAACCTTATTGACTATTCAGATGATCAATGGTCTGCAACCGTAGGCGTGGGTCGCAAGTTTAATAGTCATTGGTCTGGTTCTGCTTCTGTAGGTTGGGATTCTGGTGCAGGTAACCCTGTAACTACTTTAGGCCCTGTTGAAGGCTTCTGGAGCGTAGGTTTAGGTGGTCAATATAGCCCTGCGGAAAATTATTTTATTCAAGCTGGCGTAAAATACTTCTGGTTGGGTGATGCCACTGCACGTACGGGTACAACAGACGTTGGTGAATTTGAAGACAACTATGCTTTGGGTTATGGTCTAAAAATCGGCTACCGCTTCTAAATCAATGCACTGTTAATATCGCATAAAAACAAAGGGCATCAAATGATGCCCTTTATTGTATTCAGCTTCGGAATTAAGCTGGAATATCACGTACCGAAGCACCACGAATTGCTTCTTTTAATGCTTCATAACCATAAATTGCAGGGAATTGTGGGAATTCTGCAATCACATTTTCAGGTGCATCAAATAAGAAACCTTTGTCCGCTTCACCTAGCATCGTTGTATCGTTATACGAATCACCTGCAGCAATTACACGGAAATTTAAACCGTGTAAGGCTTTAACCGCCTGGCGCTTTTGGTCGGGTTGACGCAATTTATATGCTGTAATCATGCCATTTTCATCTGTTTCTAATTTATGACAGAAAATGGTTGGCCAGCCCAATTGCTTCATCAACGGATGTGCAAACTCATAGAACGTGTCTGAAAGAATAATCAATTGGAAGTGTGTGCTCACCCACTCGACAAACTCTTTCGCGCCCGGGAATGGCCCCATGTCTGCAATCACGGCCTGAATATCATTTAAGCCCAAGCCATGCTGCTTTAAAATATTTAAACGCTGAGTCATCAACACATCGTAGTCTGGAATATCACGTGTAGTTGCTTCAAGTTCTTTAATGCCAGTTTTTTTAGCAAAGTTAATCCAAATTTCTGGAACTAACACACCTTCAAGATCAAGACATACGATTTCCATGGGTTCTCCCAAAATACCTGTAAAAATTTTTCCCTATCATAGCCGAAGATTTGCTATTTGCCTTGTTCTTTTTTAAATCTATTTCATTCATAAGCATTTATTTTTTAGTGATAAGACCTTTTTAGGAATTCCATTAAAATAATCCGCTCAAGAACAAAGATTAGCCCTCAAGCCGACTGCAGGAAGATTTATGCGCACCATTCCCACCATAGACATTGTTGATGCACTCGCGACTGAATATGCCGATAAATCACCGAGCGAGATTTTAAAACTTGCTTTGAACCAGCAGGGTGAAGTTGCAATTTCTTTTTCTGGCGCAGAAGATGTGGTACTGATTGATATGGCGTCTAATTTAGGTTTGCCATTTCGTGTATTTAGTTTAGATACAGGACGTTTGCATCCTGAAACCTATCAATTTTTAGAAACTGTACGCAAATATTATAATATTGAGATCGAAATTTGCTTTCCTGAAACCGAAACAGTCCAACAATTGGTACAAGAAAAAGGCTTATTTAGTTTTTTTGAAGATGGACATCAGGAATGTTGCGGAATTCGTAAAGTTCAGCCTTTACGCAAAAAGCTGGCAACACTAGATGGCTGGATTACAGGACAACGTAAAGACCAAAGTCCGGGTACACGCCAAGATATTCCTGTCGTACAAGCAGATGCAGGATTTTCAGGTCCTAACAAGCAATTAATCAAATACAATCCACTGGCAAACTGGTCAAGCAGTGACGTGTGGAATTATATTCGCATGATGGAAATTCCATACAATCGTTTGCATGAAAAAGGTTTTATTTCAATTGGCTGTGAACCTTGCACCCGCCCTGTGTTGCCAAATCAACATGAACGTGAAGGTCGTTGGTGGTGGGAAGAAGCAACGCACAAAGAATGCGGTCTACATGCTGGAAATTTAAAATAATACATCTATTACTACAATAAAAATCACAGTTTTACTGTGATTTTTATTGACTTGCGATGGCGCAAAAATCACTATATTTGTTTGATAAAAAAGATATACTGAATTAAATCTTATATAACTCTAAAAACCTTGTTCAGATAAGAACAAGCGTAGAAATTGCAGTGAGGCAATCCACAATATGCGTCCATTACACCCTATTGATTTTATTTTCCTATCACTCGAAAAACGTCAACAGCCCATGCATGTGGGCGGATTATTCTTATTCCAAATTCCAGAACATGCACCAGCCACTTTTATTCAAGACTTGGTTGCCGATATTCGCAATTCAAAGTCGATGCCTATTGCACCATTTAACAATAAGCTCAATGGTCTGTTTTGGGATGAAGATGAAGAGTTCGATCTCGATCATCACTTCCGTCATATTGCCTTGCCAAAGCCAGGCCGTATTCGTGAATTATTAACTTATATTTCACAAGAACACAGCTCGTTGATTGATCGTGCCAAACCTTTATGGACTTGCCATATTATTGAAGGCATTGAAGATAATCGTTTTGCAATGTTCTTTAAAATTCATCATGCCATGGTAGATGGTATTGCTGGCATGCGTTTGGTGGAAAAATCCCTTTCGCACGACGAAAATGCAAAAAGAATTGTACCGCCTTGGTGTGTGGAAGGTCCGCGTGCTAAACGCCTGAAAGAACCGAAAGTCAGCCGTTTAAAGAAAATTTTTGGTGGGGTTAAAGGTCAGTTTGAAGCAACCCCTCGCGCAGTTTATGAAGTATCACAAACTGTTGCCAAAGATATGGGACGTAATCCTGATTATGTCTCCAGCTTCCAAGCACCAAGCACCATCTTAAACCAACGTGTGAGCGCCTCACGTCGTTTTGCCGCTCAATCTTTTGAGTTTGCACGTTTGCACCGTATTGCCAAAGCTTTAGGCGTAACCATTAATGATGTGGTGCTGGCAATTTGCTCAGGCGCATTGCGTGAGTACTTACTCAGCCAATATGCATTACCTAAAAAACCTCTTATTGCAATGGTGCCTGCCTCTATTCGTGATGACGATTCTGAAGTATCCAATCGAATCACCATGATTTTAGCCAACTTAGGTACGCACAAAGAAGATCCGCTTGAACGTTTAAAAATTGTGCGCCGCAGTGTACAAAATGCCAAGCAGCGTTTTAAGCGCATGAATGCCAATCAAATTATGAACTATAGTGCTTTTGTTTACGGCGCTGCTGGTTTAAATATTTTGTCAGGCATTATGCCAAAGCGTCAGGCCTTTAACTTGGTAATTTCCAATGTACCTGGCCCACGTGAACCTTTGTATTGGAATGGTGCAAAGCTAGATGCACTATACCCTGCTTCAATCGTGTTAGATGGACAAGCTTTAAACATTACCATGACCAGCTATTTAGACAAATTAGAAGTTGGTTTAACTGCTTGTCGTCATGCCTTACCGAAAATGCAAAACTTATTGCAACACTTAGAAGATGAAATTCAGCGCTTTGAACAGATTATTGATGCGCCTGAAGGGGTCAATAAAATCGTGGATTGATACGTCAATCCATCAGAAAAATAATTCAATAGAATCAATTAAGGGGCAATTGCTGCCCCTTATTTTTGAATAGTACGACACTGTTTTAATAATTGCTGACAAACTGCGCTAACCATTGCAGTGGTAATTTGAGTTTCTTTACCTTGCTCATCCACAATATAACCGTTATGTGTCACTTTACGATCTAATACTTTTAAACTCTTTTGAATCACAACTTTACTCATACCCATGACATACCTCATTTGCTAAACCGAGGGAGATGTTCGGCTTTGGCTACTCTGTATGCTTAGTATTGAGAATTCACTCAAAAAAGTAAAATTTCAGATGTAACAACTGTTTAGCGATATCCTGTTACAATTTCAGCTCAAAATGATATCGTATTGCTCTTGCGTATATAAATTTTCCACCTGAAATTTAATCACACGGCTGACAAAGTGCTCTAAATCCGCCACTGCTGGCGCTTCGGCAGTTAACAATCGGTCAATCACCGATGGGTGCGCAACGACAGTAAAGCCACGTTGTGATTCAAATGCGCGTGCGTATCTTAAAATTTCTCGAAAAATTTCGTAACATACTGACTCTGCTGTTTTGACATATCCCCGTCCCTGACAAGTTGGACAGGCTTCACAAAGTAAATGTTCTAATGATTCACGGGTGCGTTTACGGGTCATCTCGACCAAGCCCAGTTCAGACACTTGGGTAATTTTGGTCTTGGCATGATCTCGTTCAAGCATACGCTCAAACTGACTCAAGACTTCATCACGATGCTGTACTTCTTGCATATCAATGAAGTCGATAATGATGATGCCACCCAAATTACGCAAACGTAACTGGCGGGCAATGACCTGTGTCGCTTCCATATTGGTTTTAAAAACAGTGTCTTCTAAAGTCCGACCACCGACATAAGAACCCGTATTCACATCAATGGTGGTCATGGCTTCGGTCTGATCAATCATCAGATAACCACCTGACTTTAATGCCACACGGGTTTGCAATGCTTTTTGAATATCTTCTTCGACATTGTATAAATCGAACAGTGGGCGCTCGCCTGGGTAATGAATCAGGCGATTGTGCATATTGGGCACAAACTCATCCACAAATTCTTTTAATTTGGCGTGAATTTCACGAGAATCGACATAAATTTTGGCGGTGTTATCATTCGCCAAATCACGAATTACGCGTTGCGGTAACGGCAACTCTTCAAAAATCAAAGAAGGCACAGCAATGCTTTTTTGTTTACGCTGAATGTATTCCCACAATTTTGCCAAGTAACACATATCTTGCACTAAGGCCGCTTCATCGACGCCTTCGGCTGCTGTGCGTACAATCACTGAGCCTGGTAATTTATGCTCAGCCTGAATGGTTTCAATGATCCCGCGTAGACGCTCACGTTCTTCACTCGATTCAATGCGTTGTGATACGCCAATATGACTGCCATACGGCATTAGAACCAAATAACGCGAAGGAATGGAAAGATCAGTGCTCAGTCGTGCGCCTTTAGTACCGAGCATATCTTTCATCACTTGCACGGTTAGAATTTGCCCAGGCTGCAATAATTCAAAGACATTCGGTGTAGGTTGGCTGCGCGGCCAAATCATGTCATTGATATGCAAAAAAGCAGTACGCGATAAACCAATATCGACAAAAGCGGCTTGCATGCCTGGCAGCACGCGCACCACTTTGCCTTTATAAATATTGCCCACCAAACCACGCTTGGCTGTACGCTCAACGAATAGTTCATTGACCGTGCCGTTTTGAATTAACGCCACCCGACACTCCATCGGTGTGACGTTAATCAACAACTCGTCAGACATAATAAAACTCAAAACATTATAAAAATTTTTGTGCAGCAGTTAATTTAGTGCCTTAACTGTCTGTAATAACTGTACGGTTTCATAGAGTGGCAGGCCGACAACATTGCTATAACTGCCCTCAATACGCGGAATATAACGTGCTGCGATGCCCTGAATCGCATAAGCACCCGCTTTTCCAATCGGCTCACCTGTTGCCCAGTAGCTTTCCATATCATCTAGGCTAAGCGATTGAAATTCAACCTGTGTACGTACCACTATACTGGATTTTTTCTGTTTTGTACGCACACAAACCCCTGAAAAAACATCATGTTTTCGACCAGAAAGTTGTGACCAAATGGCAAAGGCATGTGCTTTGGATTCTGGCTTGCCCAAAATCTGCCCATCTACGCCTAGACTGGTATCGGCAGCAATCACAATAGCATCAGGAAATAGCCGTAAAACCGCATCGGCTTTGGCACATGCCAACCGCTCAACATACGCGGCAACATCTTCGCCCGCTAAAATAGATTCATCGATGTCTGGACTGTAAATTTCAAATTCCAGCCCAAGCTGTTGCAGGAGTTCCCGACGGCGCGGTGAACTTGAGGCAAGAATTAAATGCGCCATTTTCGCAAGAAATAATACAGCACAGGCCAGAGCAAAATACTACTCAGCAAAGGTTGCCAATGACGGGCAAATGGGAACTGAATCCCACCCATGACTTGCATCACCCAAATCAGGGCGAGGTGAGCCAAAATTGCGATTACACTAATGACCCATAAATTCGCAAACGTCATAATACGGCGCTCACGAGTCAGGAAACGCGCCACAAAAGTAATCACCACAAAACTTAGGGCATTCATGCCCAAAGGTGCATCGAGGAGCAAGTCTGCAAACAAGCCTGTACCAAAGGCAAACCAAATACCACACCAAGTTGGTTGCCCAAGCACCCAAAACAAGGTCACCATCAACATAAACAATGGTCGCCAACCCGAGCCTGTATAAGACAGCGGATACACCATGAGTACAGATGCAGCAATTACAGAAAAAATAATCGGAAATAGTGGATCTTTATTCTTGTTTTGTCCGAGTCGGGTTTGTCCAATTTTAGCGATTGGCATTTGGCTGCTCCTTCGCTAAAGATTCTGAGAACAGCACCACCACATGATGACCACCCGCCAATTGTGCTGCAGGCATCACATCAATTTGTGCAAACTCACCAGAATTATGTCGGCTGATTTTGGCAATGCTTCCAACCAAATATCCTGCAGGGAAATGCTCGCCCAAGCCTGAGCTATAGACTTTCTCTCCAACCTGAATATTGGCACTGGTCGGTACATATTCCATTTTCAAACGCCCTAAATCGCCCGTACCCGACACAATGGCTCGCATGCCTGTATGTTCCAAACGCACTGAAAGTGAGTGTTCTTTGTCAGAAAGCAACATGACACGGCTACTGTGTGGATACACAGCAATGATCTGCCCCATAATGCCTTTATCATCCAAAACGGTTTGCCCGACTTTGAGCTGATTTTGTGAACCACGGTTAATCACAATAATGTGGCGCAAAGGATCGGCATCGGTACCAATTACTTCAGCAATTTCCATGCGTCCATCAATGATTAGAGGCGTATCGAGTAGACCACGCAGGCGGGTATTTTCTGCAGAGAGTTCAGACAATTTTTGCAAACGGACTTGAGCCTGTAATAGCTCTGCCTGCATCGCGGTATTTTCACGACGCAATTGAGCCTCAGACTTACTTTGTTGACTTAGCCATTCTCGCGACAATACAGGATAGCTTGCAAGGGCATAAATTGGATTATATGCCGCATACAAAACATCACGTGCAGGTTGAATTACATGCGGGACACGCCAGTTAAAGAACAGGATGACCAAGCAAGTAATGACCGCAATTATAAAAGAGCGAAAAGATGGCGGTTGTCTGGAAAACAGATTTGTTTGCACCGCCGAATCCTATGTATTAGCCAACAAATAACATATCGTGGTTTGGATTATCAAAGAATTCCAAGACCTTGCCACCACCGCGGGTAACGCAAGTTAATGGTTCTTCAGCGACTACCACAGGCAAGCCAGTTTCTTGTGCCAAAAGCTTGTCTAGGTTACGCAATAACGCACCTCCACCGGTGAGCACAATTCCACGCTCTGCAATATCGGAAGAAAGTTCTGGTGGAGTTTGTTCCAGTGCAGATTTTACTGCCGATACAATGCTTTGTAACGGATCAGAAATAGCTTGGGTAATTTCATCAGAAGTTACAGTAATGGCACGTGGCACACCTTCTGCCAAGTTACGACCACGTACTTCAATTTCCAGTGGTTTAGCACCTTCATCTGGCAATGCCATACCAACTTCTTTCTTAATAGTTTCTGCTGTGGTTTCACCAATCACACAACCATGTGCCTTGCGCACGTAGTTAATGATTTGCTCATCAAACACATCGCCACCAATACGCAATGAATCTGAATAAACACAACCTTGTAATGAAATAATCGCGATTTCTGTCGTGCCACCACCAACATCTACCACCATTGAGCCACAAGCTTGCTCGACAGGCATACCTGCGCCAATTGCTGCTGCCATTGGCTCTTCAATTAAACGTACATCACGTGCGCCTGCGTTAAACACGGCTTCACGAATCGCACGGCGCTCTACCAAAGTAGATTTGCATGGTACACACACCACTACACGCGGTGCAGGTGGGAATAAACGTTTTTCATGCACTTTGCCAATAAATTGGTTCAGCATGGTTTCAGTCACTTCAAAATCAGCGATGACACCATCTTTCATTGGGCGAATTGCAGAAATGTTTGCAGGGGTACGACCCAACATTTGTTTGGCATCAAGACCGACTGCGGCAACAATTTTCTGTGAACCGCTGTGACGAATTGCCACAACTGTCGGTTCATTTAATATAATGCCTCGTCCTGGCGCATAAATAAGTGTATTTGCTGTACCTAAATCAATGGCTAGGTCTGGCGAAAACAAGCCAATTAGTCGTTTTAGAATCACGGAGTCGTTCTCGATTAAACTTTATGTGGACGCAAGTTGGCAACTTTAACTAAATGTGGTGCGTTGAACAAGTCAATCGCTTATTATAACGCACGATATTTTGAAATTTTTTATTAATACTGATTTTAGGTGATGTTATGTCTACCTCGGATGCTCAGCATTCTGCAGATTTAAATGCACAAACAGTTTCAGCAATTGCCCATCTTGCTCGTCTTAAACTCAATGATACGCAATCTGCTGAGTATGCTCAAAGTCTAAATAAAATTTTAGGCATGATGGAAAGCTTAAAAGGCATAAATACCGATGACGTTGAGCCTTTAAAAAGCCCATTTGACCACCCTCAACCATTACGTGAAGACGTCGTAACCGAACAGAATCATCGTGAGCAATATCAAGCTGTTGCCCCTGCAGTTCAGGATGGCTTGTACCTTGTTCCACGTGTGATTGAATAATTTATTCGGCTGTTACATTTTGACTTCATAAAAAGGTAAAAGAATTTTTCTCATGACAGATTTACATCGCTTATCGATTCGTGAAATCTCTGAGGGTTTAGCGGCAGCCAAATTCTCCTCTCGCGAACTAACAGAACATTATTTAAAACGTATTGCCAAAATTGATCCGCAAGTGCGCTCTTATGTCACCGTGACCAATGAAGTAGCACTGGCACAGGCGGATGCAGCCGATGCATTACGTCAGGCGGGTCAAGCGACAGCACTGACAGGTATTCCTGTTGCACATAAAGATATTTTTTGTACCCAAGGCATTAAAACCTCTGCGGGTTCAAAAATGCTGGACAATTTTATCTCGCCTTATGACGCAACTGTGGTGGCACAAGGTAAAAATGCAGGTTTGGTCACTTTGGGTAAAGTGAACATGGACGAATTCGCAATGGGTTCAACCTCTGAAAGTTCGTTCTATGGCGCGACCAAAAACCCATGGGCACTTGACCATGTACCGGGTGGTTCGTCAGGTGGTTCTGCTGCTGTCGTGGCGGCTGACCTTGCACCATTTGCTACAGGTACAGATACAGGTGGTTCAATCCGTCAGCCTGCGTCTTTCTGTGGTTTAACAGGTCTAAAACCAACTTACGGACGTGTTTCACGTTACGGCATCATTGCTTATGCATCGTCTTTAGATCAGGCAGGCCCAATGGCACGCTCTGCAGAAGACTGCGCATATTTAATGAATGTGATGGCAGGTCATGACGCCAAAGACTCAACCTCTATGGATAAAGCGGTTGAAGATTATGTCGCGAACCTGAATACAACAACGCTTAAAGGCTTACGTATTGGTATCCCGAAACAATACTTCAATGTGGCAGGCTTAGATGCTGCAGTGAAAGCACGTGTTGAAGAATCGCTGAAAAAATTAGAAGAGATGGGCGCCATTCTAGTTGAGATTGATCTCAACATGACTGAAAGCTACGTGCCAACTTACTATCTGATTGCGCCTGCAGAAGCATCGTCTAACCTTTCTCGTTACGATGGTGTGCGTTATGGCTACCGCGCAGAAAATCCTCAAGATATTTTAGATCTTTACAAACGCTCACGTTCTGAAGGTTTTGGCGCAGAAGTGCAACGTCGTATCTTGATTGGTACTTATGCCCTTTCTGCGGGTTATTACGATGCTTACTACGTGAAAGCGCAAAAAGTACGTCGTTTAATTCAGCAAGACTTCTTAAAAGCCTTTGAACAGGTCGATGTAATTGCAGCACCAACTGCACCAACAACTGCCTACAAAATTGGCGCGTCTTTAGACCCTGTTGAAATGTATTTGGGTGATATTTACACCATCGCGGTGAACTTAGCGGGCTTACCTGCAATTAGTGCGCCTGTTGGTTTTGACCAAGATCACTTGCCTGTGGGTTTACAATTAATTGGCAATTACTGGTCTGAATCACAACTGCTATCTGTGGTACATCAGTATCAACAAGCGACCGATTGGCATACTCAACGCGCTGCAATTGCTGAGGAGAACGCATAATGGCGAAGAATACTGCTAAACCCAAATCAAACCTGATTGATGGCTGGGAAGTCGTAATTGGTATTGAGATTCACACTCAGCTTGCAACCAATTCTAAAATTTTCTCGGGCTCATCAACCGAATTTGGTCAAGACCCAAATACGCAAGCCAGCCTTGTTGATTTAGCCATGCCAGGCGTCTTGCCAGTGCTGAATAAAGAAGTGGTGGACTTGGCAATCCGTTTTGGTTTGGGCATTGATGCTTACATCGACCAAGCATCTGTATTTGCACGTAAAAACTATTTCTACCCTGACTCGCCTAAAGGCTACCAAATTAGCCAGATGGATAACCCGATTGTAGGCTTGGGTCATATCGACATCCAACTTGAAGATGGCACGACCAAACGCATTGGTGTGACCCGTGCGCACCTTGAAGAAGATGCAGGTAAATCGATTCACGACCAATTTGAAGGCATGTCAGGTATTGACTTAAACCGTGCAGGCACACCTTTATTGGAAATCGTATCTGAACCAGATATGCGTTCGGTTGAAGAAGCGGTTGCTTACATTAAAGCGATTCACACACTGGTTCGTTGGTTAGGTATTTCTGACGGTAACATGGCTGAAGGTTCGTTCCGTGCGGACTGTAACGTGTCGTTACGTCGTCCGGGTCAACCCTTCGGTACACGTTGTGAACTTAAAAACCTGAACTCATTCCGCTTTATTGAACAAGCGATCAATGTTGAAATTGAACGTCAAATGGAAATCTTGGAATGGGATGGTACGATTGACCAAGAAACACGTTTGTTTGACCCTGTGAAGATGGAAACGCGTTCAATGCGTTCGAAGGAAGAAGCCAACGATTACCGTTACTTCCCTGATCCAGACTTGTTGCCTGTGATTATTCCTGATGCGCAAATTGAAGCCATTAAAGCGACTATGCCTGAGCTTCCTGCTGCACGTCGTGCACGTTTCGTGGCGGACTTTGGTGTAACTGAGTACGATGCTCACGTGCTCACATTGACTCGTGAAATGTCAGAATTTTACGAAGCTGTGGTTGCTGCGGCTGGTGGCGCGGCACAAGGTAAAGTATCTGCAAACTGGGTAATGGGTGAATTCTCTGGTGCTTTAAACAAAGCAGGCTTAGATTTGGCGGACTCTCCTGTTTCTGCGGAAAAACTTGGCGGTATGATCGCGCGTATTGTGGACAACACAATTAACGGTAAGATCGCGAAGCAAGTATTCGGCTTTATGTGGGAAGAAGGCAAATCTGCGGACGAAATCATTGCTGAAAAAGGCTTGAAACAGGAAACTGATACAGGCGCGATTGAAGCGATTATTAAAGAAGTTCTTGCTGCCAATGAGAAGATGGTTGAAGAGTATAAATCTGGTAAAGACAAAGCCTTTAACGGTCTTGTTGGTCAAGTGATGAAAGCTGCGAAAGGCAAAGCCAACCCTGCACAAGTGAATGAATTGATGAAGAAATTGATTGGTTGATCTGATCTTTCTTTAAAAGAAAACCCGCGAAAGCGGGTTTTCTTTTAAAAATTAGTATAAGGACTAAAGTCAAAGTTCGGATCTAAATTAGTTATTGCTGTTTTAACTATTGAATGATCAGAGCTTTTCGCCCAACGAGCCCAACATTGATCATTAGAATTTGCTCTTTCAATAAGACTTTTCAATTGAACAATATTAAAATTTTCTAAATTAGGTCTGATTAGTTTATCAAATGTTCTATCAGCTTCATTAAATGAGCTAGACTGACAATATCCATAAACACAGAAATCATTAAATTCTTTTATACAATTATGTTCAATAGATTGTTTTTCAATAATTTCTAAATTAGTTATAACAAAATTTCTTGCATCAGTTGTGATCAAATAATTAATATAGTCAATTATTCTTTGATGCTTTATGATTTGATATTTTTTGTCAGAGTTTTCATCATCTATAATTGCATGAATAGTTTGTATACTTTCACTTTCAAAAAAATCAATAACAAATCGATTTAATACCAGAAAATCTAGTAATGCTTCTTTTAATTCATTTTCAAGCTTCAAGTCTGAAATGAATGTTTTTTCATTTTGTAAAAAGACCAAGAATGATTCTTTTTTATTTTTAATAATAACTTGCAGTATATCGAGATTAATTTCTCTATTAGGTTTAACATCCACATTGTTAATTTTAAAAATATATTTCCATAATGTTTTTATAAATTTAATTAATACATTATTGGGAATTTTATTTAAAAACTTATGAGTAAAATAACGCTCACGATCTTCAAAAGTCACTAATGTATCTTTTACAGTGTTCAAATCTGTAAAAATAACTTCAAGAATCTTTGATGAAAAAAGAGCTTCTTTGGTTAGAACACTCTCTAAAGCACTTCTAATTAGGCTATAAACTTTTTCTTTAGCAGGCACATGTAATAAATCGGCAGAGGTTATCACTGGGTGTGCTGATACATGTCTCATTTGTTGCAAATATTCTAAATCAGCGACTTCATAAGTTTCAAAAAAATTTAATTGTTTATGAAACTTGTCAATAATCTCAGATTCCCATTTTGAAGATTTAGGATCTCTAGTCTGCTCTTGGCGAATATCATCAAGTATTTGTAAGGCTTTTGGATCATTATAAATACTATCCAAATCATTTAATTTACTTACAAGATCCGTTACAACAACTGACCACAACATTACTGTAGCTGATCGATAATTCCCCATTGTGTAAGAAGAATGAACTTCTTTAAATAATTCTTTAGTATATGGATTTTTAATATTTTCAATGGATTCATCTATAGAAAAATAACTCATTTCTTCCCCCTAAATTTATGATGTAATCTAGCACAAAGAACTGTTTATTAAATAAGATGACCATCAAAAAAGTATCCTCCATTGCCAAACTCGAAGACTTAGGACGTATCCAACTTTCAAAGTCCTTTTTTATGCGTGATTTCCTGTATAGCGAAATCGCCAATTGGTACGGTGTACCAAACTTCCCCGACCATCCTGACATTGCCATTCGCACAGGCAAAGAACTCTGCCAACAACTGCTCGAACCACTCCAAGAAAAATTTGGACGCATTGCGATTCGCTCGGCGTATCGCTCACCAAGCGTCAACCAACTTGGTAATGAAAAAGGACATAACTGCGCCAGTAACGAGAAAAACTTTGCCAGTCACATTTGGGACTATCCCGATACAAAAGGTTATGGGGCAACGGCATGTATTATCATTCCATCATTTTTAGCACTGTATGAAAAAGATCAAGTCAATTGGCAACAACTCGCCTATTGGATTCATAATAATTTGAATTACAACCATCTACAATTTTTCCCAAAACTTTGTGCATTTAATATTGGCTGGCATGAACAGCCTGCACGAGAAATTTATAGTTATATTCAGCCCAAAGGCTATTTATTACGTGGTGAGGCGATAAATAAAGAATTTGAGCAGTTTTATCCTGATCTTATTTAGTTTTACCTTTTAAATTACCCCTCCCCCTTGCGCAGCAGTACTGCTCATCCAAGTGGGAGAAGGAGCTTCCATTACAAATTAAATGCCATCAAAACTTTAATATTGGAAAGGTCTTTAAAACAAGCACTAGTGATAAACTGCACTGTGGTGCAAGGGAGAGATAAATATTTAAATTTTAAAATGAAGAGCAGATCAGAAATTATGCGCTCCTCATTTCATGCCTCTCAACATATTCTTAGCCCCTGCGTGATTATAATTGTTGGCTAAATTCTGCAAAATACGTTTCGCCTGCGCATCTGAATTTGGAAAACGACTCCGATAACTCGAAACACCCGTTAAACAACGTGCCACCAACATGCCAGATTCTGTATAAATACGCGTACCCTCTGCGCCCTGTAACTTGCCATAGTTATAAGCACGTTGCGCATTATTACAGGCATTAATTTGATTACGCCCACTGTTTAAATCACGACGTGCCGCCACATATAAACGTGTCTGTTGCTGTTGTGGTGTCTCAACCACGCGTGGTGGAGCTGTTTTTACTGGCGCAACTACAGGCTCTTTTTTCTCTTCAGGTTTTTCTTTCATTTCAGCAACTTTGGTTGCATTTGTTGTTTTTGGATTACTTTGAGCTGCTTTAGGTGCAGCCTTTGCAGGTGCAGAAGCCGTGCGATAAAAACGTCGCGCTTCATCTTCAGACATTATTTTAGTGACCAAACTCACCACTCGCGCTTCACCACGCTGTTCCAACTGGCGCTCCGCCACTGGCTCAATCGATACAATCCAACTTTCGCCCTGATTACCTACACAACGGTATGCCCCAATCCCTTGCTTTACATCTCGATACGTATTGAGTAATTTTTTAGACCACGCATTTTTGACTAAACTCATTGAGCTTTTATAGGCAAGCGTTAAGCGTCCATGTTGTGACTGACAATAGCTGCCCATATATTTACGTGGAATCATAGATTCAGCAGGCTGATCTTTGCGCTGCGGCCCCCAATAATAGACATATTCTTTGGCAGCACCACTGGGCTGATTTAAGTTTTTTTGAACAATCAGTTCTTGTGCAGATGCAAAATGCTTCACCGAATTTGGGCTAAATTGATCAACTGTTGCACAACCAAATAATAGGCTGCCAATTCCCCCAATCAAGAGTAATTTTTTGCAGGTCACGTCTCAATTCTCAATTGTTTTTATATAAATGAAAATATATGAATTGGGGCAAAATAACAAATGCAACACATTGATTTTATAGTCGATTTATCATTGATTAATTTGAAATAGATTCAACATTTAAGACAAATAACACACTTCATCACAGTTTCTTCTTATTTTGCGCAATATGACCTGTGCTATTTTTATACAACTGTTCAGATAAGTTCAAGTCTTGCTTGTGCTTATCTGAACTTGCTACCACCATCTCCGTCACAAAGCCATCTATAAAATTTAAAATTATTGATCTAAGGTCGATTCAAATGCTTTTAAACGCTTATAGATAGACAAGAGCTCAATAATGGTTGGCCAAGATGCAATCAGATACTGAAAAGATTCACGGACTTTGCCAAATACGTTGGCAATTTGCATCATCAAACCCAATGTAATAGCCCCTGCGGCAATACTTGGGAACAACACAAATAAACCATAAATATTGTCCAATTGCATGTACCAAATGCGTACCAAGTTAAAATAGGCATAGTGGAAATATAAACGGAAATAGTTCAAACGCACTTTGCTAAACAGTTCTTTTAAACTCAGCGGATCAGCACGTTCAGCGTGATCTTCACCATAAACCAATTCTTTACGATAAGCCGCCTCAACTTTTTGGTTATTAAATTCCAGACCTGGTAACTTCGCACCCACCACAATTAACACCACTGTACCAAATACTGCCCAACCCACTGCAGCCCAAACTAAGGCATACGAAATTTCCCCCACTATAGGCAGGGCTTTGACATGCACAGACAAACTAAACAGCACAGGTAAAAATGCCAACAAAGTCATTAGGGCTTCGACTAAATTTACCCCTAAAGTTTCCATGGTTTTTGCAAAGCGCATGGTATCTTCTTGAATACGCTGCGATGCACCTTCAATATGTCTGAGTTTTTCCCAATGTGCGGTGTAATAATTATTCATTGCCGTACGCCAACGGAAGACATAGTGACTGACAAAAAATAAGTTCAAAACCATTAAGGTCACTGCCACCATGGCAATGTATAAAAAGGTCAGCACACCTGCATAGAGTTCATTGACATCTCCACCGCCACTACTGAGCATTTTTTGAATCAGGTCATAAAATGGGTTGTACCAAGCATTCACCACAACATTGACTTGTACCCCAAACCAAATATTAAACAGGATGAATGCCGATCCCCATACAGACCAGCGCTGCCATGGGTGATTTGCTTTAAGTTTCCAGAAAATGGCAAACAGCGTCGTTGCCACAAAAAACCACAGGTAAAACCATAAAAATGCAGGTGACCAAAAACGACTGACATCAATGGGTAATGTTGCTTCAGCATAACCTTGCGGAAGGCCAATCAAGCTACCCCATGCGCTACCGCCTGAATACCACAAGGCTAGATTGATCGCGAACCAAACAAGCAATGAAATAAAAAACCACTTTGGATTTGGAAAAAATGACTTAAACATGCAGACAAAAAGCCTTTATTTTTTAAATTGGAATGTAAAACCCAGTGCCTTCACCACTTAAAAAAGCGTGAATGGATACTTTAACTTTTATACTTTATACGCTGTTTTTTCAGCAATAATTTTATTTTTATACTGAAAACTGTAAATTTCATCAATCGGCTATATTTTACTGCGCTGTTCATTTGCCATTCATCTAAGAAATTACATCAAATTTCAATTTCTTATATTTTTAAAATGTCAAATTATGAAGTATTGGGCAAATTTATTGCGATTTTTTGACCAACAATTCAAGTACAAAATATTTAAACCCGACACAAATTTACGATTTTGTGTAGATTATTCATCAATTTACTATATAATACAGTTGATTAAAAATAACTCATTTAGGGTGCGGTATGGAATCTCCAACAGAAAACATTGCTATTGAGCTACTTGAACCTATTGTTCTACGTAAAGAAAACTGCGCACCAATTGAATTCGAGCAAGGTACAATTTTAAAAGTTTTATTGGTTAATCCTAACTCCTACTTGGTTACCGTAGACGACGAATTTAACTTTACTGTCTCTTTAGAAGATGAAAATAAGGTGTGGCGTAAACTTTAATTACTGAGTCGCCACAAACTTTAATGATTGAATGTACGCAAAGCACATTCAATCATTAGATAAAGCTTGATAAATACGCTACTGCTTTCATGGCTTATAAAAACTAAACTTTCATTACACCTATCAATCACAGCATCCTTTTAATTTTTCAGAAGTCCACTTCGGGTATGGCTCTCTGAAAATGTTGCCTAAGATTCAGTTTTCAATCCTCTGTATATCATTGTAGATTTTGCAACAATCTCATCAAAATCACCTTTATATTGGGCAAAATGAGATAAAAATTAGCTTTAAATTTTCATCTTATTTTCTCTATAAAAATCAATAAAATATACCAATTGATCAAACCAAAACAACAACAGCAATGACTTTAAATTCACTTTTACAACTAAGCAAAACCAAAATTGATCAAAAATCATGATAAGATCATGCTTCTTGTAAAACACATTTTTTTATAAAGATGAGTTGCTTAAGCAATTTTTACTGTCTTTAGTGTGTTTTATTTTTTCTATTTTTTTAATTCACATCCTATTTTGACAAGATCTACTTGATCTCTAAATTTAGGATTGTATTTGCTTATTTTTATAATGCGGATATTTAAAATCCTGAATTGTGTCACTCAAAATTGGAGAAGTAATTAAGAACTCAAAAACTAATGGAGATAGCAATGGATCGAATTGCAATTATTGGCGCTGGCCCAAGCGGCATGGCCCAATTAAGAGCGTTTCAGTCAGCAAAGGCCAAAGGTCTACAAGTTCCTGAAATTGTATGTTTCGAAAAACAAAATGATTGGGGTGGACTCTGGAACTATACTTGGCGCACAGGTATAGATGAACATGGCGAACCTGTCCACGGCAGTATGTACCGTTATTTATGGTCAAATGGCCCTAAAGAAGCGCTAGAATTTGCCGATTATACTTTTGATGAACACTTCAAAAAACCAATCGCGTCTTATCCGCCACGCGCAGTGTTGTGGGATTATATTCAAGGTCGTGCAGAAAAAGCACAGGTGAAAGACTTAGTCCGCTTTAATACCGCCGTTCAGCATATTCATTATGATGATGCGACGCAAAAATTTACGGTTGATGTCGAAGATTACGCACAGCAACGTCATTATTCAGAACAGTTTGATTATGTTGTGGTGGCCTCTGGGCACTTTTCTACCCCGCGTGTCCCTGTTTATGAAGGCTTTGATCAATTCCATGGTCGTATTTTACACGCGCATGATTTCCGTGATGCACTGGAATTTAAAGGTAAATCAGTGCTGTTGGTGGGCAGCAGCTACTCTGCCGAAGACATTGGTTCGCAATGTTATAAATACGGCGCCAAACAAATTTACAGTTGCTATCGCAGTAAAGCCATGGGCTTTAAGTGGCCCAAAAACTGGTCTGAAAAACCACAATTACTGCGTGTAGATGAAAATACTGCTTATTTTGGTGATGGAACATCGGCCAAAATTGATGCCATTATTTTATGTACGGGCTATTTACACCACTTCCCGTTTATTGAAGATGGCTTGCGCCTCAGAACGCATAACTGCCTTTATCCACTAGGTTTATATCAAGGTGTGGTTTGGGAAAAGAATCCACGTTTGTTCTATTTGGGTATGCAAGATCAATGGTACACCTTCAATATGTTCGATGCGCAGGCATGGTTTGTCCGCGATGTGATTTTAGGCAAAATTGCATTGCCAAGCACAGACGAAATGCAAAGCCATACCCAAACCTTGCATGAAAAAGAACAACGCTTAATGAGCGATGAACAATCTGCACGTTTTCAAGGGGATTACATCAAACGCCTGATTGCGCAGACCGACTATCCATCTTTCAATATTGATGCAGTACACGATATTTTCATGCAATGGAAAAAGCATAAAAAAGAAAATATTATGGGCTTTAGAGATAAAGTTTATCGCTCAGTGATGACAGGAAAAATGGCTAAACCGCATCACACACCATGGCTTTATGCACTAGATGATTCTTTGGAAAGTTATCTAGAAGATGAAGCTCAACGTGAGGCAATGTAAGGCGTAATCTAAAAGATCAAAGTAACGAAAAAACAGCTACAAGCCTCAAAAGTTTTGCTGATGAGGCTTGTGGTTTAAAGATTTATTTCAACTTAGCGTTATTTTAGAAATAGCGCTGATTATAAGTCTGACTTAGCACGTTTTAAGGCTTGTTGCCAACGCGCTAAATGTTCTGCACGCTCTGCTTCATTCATTTGGGGTTCAAATACCCGATCTAACTGCCAAGATGCTGAAATTTCAGATAAGTCAGAAAATACACCCGCTTTTAAACCTGCCATAGCTGCTGCTCCCCAAGCGGTTGATTCCAACATTTTAGGACGTAACACAGGCACATTTAAAATATCGGCTTGGAATTGCATCAACATATCATTTTGACTAGCACCACCATCGACTCGAAGCTCTTTCAGTGGATGATCTAAATCGGATTGCATCGCAGTGAGTACATCCGACACCTGAAATGCAATGGATTCCAAGGCAGCACGGGCAATATGTGCCTTGTTGGTGCCACGTGACATTCCACATAAAAGCGCTCGCGCTTCACTGTCCCAATGTGGCGCACCAAGCCCTGTAAATGCAGGAACTAGCACTACACCATCGCTAGAAGTTACACTATTGGCAAGTTGTTCCACATCGCTGCTTTTTTGGATAATACCCAAACCATCGCGCAGCCATTGCACCACTGCGCCTGCCATAAAAACACTGCCTTCAAGGGCAAAATGGGTTTGATTTTGACATTGCCACGCCAAAGTGGTAAGTAACTTATTTTGGCTAAATTGCACCTGATTGCCTGTATTAAACAACATAAAACAGCCTGTACCATAGGTGTTTTTTGCTGTTCCAACTTCAAAGCACGATTGCCCAAACAACGCCGCCTGCTGATCGCCTAAAATACCTGTAATTGGGATATTCGCGCCCAATAAACCCGTTGCGGTATCTGCAATATAGCTGTCGGATGCAATAATTTTAGGTAAAACTGATGCGGGAATTTGAAATAATTCCAGCAATTCTTCATCCCAAGTTTGGTGATGTAAATTCATCAACATCGTTCTTGAAGCATTACTCGCTTCAATGACATGCTCTGCGCCTTGGGTCAAATTCCAGATTAACCAACTGTCGATGGTGCCAAAAGCCACATGCCCCTGCTGTGCCAATGCTTTTAATCCATCGACATGCTCAAGCAGCCACACCAGTTTGCCTGCACTAAAATACGGATCTATACGCAGACCTGTTTTTTCCTGAATCAATTGCATCTGATTATTTTGAATCAAGTGATGACACCAATCAGCCGCACGACGATCTTGCCAAATTATTGCAGGCGCTAATGGTTTGCCTGTGCATTTATCCCACACCACTGTGGTTTCACGTTGATTGGTCACACCAATTGCGCGAATGTCTTTAGCCAAAATACCTGCAGTCGCCAGAGCCTGTTGCACCACAGCAATTTGATTTGACCAGATTTCTTGAGCATCTTGCTCCACCCAACCTGAATGTGGGGTCTGAATATGGGTTTCTCGTTGTGCCGTTGCCTGAACTTGTCCGTGTTCATTGAAGATGATAGCGCGACTAGAGGTTGTGCCTTGATCGAGTGCTAGTAAATAACTCATATTTTTTATTGTGTTTGACTTGAAAAATAAAATATTAGCGCAATTATGTAACTAAGCGCATCGAAATGTGTAATTGTGCAGAAAATACATCGTAATTTTTGCCAGCTATGCTATGATTGCGCTGTGATATGGGGGTGTTATTGGCTTCGACGCTGATGATGAAGCTCATAGATGCATGCCGAGAGCGCATTTTCTCTCGTAAATCAAATTTGCATTAAAATAGTCGCAAACGACGAATCTTACGCTCTAGCTGCCTAAGGGCCGCTTGTCCGCTTCACTGAATACTTGTGGTCAGTGAACCCGACTGAAGCGCACGCACACAAGTCCGTATAGAGTTGAGCCTCGGGACTTTATACCAAACTTAGAGGATCGCACTTTAAACCCTGTTCGTCGGGTCTTAGAGTGTTAAAACAATAGACGATATCTAAGCATGTAGTATTCTCGAGTGTAGTGTTGGCGGACGCGGGTTCAACTCCCGCCACCTCCACCATATACATAACAAAACATGGCAAAACATGCCAAGTTTTAAAAGATAAAGGCTTGATTCTAAAGGGATTGAGCCTTTTTTCTTGCCTAAACATAACTAAATATAACTAGCTACAGTGTACATACGCCGTGTACACCACCATGTACATTGCAAGATTTATTGAATCCGTTGGTGTACAAGCCATGAAAAGAACAGAAATAAAACGTAGACCTTTATCAGATACCGTACTAGCTAACCTAGAGCCTGAATCAAAAGAATATCGGGAGCTAGACGGCGATGGCTTATATTTCCGTGTAAAGCCTGATGGTAAAAAAGCATGGCTATTCAGATATAAAAAAGCTGATGGCAAATGGTCATGGTTGGGCATTGGTACATATCATGATTTATCGGGTGCAGGTGCAAGAAAAAAAGCGAGAGAAATTATCAAGGATATTTCACACGGCGATAATCCAATCATTACCAAACAAGAACGCAAGCGACAGAATTTTGAACGCCCTCTTTTCTACCCATTAATTCAATTAAAAATGGGGGTATTACCAAGCGATCTAGGTTCAAATTCACTTTTAGTGGTTTGAGCCTTTTTATTGGGTGGTTTATTCATCTCCAAACATTTTTCGCTTTCACTCCCCAAACCGAATAACTCCCCCGCACAACAACAAAATAGATTATATTATCCTTAATTGATAAAAAATTATGCGGAGTACACATGCAGGTATTTCCCTTAGGAAAGCGAACTATTTCCGTGATTGTGGTCATTGTAGCTCTGGTTTTATTGTTAATTTACGTGGTCTTACGCACAGGCCCATTTGCCCCTGTCAACGTCACCCTCACGCAAGCCAAATATCAATCCATTCAACCTAGCCTGTTTGGCATAGCTACCGTTGAAGCGCGTTATAACTATAAAATTGGCCCAACTGCAGCAGGTCGCTTAAAAAACTTAAAAGTAGATATTGGCGATAACGTACAAGCAGGACAACTGTTAGGCGAAATGGATCCTGTCGATTTGGAAGATCGTTTATTGGCTCAACGTGCGATAATCCAAAAAATTACCGCTCAGCAACAAGACACTCAAATCCGTCAAAATTTTGCGCAGCAACAAGTCAAGCGTTATCAACAACTGGCCAAAATCAATGCCACCAGCCAAGAATCTTTAGCCATTAAACAACAAGAGCTCGATTTGGCAACGGCGGCACTCAGCGCGATGCAACAAGAACTCAATAAAGCACGTGCAGACCTGAATACCTTACAAGCACAGCGTGATAATTTAAATTTAGTGGCCACAGCTGCAGGTGTCGTCACTGCACGTTATGCAGAACCGGGTTCAACGGTGGTAGCAGGTCAAACCGTACTAGAAATTGTCGATCCTAACTCCATTTGGATGAATGCCCGTTTCGATCAATCCAGTGCGATTGGTTTAGCTGCTGACTTACCAGCTCAAATTCATTTACGTTCACGGCAAAATAATGCTTTGGCAGGTCATGTGTTATGGGTAGAACCTCGTGCCGATGCCATTACCGAAGAAATTTTAGCTAAAGTGGTTTTTAATCAACCTCCAACGCCTCTTCCGCCTTTGGGTGAGTTAGCAGAAGTCACCATCAGCCTCGCACCATTGGCACGCAGCTTAACCATTCCCAATGCGGCAGTTCACCGTATCAATAACCAAGTAGGCGTGTGGAAAGTTGTGGCCGAAAAGCCGCAATTTGTTGAAGTTCAATTAGGACGTTCAAATTTAGCGGGCGATGTGCAAGTGCTCGTAGGCTTATCCGAAAATGATCAAGTGGTGCTGTATAGTGAAAAACCCCTACATGCCAAAAACCGTTTACGGGTTGTCAAGCAACTTGCAGGAGCAGCTAAATGATTAGTCTGGCAGGTCGTGATATTTTCCATTCATGGGGTAAATTTGTATTTACTGGCTTTGGACTCGGCTTGCTGATTGGTGTGACCTTAATTATGGCTGGCGTGTATCGCGGCATGGTAGATGATGCCAAAGCCCTGCTGAATAACAGTGGTGCTGACCTATGGGTAGTGCAGCAAGATACACTTGGCCCTTATGCAGAACCTTCAAGTGTGCGTGATGATTTATATCGCAGCGTGATGAATATGCCCGGGGTGGCGCATGCTTCAAATATTACTTATTTAACCATGCAAGTGCATCATCAAGATAAAGATATTCGCTCGATGGTGGTCGGGATTCAAACAGGTGAACATGCGTGGAATAACTTGGGGTGGCCGCCACATTTATTGGCAGGACGTCAATTGACCCGCGGGCACTATGAAGCCGTAGCCGACATGAGTACGGGATTAAAGTTGGGTGATCGTATTAAAATCCGTCGTAACACCTTTACCGTGGTGGGTTTAACCCGACGCATGGTGTCTTCGGGTGGTGACCCGATGATTTTTATTCCGCTGAAAGATGCACAACAGGCGCAATTCCAAAAGGACAATGCTGCCATTTTACAAGACCGTAGACGAATTGCAGTAAACCCAATTTATAACCGCCCTGCTTATCCTGACTTGCTTGAAAGCGTACTCAATGCACAAAGTAGCAACCGTTATGTGAATGCTATTTTAGTCCGTTTAAATGCAGGTGCTTCAGCTGAAGAAACAGCAGCACATATTCAGCGTTGGCAACAACTAACAGTCTATACCCGCCCGCAGATGGAACACATTTTAATCAGCAAAATGATTGCCACATCCGCCAAACAAATTGCCATGTTTTTGGTGATTTTGGCCTTGGTCAGCGCCGCGATTGTGGCATTTATTATTTATACCCTGACTATGGACAAAATTCGTGAAATTGCGGTCTTAAAATTAATTGGCACACGCAATCGCACAATCGCTTGGATGATCTTGCAACAAGCACTCGCGCTTGGATTAATTGGGTTTGCTGTTGGTAAAATCAGTTCAACCTTTGCCGCACCATATTTCCCGAAATATGTCTTATTGGTTCCGCAAGATTCTATTTTTGGATTTATTGCGGTGATGCTGATTTGCATGTTAGCCAGTTTGGTTGCAATTCGGATGGCACTGCGCATTGACCCTGCCGAAGCAATTGGGGGATAACATGACACACGGCATTTTAATTGAAGGTTTAAAAAAGCGTTTTGGACAAGGTGACAATGCCTTTTATGCCTTAAAAGATGTCAAAATGCAGGTTGCACCCGGTGAAGTGGTTGGGCTGATTGGCCCCTCAGGTTCGGGTAAAAGCACCTTGCTCAAATGTTTAGGTGCCGTGATTGATCCTACCGAAGGACGCATGACTTTGGGCGATGAGGTGATTTTTGATCAACGTTGGTTAGTCAAAGACTTAAGTGCCTTACGCCGCGATAAAATTGGTTTTATGTTCCAAACCCCGTACTTAATTCCTTTTTTAAATGTTTTGGATAATGTAGCGCTGCTGCCGATGTTAGCAGGCGTAGCCAATGACATTGCCCGCGCCCGCGCATTGGAAATTTTAACGGCGCTCGATGTGCAGCATCGGGTACATGCCATGCCTGGGCAATTGTCTGGTGGTGAACAACAGCGTGTCGCCATTGCACGTGGTTTGATTAATCAACCGCCTGTGATTTTAGCCGATGAACCCACTGCACCATTGGATAGTGTACGCGCGATGACCGTGATTCGCTTATTACACGAAATGGCAGAAAAATTTCAAACTGCAATTATTGTAGTCACACATGACGATAAAATCATCCCTACCTTTAAACGCTTGTACCACATTCGAGATGGTGTGACTTATGAAGAACAAGGCGAAGGACGTCCTTTTAAGTAGGCTCTAAAGTTTTCAGCGCTGGAAACTGATGTTTTAGCTCAATATCAAAAGCAATAAAATATCTGCATTTCAAGTTACATGCGACACAATGCTAAAAAACGGTTGATGTGGTATTCTGATAGCATCAGAAATGCAAAAATATAATACTTACTAGCTTCATACTGTTCTTGGAATTTAATCAAAATACGCATATATTGATTAAATAGAGCAATTTATTCTTAATCCAAGAATTGACGCGCTAACCATGAAACTTAATCACCTAGAGGTTTTAGATATGTCAACTAGAAACCGAACCAATGAAAGTGAAATCGCTACAGCTGCAGCTGACGTTTTGCGTGAACGCTTCATTGCAGTAGCTCACAGTGATCGAGTACTTTATGTGGAAAATGATGCCTTAGTCAGCAAAACCCCGAATGGCAAACCAGTTTTAATCAAACAGTTATCTGGTCGGAACCCTGATCTAGCCCGCCAGTTTAATGGTCGCAGAACCTTTAAAATTAGAAAACGTAACATAGAGGCTACTGCAGAATAATTTATGTTGCCAAAAACACCTCGAATCAGAATGTTTGCGGGTCCAAATGGATCGGGCAAAAGTACGATGATTAATGGTTTAGATAGCCGTTTATCTAAATTGTTTTTGAATGCTGACAACCTTGAGCGCGATCTTAAAGCCACACCCATTCTTGATCTAAGTCAATTTGATATACGCATTAATGCAAACATATTGGTTGATTATCTTACTCAAGCAAGTCGACCACTAAAAAATGCAGATGGTACTCTAAGCAAAAGTCCTCTCCTCTCAGTAGATCCTGTGATTGATGGAAGCTTAATCGACTTAAGCGGGAACACGATTGATTCCTACCTCGCAGCCCGAATTCTTGATGTCATCCGTAAAGAGTTACTTACGCTTAAGGTTGGATTTACATTTGAAACCGTAATGTCTCATGAGAGTAAAATCGAGTTTTTGCGAGATGCTAAAACGCAAGGCTATCGTACCTATTTATACTTTGTGACGACTGAGGACCCTGATATTAATGTGGACCGAGTTAAACAACGTGTGAAAAATGGTGGTCATCCAGTCGAAGAAATTAAAATCCGTGAACGCTATTTCCGCACTATGCACATGTTGATTGATGCGATTGAAGTATCCGACCGAGCGTATTTATTTGATAACTCAAGTAATGCGACCAAGAATATGGCTTCTTATATCTGTGAAGTGACTAACGGAGATACATTGATCATTAATCCAGATTTTAAAGGAGAGTTTCCGATCTGGTTTGAAAAATATGTACTTGTTCATTTGGTTGATGAAGAATAAAAAAACCGCGCTTGAATCATTCAAACGCGGTTTTTTAAATATTCACAGGTCAGTAAACTGAACCCATCGGCATCTTACTCAGCCAACATTTTACTCAGTATTCATAGCCATTGTTGATTGACCATTGCTGCAATTTGCCATAATAGATTTCATCGTTGAACAGTAGGTCTGCTTTAGAGGCAGCATTACTTTCTTCAGTTGGGCAGAAACCATCATCACAATCGGCATCGACAACCCAGCAACCACGAACGAACAATACTTTATTGCCTTCTTGCTCCAGTTGTTTCTGAACGCGATCAATCGCTTCATGTAAGTCATCTGCGCCTAAATATGCGGTCAAATACGCATAAGAGCCTGTTTCATCGGATGCTTTGCGGAACTCGACACCCACACAAAATAAATGTTTTTTCATTCTTGGCTCCTTGTCATCTTATACAGCTAAACTAATCTTTAATTTGGTCTAGGTCTAGTGCTTTTTCTTACACTTAACAATACGTTACCTATTCACAATACTGCAGTTCAAAGTAAAAACATAGTATCCAAATATTAGACTTAAGCCATAATCGCTGTATAAATGAGGTAGAGCGCAACACCAATGACTGTTGTAGCAAATACCTTTTGTACAGTATTGCTATTCATGCGATGTACCAAAGTACGTCCAAGTAACATCCCGACAATACACGCCAGAACAAAGGTGATGGTGACTGCCATTGGGTACTGAAAGCCATCTAAAACGTGTGCTGAAATACTCACGCCACCAATCAGGAAAATAATCATCAAAGAGGTTGCGACGATACTGCGCATATCCAAATCGGTAAATTTACGCAATAACGGCACAATAATAAAACCACCGCCCACACCCAACAAACCCGTCAACAAGCCTGCAATTACACCAACACCACCAAGCAAAGACGCCGTTTTAACATTCCAAATTAAGCGTCCTGTGTTTTGGTTTACCTTACACGGTGGATTAATTTGGTCGTTGACTTTATTAAAGAAAATACGATACGCCACAATAAACATGACCAGACTGAACGCCAGTGTTAACCAAATGGGCGGGACAATACCTGCCAAATGCACCCCATAACGTGCAGATGGAATACTGATTAAGGCAATCCACAATGCAGCACGATAACGCACAATACGTTTGAACAAGCCTTCAACTGTGCCAACCAAAGCTGCCAAAGTGACTGCCAATAAACCCACGGGTGCAGCCTGCACCACAGTCCAGCCTTGGCTTGCCATAAGAGCAGGAACGGCAAGAATACCGCCCCCTGCCCCTGTCAAACCCAGCAAAGTACCAATCGCCAAGCCTTCTAGGATTAACATCCACATGCGTATTTTCCCCTATTCCATCACTGTGTTGTGCTGTGCAAGCATTACTTGCCGCAAACTTTATTGGCAGGCAAAGCCACATCAATATGTTTTGGATAAGGCAGTTTTAAATTCTGCATGAGGGTAATAAATTCCGCTTTGGTGCGCCCTTGTCCTAAACGCGAGTTATTGCGTTTTTCCTGCCCAACGGTAGAAGACACACGCCCTTTGTAGTCATGCCCTGGGTACACCAAAGTGTCATCAGGTAAGCTAAAAATTTGCAGGTGGATACTGTCATACAAAGTAGCAGGATTCCCTTCTTGAAAGTCTGTACGACCGCAACCATCAATCAGTAAGGCATCCCCCGTAAACACCATGCCATCCACCACATAACTGGTACATGCATTGGTGTGACCTGGGGTATAACGTGCTTCAATCTGCAACTCACCGACACGAATGGCCGCACCATCGGTAATGAAAATATCACCACACCCAACACCCGAATTACGATGCAAAATAGTTTTGCAACCAAAGCGGGTTCTTAAGGTATTTGCCGCAGTAATATGGTCGGCATGCACGTGGGTATCTAAGCTGTAAACCAATTGCAAACCATGCTGCTCCAAAAAAGCAGCATATTGCTCAACCTCTGAAATTACAGGGTCAATCAGCACCGCTTCACGGGTTTGTTCAGATGCCAATAAGTAAGTATAGGTCGAGCTGTCAGCTTCAAAAAATTGATGAAAGATCATGAGATAGATACTGAGTTTTATATTTTGTTATTCTTAATTTTGCAAATATAGTGCCAACTTAATCTCTTTTATATATATTAATAAAATACAATATATTAAGAGATATTGTTTAATTTAGATCATCCTCCATGTTTCACATCTGTTGCATTTTGTGTTTCAATTGAATCAATAATGAAACAAAAGATGAAACATCATGAATGCGATACATGACTTTGAACAACAAGCCAGTCTTGAAAGCTTTTTGTTTCATTTACAACAACTTTGTCCAGACAGTTTGCTCTATGTTTATGACGACATTGCTCAAACATGGATTTATGAATATGCACAAGATGCTTCTGTTTCTGCAGCTACGGGTAAAACATTAAAAAACCAATTATTGAAATTAAAACTACAATCACAATCAGCATCACAACCACAGACAGGTCTGCTGCAACTCCCGAATAGTGCTAAGGCATGGCACTACCACAGCTTAAATATTCGTGTCCATACAGCCGATTTCACAGGATGTTTATTCTTTCTGCAGCCTAGCGTTGCAACAGTGTCATCACAAACACTCACCCCATCTGCCCAAGCACAAAATAGTTTGGCGGAGTTTTTCCATAGTGATTCGCCACAAATGCAGCATATGTATTCCATTATTGAACGGGTAGCGATTACTGAGTTTCCTGTTTTGGTGCGTGGTGAATCTGGTAGTGGTAAAGAGTTGGTGGCGCAAGCAGTACATGCACGCAGCCAACGGCATGCACAAGTCTTTATTGCGATTAACTGTGCTGCTTTAAATGCCAATATTTTAGAAAGTGAATTGTTTGGGCATGTGAAAGGTGCATTTACAGGGGCAATTCGTGAGCATAAAGGTGTGTTTGAACGTGCTGCAGGTGGTACTTTATTTTTAGATGAAATTGCAGAAATTCCACTGGAACTGCAAGCCAAATTATTGCGAGTATTAGAAACGGGCGAATTCACCCCTTTGGGCGGTGAAAAAGCGATTAAATCGAATGTCAGAATTATTACCGCAACCCATCGCGCTTTACGTGAAGAAGCGCGTTTAGGCAGATTTCGCCAAGATTTACTTTATCGTTTACGGGTGATTCCAATTTTTGTGCCACCACTACGTGAACGTAAACAAGATATCCCTAAAATTGCAGCATTTATTTTGCAACAACAAGCCCAGTTTCAGGTCACGCCACATTTGACCGAGCAAGTACTGAAGGTATTAATCAATTACGACTGGCCGGGCAACGTGCGTGAATTAAAAAATACCTTGCTGTATGCATTGACCATGTCAGCAGGTAAAACGGAAATTGATCAACACGATTTACCCGATGAAATTGTGCATGCTAGTTTGAAACTCGCCACAGCTCCCCCAACGCCACAACCTATTGAGCTGCCCATCAAAACCAACAATAAAGTAGATAAAGACACACTGCAGGATTTACTGGAAAAATATCAGGGGCAAACTGAATTGGTGGCACAAGCCTTGGGCATTAGCCGAACCACCTTATGGCGTTATCGAAAAAAATATCATTTATGAGGCGGAAGTTTGCTGAATAAAGGACGCTTTGCTTTGATCTGCATATTCATAAATGGTGTCTAAATCTTTTTGAATGGCAGCTGCGACTCGGCTAGGCATCAACTGATTCAGTTTGACAAAGACTTTTTCAGGATACCCGACCTGATAGGATTGACGGTCTGTTTGTAAAAATTGATACAGCTCTTGTGCCACAAATTCAGGTGCATCCACTTTTGTACCCATTTTGATATTCATTTCTATCACATCGGGATTGTTCATACTGGTATTGGTCGCGCGTGGGGAGAAATATCTAAAACGAATGGCAGTCTGACCATACTCTCGCGCCAATGCTTCAGTTGCACCACGCAAGGCAAACTTACTGGCGCAATAACTCACATAGCCAGGGTAGCCGATGCTGCCAAAAGTCGAGCCAATATTGATGATCTGACTCGGCTGACTGTCCGACATATATGGAATCACATCCTGAATCAGTTGCAGCGGATAAGCCACATTGACCAACATCATTTGCTCAATGGTATCCTGTGATTGCTGCGCAAACAGACGAAAATCATTCATGCCTGCATTGTTAATATAGTAATGAATCGGCTGTTTTAATGCGGCAAGTGCCTGAATAAAATCATGACGACTGCTGGCATCAATTAAATCACAACGCAGACTGTGTAATTGCAACTGAGGATACTGCTGCGCCAGACTTTGCTCTAGTTGTTGCAAGGTGTCTTGCTTACGCCCAACCAAAATTAAGTTTAAGCCTTTTTTAGCAAAATGATGCGCAATCGCATGACCAATCCCGCCTGTTGCCCCGAAAATCACCGCAGTTAAATTTGACATAAAAGATACTCTCAATTTTAAGATATTCGATACAACTCAATTATAAAAATGCAGGATTCAGTCCCAAGCCCATACAAATATAGAGTTTACGATCTTCTAATGGCACCAATATTTCACGTCTGCCATGCATAAAGCGCTTGTTATCAATGAGCACCACATCACCATCTTGCCAGTCAATTTCTGAGGTTTCACGCTCGCATCGCTCTGCCAACTCTTCCAATAATTCCGCTTGGATTTCGCTGCCATCGGCAAAGTAAAAACGCGGCTTTTCGTAATTATAAGAAGGCCCCAACAAGGTGTTGGCAAAGGCAGGCACAGCTTTTAAATTGTCATGGCGAATCATCGGCATGTTCAAGTCATACTGCACACCTTCATCATGCGCAGGACGAATCCGTTGTCCAGGAATCATCTCAATAAAATGAGCGAGTTCCTGCTGCCCGACCTGTACGGCATCGGCAATATTGAGTGCTGTCGCCACATACTTTTGCCACATCGCTTTGGGTAAGTAACGGCTGATGGTCATCGGTTCAGCAAATTTCTGCTTCAGTGTGTCAGGCAGTTTTTGCCATACCTCATGTCCATCACATAAAGTAGTCTGCGAACCACGCGAAGCACTTTTTTCACTAAAAAAAGCAATAATATCAGGCGGCATTGGGGTTGAACCATTTTCTATATGCAGTCCCATTGCCTGCGTACCTGCATCTACTTTTTGCGATTGTCGGGTCACATTTTCACGTGCAGGGTCATAGGTCAGCTTTTAGCAAATATTGCTCATCAGCCCACTAAACGCATTCACATCATAATGTTCATTTCTAAGTAAAACCCAACCGTGCTCCACCAAACGATCTTTAATTTGTTGTGGGGAATGTTTGAATTGCTGTTGTGCAATATTCATGTGATTTCTCTCTATCTCTATTGATGACTGACAGGTTGATGTCTATCTGTGAAACATCTCCAAGATCAGCCATTAAATACGTTGTAGGATGTGCCAAAGCTGTCTGATACTGTTGCTGAATGACTGCTCTACGCAATTTTCCGTTATCGGTTAACATCTGATTATTTAAAGAAAAAGGTTGTTCAGCACGGCACCAGTGTTTAATTTGGGCATAATCAGGCATACGGGTATTGGCACGATAAATCGCGGCTGCCAATTGCGCATCTGAACGATGTTCCTTGGCATAAATCACTGCAGATAATGACGGCTGCGCTTCACCAAACACGGCAATCTGTTGAATTTCAGGCTCACTCAAACTGTTCGATTCAACCCATTCTGGTGAAATATTGCGCCCAAAACTGCTGACAATAATTTGCTTGATACGCCCCGTGATATATAAATAGCCATCTTCATCAAAATAACCTGCATCGCCTGTGTGAATATCGGCTGATACCGCATCCTGCTCACGCCCAAGTTCATGCATATATCCCAACATGGCATTGCCCTTGACCACCACTTCTTGATTGGCAGCAATTTCGACTTGAACATGCGGCAATACGCGGCCAACACTGCCAATTCTGCGAGCTTCAGGCAGGTTTAAACTCACGACCGATGCACATTCAGACAGACCATAACCTTCATAAACAGGTAAATTGAATTGCTGACACTGCTTGAGTAAATCTGCAGACACCTTGCCACCACCCACGGCAATAAACTTCAAAGTGCGCAAGCCCAAATCGCCGTGTTGATGGATATATTCCACAATCGCTTTGAGCATTTGCGGCAATAAAATCACGCTTTCAATGCGATATTGCTGCACGGCATCGACAAAGCGTGAAACATCAAACTCATGGTTGGACAGCAAACCGAACTGGCTGACTTCACCCACCACCACTGCACGTCCCATGTGAAAAGGCACATACACGCCTGCGATATTTTCAAGCAATGTTGCAAATGGAATTAGACACAAATGCCGCCCAAGCTGGCTACTTTGTAATGCCTAACTTAAAGAGTGTGTAATTGAATTGATGGTGGCTTCTGCCAAACACACACTTTTGGGTGTACCTGTACTGCCCGAGGTATAAGTAATTTTTGTAGGCTGCTCAGCAGAATTTGGGGATAAA
Source organism: Acinetobacter sp. YH1901141 (assembly GCF_013416935.1). Classification (NCBI taxonomy): domain Bacteria; kingdom Pseudomonadati; phylum Pseudomonadota; class Gammaproteobacteria; order Moraxellales; family Moraxellaceae; genus Acinetobacter; species Acinetobacter sp. YH1901141. The sequence continues at coordinate 47,754 of NZ_VPEY01000002.1, read as the reverse complement.
TGCGGTTGTGCTGTTTCAACGCTTAGACGAAACAACTGCCCTTGATATAAATCTGATGGTGGCAAAACCTGTGCCTGAACTGCATCAATCATCTCCAACAAAGCTTCTGGAATAGCAGTATTTCCAATAGCCGAGTTAACATTGGACGGAGTATCGCTTTGTGCAGTATCCGTCAAAATACACAGCAACTCGGCTTGGCTGTCTTGCAGTAAATGTTGCACTTGTGCAGCAGTAAAAAATAAAGGCACAGGAATGACTGTCATTGCAGCTTTACGTGCGGCTAAATCGACCACAATCCAATCGGCCTGGTTCACACCCCACAACGCCAAACGCTGTACTTGATAAGTTGCCAATTCTGCACTGAGCAACTCAACCCGTTGCTGTAATGTGGCATAACTCAGTGTGGTTTGTGCCGTCACAATTGCTTCACGCTCAGGGTCTGTTTGGGCATAGTGATTCAGGTTTTCAAATAACTCATTCATCTTTCAATTTCCGCCTTTCTGCATGACCTTAGGCATAAAAACAATATTGCTGTTGCGTGACCGCCAACGCTGCTGCAACGTCAATCGCCAGTACATAAGGCTTCTGTTGGTAATAACTGCCCCATTGATGCTGTGCATCGCCCAAGGCTTCGGGGTTGGCTTTTTCTAGTACCTGAAAATGCAAACCCATTTGCTGTAACACATAGCGCACTGCTGCTGTTCCTGTGCAAACTGCCCACGACACATTGTTCTGCGATAAGTGAAAGACCAAAAAAGCCACCATCAATTTGGCTTTGCTCATGTCTTGCGCTGCCAAGTTGCCAATTTCAACAATCTGCGCGCGCGTTACAGGCACTTGGCTCAATTGGGTTAAAATGGTTTCAATGGGTGCACCTAAATACTGTTCCAAAAAGGCTTGGTTTGCGCCCAATGGTTGCATGCCAATCACCACTTGCATGTCGTGGTTTACATAGCCTGCAAACAAGGTATCTGAAAAAGTATTTATGGATGCCTGATGGACTTTTTGGTATTTATCTCGAATAAAATGCTCTAATGCCAAGCGTTGTTTGCTAGCATCTTGGGTCACAGTTGTCACATTTAAATGTTGTGCTGTTGTGTGTGCTTGAATCACCGAGGCATAGCTGTGTAATACATCTAAATGTGGCTGTTCTAGGTTCAACTGTTTTGGGTTCGTTTGTGGTTTATACGGCTGCGCTACATATGCATACCCGTTGAATTGTTTTTTATTTTTTTGCTGATGAAAATTCGCATCCAGAAAATGCGTTTGACTGGATGATTGAGCATCAAAATTAAATTTGATCATGTGCATCACATTGGATAGAAAATAACTCAATGCTCAAGATAGAAATCTAAACTTAAAGAAAACTTAAGTCGCTACAAACTGTCACAATTCAAAAAACTCTTCATGCACACAAAAAAAGGAGATGATCACTCAACTCCTTATATGTTTAAAACAATAAACTACTCAAAAATAAACAGTCATCCAATTATGCAAAACACAATTGTTCGCGCCCTACCTTAGATTTTAATAGGCATAAGACGCAATTGCCGTTGCAATTGGTTTATCTTCATCATTGACCATCGTCATACGCATGGTGCAGCCTTTACGCCCTAAACGCAAAGTTTCCGCACGGGCAATAAAATACTTGCCGCGTCCCGGTGCTAAATAATCCACTCGCATATCTACGGTAGCCAAACGAGTGACTTTTTTAATGGTATCGGGCAAATCGTCAGGTTCTGTCCGTTTATATAACTCCCCCATTGCCACAATACCGCCCACACTGTCCAAAATGGTTGCAGCAACACCACCATGTAAAATTTGGAAAGCCACGTTGCCCACCATATACGGTTGCATCTCAATATAGGCTTCAATTTGACCATCTACCACACGCATGCTCATGCCATTGTGTTGAAAAAATGGCGATCCATTAAATGCATTGACCAATTGTCTTAGCACGACATCAATATCGACTTTCGCGCCTAAATGTATATTCCCAGTCCAATTTTTCTCTGCATTACTCATAACGTGCCCAAAAGTCCAAACAACTCAATTTACCAACAATAAAAACAGCCAATGTATGCCCAAATGAAATTTAAGGGGCTACAATAGTCGTCTAGTTTAATACTGATCAGTGAGATTTTTATGACCTATACGTTCAATCGCCCTGCATTTCCTGCCACTCGTATGCGTCGTATCCGTAAAAATGATCAATTACGCGCCATGGTTCGCGAAACTCACTTAACCACAGATCACTTGATTTATCCTGTATTTGTTTTACCGGGACAAAATCAAACCCAAGATATTCCAAGCATGCCAAATATTCAGCGTTTATCGGCAGACTTATTACTCAAAAAAGCCGAGCGTTTAATGCAGTTGGGCGTGTCTAAACTGGCATTATTTCCAGTCACACCACAAGAAGACAAAAGCCTGACCGCAGAAGCAGCATGGCGTGAAGATGGCTTGGTGCAAAACACACTACGCCTGCTGAAAAAAGAATTGCCAGAGATGGTACTTATTACCGATGGCGCACTCGACCCGTACACCACTCATGGTCAAGATGGCATTATTGATGACACAGGCTATGTCCTGAATGATGAAACGGTTGAATGTCTAATTAAACAGGCGTTAAGCCATGCCGAAGCGGGTGCAGATGTGGTTGCGCCAAGTGACATGATGGATGGCCGTATTGGTGCGATTCGTCAGGCGTTGGAAAGCAACGGGCATATCTATACCTCTATCATGGCTTATTCAGCCAAATATGCCTCTAGCTTTTACGGTCCTTTCCGTGATGCAGTCGGTTCTGCCAGCAACCTAAAAGGCGGCAACAAATACAATTATCAAATGGATATTGGCAACCGTGCCGAAGCCTTGCATGAAATTGCACTGGATATTCAAGAAGGTGCAGACATGGTGATTGTAAAACCAGGCATGCCTTATTTAGACATTGTACGTGAAGTGAAAGATAACTTTGGTGTGCCAACCTTTGTCTATCAAGTGAGTGGTGAATACGCCATGCTTGCTGCCGCGATTCAAAATGGCTGGTTGTCGGACAGTGTGATTATTGAATCGCTAATGAGTTGCCGCCGTGCAGGTGCAGATGGTATTTGGACATATTTTGCCGAAGAAGCAGCACTCAAACTTAAAGATATGGCATAAACAGGCGACTTTCATGCACATCGCAATCATTGGTGCAGGCATCAGCGGTTTGTTGTCTGCACTCGAACTGGTAGAGCAGGGCTGCTCTATCAGTATTTTTGATCAACAACAAGCAGCACAAGCGGCATCATGGGCAGGTGGTGGAATTCTTTCTCCCATGTATCCGTGGCGTTATCCTCAAGCGGTCAATGACTTAGCCCAATTTGCCAAACCGCAGTACCAAGCATGGAATGAAAAACTCAAACCTATTACAGGCATTGATTTTGAAATCCATGAAACAGGCATGTTGATTTTTGATGAAGATGATTTTGAGATTGGTATAAATTATGCCGAACGTCATCATGAACCGATGCAGCAAGCTGAATGTCTGAATCGGGAACAGCTCGAACAAATTAACCCGCATATCCACCCCAAATTTAAACAAGCCCTGTATTTCTCACAACTTGCCAATGTGCGCAATCCGCGTTTATTACAATCGCTCACGCAATATTTGAAACAACATCCGCGCGTGCGATTTTTTGAACACTGCCCAATTCAGCAATTTCAGATCACTGAAGATCGTATTCAAGCCATTCAATCTGCCGATGGTCGCTTGCATCGTGCAGATCATATCGTGCTTGCGACAGGTGCATGGTCACAGCACTGGGCGGCACAACTGGGTTTAGAGATTCCTGTACAGCCTGTACAAGGGCAAATTGTGTTATTTAAAACCCCTGCACAATGGTTGCCAAGCATGTGCATGAACAAGGTGATGTACTTGATTCCACGTCAAGATGGGCATGTGCTATGCGGTTCCAGTATGCGTCACGTTGGTTTTGACACCACACCAAACCCGCAAACCCAACAAGATATTTTAACGGCTTGTTTTGAAATGGTGCCTGAATTGGCACAGTTCCCCATTGTGAAACAATGGGCTGGTTTACGTCCAGGCTCGCCTACAGGTGTGCCGTATATCGGCAAAGTGCCAAGCCTAAATAATGTATGGATGAATTTCGGACACTTCCGTAATGGCTTATGTATGGGCACTGCTTCAGCGCAGTTATTAAGACAGCTCATGCTTGGGCAAGAAACGATTGTTGATCCTGCCGCTTATGATCCAAAGCAGTTACAGCCCACCTCAATCTGTGCATAACACTCAGCATCATCCTCTGTTTAAGTAGAGGATGATGCACCCAGACAAGCCGCTAGCGCCTGTTCAAGTTTTGGATATTGAAAGCAATAGCCTGCTTGTTCTAACGCTTGTGGTTTAACATATTGCCCATTCAGCACCAATTGCGATTGCTCGCCCAATAACCAACGCAAGACAAAAGCAGGTAACACCAAAAATGGACGACGTTTTAAAAGCCGAGCTGCGGTTTCGGCAAAGTCTTGCTGACTGGTTTTTTCAGGTGCAACCACATTCAAAATTTTGGCGTCTACAGGTTGCGTCATTAACCAGTGAATGGCCTGTAAAACATCTTGTATATGCACCCATGCAACAGGCTGCCGTCCATGCCCAATCCGCCCGACGGCATTTAAACGAATTGGTAATAACATTTGCGGTAAAATGCCACCACCGCGCCCAAACACCACGCCCAAGCGCATAATTTTAGTATTTTGCTGGCTGAAGCTTAACGCAGCCTGTTCCCATTGCTGGCACAACTGCGACATAAAAATATCTTGTGCTGCACTGTGTTCGGTACATACTGCTGACCATTGTTCCTGCGGGTCAATTCCGTAATACCCCACTGCCGAGCCTGAAATAATACACTTGGGGAAAATACGGCGCTTTTCAAGATATTGATATAAGTGCAGTGTGGTCTGAACTCGACTATCAAGCAATTTTTGTTTGCGTGCTGCTGTCCATCTGCCCTGCCCAATACTTTCTCCCGCCAAATTAATCACATAATCAATTTGGTCGGTGTCGAGTTCATCTAACTGCTGAATCCAGCGTAATTGTGGATGTTTGGATACTCGATTGGGCTGTCGGGTTAGCCCCACCACCCGATAATCCTGTTGCAATAAAAACGGCAACAATTGTGAACCAATAAAACCACTTGCCCCTGTTACCAGTACCAAAGGTTTATGCATCTTCCAATCTCAGCATGATGAAAAATATAGTTTTAGCTATACGTGATTTAGACTGAATGTTCAAGTCTGAGCAAATCATCATCACATAACTGATCATGTATATTTGAGGAAAATCAGATATTAACAACTTCTTTTATCAGCCAAACATTTTAACTGCCATACGCTGTGCCTGTTTACCATAAAACCAATAGGTCAGCAGATACAATGGAATTGCGATCAACAAGAACATGATCACCACCACACTCATAAATTGCGGCTGTTGCAAATACTGTAAAAAATCTTGCCAAATGCTTGGGTTTTGGCGAGAAAATATCGCCAAACCTAATAATAAAAACGCCAAGTTATAGCCCCAAAAAATCAGGCTAAATCCTAAAGTAAATGTCTTGCGTTCCTTGTCATTCGGCGCACGGCGTTGTTGTTTTAAAAACTTATACAGCACTAAAATCATGGCAACCAAATAAGGCACCGCAGTTAAAATCCCGCCTACACCCGCAGGTAATAATGCAGCCAATACGCCACAAATACAGGTCATCACAAAGCAATACAAGAAAAACCAGATAAAATAACGGCTTAGCGATACCATAAAGATGACTCAGACAAAAGATTCAGCCTAGTATAAAAAAAATTGATTTTTTTTTCATGAAATTGTCAACCGAATACAAAAGCCTGACGTTATATAGGCTACAAGGTCACAACAACCGTTAATGTGTATGGCATCCACAATATTTTCGGTGACCTGACTAAAGCAATAAATCGCATACAGTCATGCTTTGAACAGCAGCCAAAGCTTTACTGTATCGCAAGTTTTTCTTTGACCGACGATTTCATCATCACTCGAATCGTCGGTCTTTATTTTTTAAGGTCTTTTTTTAGCCTTTCTAACATCAGTATTTTAACTCTCTATATTTTTCTATACAGATCACGACAGATTTTACTTTCCCTTCTCTTTAAAATCTCTGCGACCTAAATTGTCGCTTTAAAAGCAGAAAACTGGTTTTTTGCCGCAGTGTTGCGCTCAGTTATGTTAAGTTATCCCATAATTCAACATCAAGATTGGAACACGCATGGCTGTTCATTTTTTACATACGTCTGATTGGCATTTGGGGCAATTTTTCCATCACCATGAACGTGAATATGAACATACTGAATTTTTAAATTGGCTCTTAACTCAAATTAAAAGCAAACAGCCGAATGCCCTGCTCATAGCAGGCGATATTTTTGATGTGGTCAATCCTGCTTCGAGCGCTCAGAAACAACTCTATCAATTCCTTACCGATGCGCATGTGCTTGCTCCACACATGCAAACCTTAATGATTGCAGGCAATCATGACTCTGGGTATCGCATTGAGCAAGTTGAACCCTTTTTAGACCGCTTCAACGCCAAAGCTGTGGGCGTGATTGGTAAAACAGCCGAGCAAAAATTAGATTTAGATAAACTCCTAGTGCCTATTTATGACGCTGCGCAAAATATTGTGGCATGGTGTCTGACCCTGCCCTATTTACGCAGTGCAGAAATTACAGGTTTAAATGAACATAGCAGTGACAATCAATCTGCGGTTGCTTACTTACATCAACAACTGATTGCAGAAGCCAAAGCCCGTAAACAACCCGATCAAGCCCTGATTTTAATGTCACATGCACACATGCAAGGTGGCGAAACTTCCGACTCAGAACGCCCAATTGTAGTGGGGAATGAAGAAGCCTTATCGACTGCGCTGTTTGATGAGGTGATTGACTATGTCGCACTCGGACACTTACACAAACCACAACAGGTCGGACAGCCACACATTCGCTATAGCGGCTCACCCATCCCTTTATCATTTAGCGAGCTGAATTATAAACACCAAGTCCTTGAAGTTAGGATTGATCCATTACAGGCAGATGCACAGCGTTTCCAATATGAAAGCTTGCTTATTCCACGTACGGTAGAGCTGCTTCGGATTCGCTGTGAACTTTCTGAATTAATCACCGAACTGAATAAATTGCCAAAAGATGAAATTGCAGAAGTTTGCGCACGGCATTTTTTAGAAATTGAATATATCAGCGATGCCCCGCCACCCATTGATTTACGCCAACAAATTGAACAAGCACTGCCTGCCAACCGCTATCGTTTACTGCGCATTGCACGACGCTTTCAAAACTGTGAAAACTCGAACGTGCAACAATCAAAAATTGATTTAGAGCCGCCTACGCCTGAAAAATTATTTTTAGATTTATGGGAAAAAATGGGCTATCAACCTGACCCAGAAGTGAGCCAAGATTTTTTACAGCTTTTGACCGAAGCCCAACAAGAACTTGATCAGAATAAAGCTTAAGGATTTGCCATGAAAATTTTACGTTTAAGTTTAAATAATTTGGCATCTTTGGCAGGCACGCATGTCATCAATTTTGAAGATGAGCCACTGGCACAGGCAGGTTTAATTGCAATTACGGGCAAAACTGGTGCAGGCAAATCGACTTTGCTGGATGCCATGTGTTTGGCACTTTATGACGAAATTCCACGTTTGAGAGGTGCTACAGGCAGTCTGACCGATACCGCAGGCAAAGAAATTTCCTTAAAAGATTCTAAACATATTTTACGTCGTGGTACGACTTCTGGCTTTGCAGAACTTGAATTTATCGCGCTTGATCAAAAACGCTATTCGGCACGTTGGCAAATTCGCCGTGCACATAACAAAGTGGATGGAAACTTAAAAGTTGAACGTGCCATTACCTGCCTAGATGAGCAACGGGTTTTAAATCAAAAAATTTCTGAAGCTACGCCGATTGTAGAACAACTGATTGGTCTTAGTTTTGAGCAATTCACACGCGCAGTATTATTGGCACAATCGGAAGTTGGGGCATTTTTAAAAGCCAAAGACCATGAACGGGCAGATTTACTTGAATATTTAACCAATTCGCAAATTTTTACCGAAGTCAGTAAACGTGCAGCCGTTAAATTTAGTGAAATTAAACAAAAGCGAACAGATCTTGAAAATGTCATGGGGCATGTGGTGCTCCTCAGCGATGAAACACTAAAAGACTTAGAAACCCAACAACATGACCTAAGTCAACAATTAGCTTTGCTGACCCAAACCGAAAAACTGTATGAAAATGATGTGAAATGGCACAAAGATTGCCATGAACTCTATGCCAGCACCCAAGCTAAAAAAGAAATATATGATGTTCAAGTCGATGCCGATCTTAAACTCGCCTCTCAAAAACAATTGCTCAAACATTTAGATGAATTTCAAACCATCCGCGAGCAATTTGTCTTGCGTCAGCAAGCAGATACCGAGCTAAAAAATCTGAATCAGCAGCTTTTGAAATTTGAACCAAACTTGCAACAAGCGGAATACGCACAACAGCAAGCGATTAGTCAGCAACAGCAAGCGGAAAAAGACCTTCAGGCATGGCAGCAGCATGTTGAACAATTGAAACCACAACTTGAAATTGCGGCACAGTTACAACATGAAATTTCTAGCAAACTTCAACAATATACCGCTTTGGATGCTGCACAAAAATTATTTGCAGAGCAGCAAATTCAGCCTGTGCAAAATAATTTGAAGCAACTGACGACTCAACTTGCAACCGAGCAACAACAACAGCAACATTTACAACAGCAATTCAAACAGACTGCGGCATGGGCAAATTTTGATGATAATTTAGCCCTTACGTTGCAACGTCTGCAAGATTATTTGCAGCTTGAACAGCAACTACGTCAGCAAAACCCTACGCTGTTCCAATCTGCATTAGATACTTTAATTGAGCAACAACAACATACACAGCAACAACTGTTGGTTTGGGAAAAACAATATCAACATCCTGAACAACTTGAGCAGCAACTCACGGCAGAGCAACAGCAATTACAACATGCTTTAAAGAGTGTGCATGTTTTAGAGCGCTTGCAACAGGCACTTGAACAATGGCAACAACAGACCACCCTATTTGAGCAGTTACAACAGCGTCAGCAAGAAACTTTAAGTCTGCAACAGCAGACACAGACTCAAATTCAAACCCAACAGCAGCAAGTGCAAATTACTGAACAAGCCTTGCAACAATTACAGCAGATCTTTGAACAGCAGCGTTTATTGCAGCATCAAAGTGTGCAGGATTTACGTGCCCAATTAAAACCGAATGAAGCCTGTATGGTCTGCGGCAGCCATGAACATCCGTTTATCCAGCATGAAAATTTACTCAGTGACGCTTTAAACCAATTGCAGGATCAGCAATTGCAGCAGGCCAAAACTGAATTTGAGCATGCGCAAAAACAGCTACAACAATTGGAGCGTGCTCGCAGTCAATACGATGCAACTTATCATCAACAACAACAACGCAGTCTTGAACTGCAACAGCAACTTGAACAACAACAGACATTGGTGCAACAGCTTGCAACATCCTTATCTTTAGATTTGGATGCAGCGCTGCCTGTTGCAAAGCAAATTGAACACGTACAGCAACATTGGGCAACAACACATCAATCCACTCAACACTTGCAGCAGAGTATTCAACAAGCAAACGATACCCTGAAACAATGGCGCAATGCTGCACAGCAGGCAGAACAACTCAAATATGCTATTCAACAACGCCAAGACCTCGCTCAGCGTTTACAGCCTATATTGTCGCTTTTAGATGCAGAACAAAGACACGCTTGGCTCAATCAACCGATTGAATACTATCAAAATGCCTTACAACAGTTAGAGCAACGTCATCACTTGCAGCAGCAGCAAGTTCAACTGAGCAAAACGATTGAACAACTGACTCAACAACAGCAGCAAGTGCAAGAAAAGTTGCTATTTTTACAACAGCAACATGCAGAGAAAACCCTACAACTGCAGCAGATTAAAACTGCAGGAAGTGAGCTGCGTGATCAAATTAAGCAGCTTACAAGAACTCATGCGGGATGTGAATATCAGACCTATCAAGAATGGCAGCAGGCTTTAGATCAGCAACAACAGCAACTCAATCTTGCACTTAGCACACAACGAACTGTACTTAATCAAGCAGAACAGGTGTTAAAAGACTTACAACTGCAAAAACATGGTTTGGATAGTAGAATTCAACAGCGCATGCAGCAACACACTGAATGTCAGCAACACATTGCAACGTGGCAAGCGACACACACGCATTTTCAAGCCAGCATCATTGATAAATGTTTACAGATTTCTTATGCCGAACATCAGCAAATACGCAACATGCTGCAGCAACAACAAAACAGTTTGGAGAGTGCTAAAACGGCTTGGCAAACATTGGAAGAGCAATATCAAAAACACTTAAAGCAACAGCCACAACTGAGTTTTGACGAGGTCACCACGCAACTGGCAGCGCTGCAAACAGACAAAGCCAAACAACAGCAAAACTATAATGAGATTGAGGCACAGCTACGCCTGAATAGCACCAATCAAGGGATTTTTGCTACCTATCAAACTCAAATTGAAAGTATCAAAGCTGAAGAATACCGCTGGGGACGTATTTACGATTTAATTGGGCATAAAGAAGGTACGAAATTTAAGAAAATTGCCCAAGAACATCACTTGGATATTTTGGTGGAATACGCCAATCAGCAATTGCTACCACTGAGTTCGCGTTATCAATTGCATCGTATTCCTGACAGTTTGGGGTTAGCGATTATTGATTTAGATATGAACAGTGAAATTCGCCCTGTTCTGTCTTTATCGGGTGGCGAAACCTTTTTGGTTTCTTTAGCTTTGGCACTAGCAATTGCCAATATGGCATCTGGCTCAATGAAACTGGAATCGCTATTTATTGATGAAGGCTTTGGCACTCTCGACCCGACTTCCTTGCACATGGTGATGAATGCCTTAGACCATCTGCAAAGTCAGGGACGTAAAGTGGTGCTGATTTCGCATATTCAGGAAATGCACGAACGAATTTCTGTGCAAATTCAAGTCAAACCAGTGGGTGCAGGGGCAAGTGAAGTCAATGTGGTGGGTTAAAGCCAATACTGCCTAAAATCTGAAGATTATTTGTCGATTGAAGAATTATTGAGATGACTGTGAGATTTCAGATTTTAGGCTTCCATGAAGTTGTATTGAATTTATTTTAAAATCACCCACACTTTAAGTACTTAATTTTATGGATATAAAAACGATTATTCTCTTTGCTGTATTGCCCAGTTTAAGTATTATTTTTCTCACATGGTTAATACGTTTCCCTAAACCTTGGGTTTTTAAAGCGGTTTTAATTTTTGAAATCATTCTCACCGTCTGCACTTTAGTCATTGAGTTGGATGCAAGAAAAACACCTGGAAATAGCGGTTGGACCATCATTTTCACAGGCTTCTTTCAGTTCTGTTTTCTGCTATTTTTACTGATTGCCCGTATTCGAATCTGGATAGAAAATAAATCTTGAATGTCTACTTCACCTATTTACTGGACGGAAGTGGCGCTTTCTAAAAATAGTGAAGGTCATTAAAAATAATCTACACAAGCCAAAACTTTGACAGCTTTACAGTATACATAACTAAAAAAGCCTCGACATCCTGTCGAGGCTTTCTAGATTCAGTTTTTGGTATAACTCCTGTCGTACCAAGCACTTCCGTGTTGTTCTATTTCTTATTCTTCTTATTTAGGAAACTCCCTGTTTCCCGATAAGTTCATATTAAGAAAATCCAACCTTCAGCACTAGCCGCAAAATTCCGCATTTCATGTCAGCCAAAACGTACAAGATAATGTTTGCAAAATCTTGGCAGATTCTTTGTTCATCTAGCAATTAAGCCTTGGAATAGTCACGTGCGCCAAACAATGCTGTACCAATCCGTACCATAGTTGAACCTGCTGCAATTGCGGCATTTAAATCGCCCGACATCCCCATACTCAAAGTATCCCAATCTTCAGGTTGTGCATGTTGTGCTTTCACTGCATCAAACAATTGTTTGGCATCTTGAAAAGCTTGAGGATGATCAGGTGCAGGAATCACCATCAAACCGCGTAGTTTTAAATGCGGTAATTGGCTGATCTGTCGGACTAATTCTGCAACTTCGCTCGGCTGACAACCATCCTTCGTGTCTTGCGCATCAATATTTACTTGTAAACAAATATTCAGGGGCACTTGTTGAGCATCGCGCTGATTCGATAAACGCTCGGCAATAATCAAACGATCTACCCCATGCACCCATGCAAATTTTTCTGCCAAATGTTTGGTTTTATTGCGCTGCACATGCCCAATAAAGTGCCATTCAATTTCTAAATCACTCAGGGCCTGCATTTTATCCAAAGCTTCTTGCAAATAATTTTCGCCAAAAGCGCGCTGCCCTGTCGCATACATTTCACGCAAGGCTTCACTCGGATGAGTCTTAGACACTGCCAACAATTGCACCGTATTTGGCTCGCGCTGTGCCAACTGGCATGCCTGTTGAATTTGTTGCAAAACCTGAGTGCGCATAAGCTGCAGATTATTCATTGATGCATTTCTCATTTCATTCATCTTTTTTTACCTTGTCCAGCAACTAACAGTTGGTTAAGCTGATGGAAAGCCGTATTATTCTATCAAAATAATTAAGATTTAATTGATCTCGGGGACTTTCATGGATATTACAGAATTATTGGCGTTCTCCGCTAAAAACGGCGCTTCGGATTTACACTTATCTGCGGGCATGCCACCACTGATTCGTGTGGATGGTGAAGTTCGTCGAATTAACTTACCAGCATTAGAACATAAAGAAGTACACAAATTAGTGTACGACATTATGAATGATAAACAACGTCGTGATTATGAAGAAAATCTAGAAACGGACTTTTCTTTTGAAGTCCCAGGCGTGGCTCGTTTCCGTGTGAACGCATTTAACCAAAACCGTGGTGCAGGTGCAGTATTCCGTACCATTCCTTCTAAAGTTTTGACCCTTGAAGATTTAGGCATGGGACAAATCTTTAAAGATATTTGTGAATATCCACGTGGTTTGGTATTGGTGACAGGCCCAACGGGTTCAGGTAAATCAACCACACTTGCCGCGATGATTGACTTTATTAATGACAATCGCTACGACCATATTCTGACCGTCGAAGACCCAATCGAATTTGTACACCAATCTAAAAAATGTTTGGTTAACCAACGAGAAGTACACCGTGATACGCATGGCTTTAACGAAGCATTACGTTCGGCACTGCGTGAAGACCCTGACATTATTCTAGTGGGTGAGATGCGTGACTTAGAAACCATTCGTTTGGCACTGACTGCTGCTGAAACGGGTCACTTGGTATTTGGTACGCTACACACCACCTCTGCAGCAAAAACCATTGACCGTGTGATTGACGTATTCCCTGCCGAAGAAAAAGACATGGTACGTGCCATGTTGTCTGAATCTTTACAAGCCGTCATTTCACAATCCCTGCTCAAGAAAAATGGTGGTGGTCGTGTAGCTGCGCATGAAATCATGATTGGTATTCCTGCAGTGCGTAACCTGATTCGTGAAAACAAAGTAGCTCAAATGTACTCGGCAATTCAGACTGGTACCAACTACGGTATGACCACCCTTGACCAGAGTTTGAAAAACTTGGTATCGCGCGGTGTGATTAGCCCACAAACGGCTCGTACGGTTGCAAAACAGCCTGAATCATTCTTATAAGTTTAAAATTCGAGATACGCGATGGACTTTAATGATTTACTGAATTTAATGATTCAGCAAAAAGCGTCTGACTTGTTTATTACAGCCGATGTTGAACCTTCCATGAAAATTCATGGACAAATTGTGCCTGTAGCCAAAAGTAAACTTACAGGTGAAATTGTCGGTCAGCTGCTTAACTCAATTATGAGTGAAAAACAGCGCAAGGAATTTGCCGAAACCCGTGAATGTAACTTTGCGATTACCAACAGTGAAAAAACAGCACGTTTCCGTGTCAGCGCATTCCAACAACGTGATGAGCCGGGCATGGTACTCCGTCGGATTGAAACCAAAATCCCGACCATGGATGACTTGAAACTGCCACCTATTCTTAAAGATTTGGCGATGACCAAACGTGGCATCATCATTTTTGTAGGCGCAACGGGTACAGGTAAATCGACTTCTTTGGCATCTATTATTGGTTACCGCAACCAAAACTCTAAAGGTCATATCATCACCATTGAAGACCCGATTGAATTTGTGCATGAACATGCGGGCTGTATTATTACCCAACGTGAAGTCGGGATTGATACCGACTCCTTTGAAATCGCATTAAAAAATACCTTGCGTCAAGCGCCTGATGTGATTCTGATTGGTGAGATTCGTTCCCGCGAAACCATGGATTATGCAATTGCCTTTGCCGAAACAGGTCACTTGGTATTTGCCACCCTACACGCCAACAACGCTAACCAAGCAATTGACCGTATTATTCACTTCTTTGAAGCAGACCGTCATAACCAGTTGTTCATGGATTTATCGCTAAACCTGAAAGCGATTGTGGCACAGCAGTTAATTCCAACCATTGATGGCAACTCACGTCGTGCTGCGATTGAAATTTTAATTAACTCACCACTGATTGCAGATTTAATCCGTAAAGGTGATGTGCACGAAATTAAAGACCTGATGAAGCGTTCACGTGAGTTGGGTATGCAAACCTTTGACCAAGCTTTATACGACCTCTATAAAGCCAAGCAAATTAGCTACAAAGATGCACTTAAACACGCCGACTCGCCAAACGATTTGCGTCTACAAATCAAACTTGCAGAAGAAGGTGGCGAGCGCTTGTTACATGCAACTTCGAATATTACCTTCGATGGGCAATAACTTCGCAACAATGCTTAAACACAAACAAAATAGGCTTCCATACGGAAGCCTATTTTTTATGCTTACAGCAAATTATTTCTTGCGTAAGGCTTCACGACATTCTGGCGCATCACAATAACCATATAAATTCAGCGAGTGCCCTGTGAGCTCAAAACCAAATTTCTCTGCCACATCATGCTGTTCTTTTTCAATGGTATCGTTAATAAATTCAACCACTTTGCTACAGTTCAAGCAAACCAAGTGGTCGTGGTGATCTTCCTGCATAATTTCAAACACAGAATGATTGTTCTCAAAATTATGACGCTCAATAATGCCTGCAGCTTCAAACTGTGTTAACACACGATACACAGTTGCTAAACCCACATCTTCACCCTGATCGAGTAAAGTTTTGTAGATATCTTCTGCACTTAAATGATGTTGTTTTGAATTTTCTAATAATTCTAAGATTTTAATTCGTGGAAGGGTAACTTTAAGTCCAGCTTTGCGTAATTCTTGATTTGAAATAGGCATGAAAAAAGGTCTCTCAACAAAATTAAAGTTGGAATATGCAACAAAGTTAAGATGCAGTATGATCTAACACTGGATCAAGATCAAATGCATCATAATTAATTTGGGATAGTGTAGCAAAATGCAAAAAATCATGTTGACGTTATTGGTCACTTCACTGCTCGCAGGCTGTTCGACCTTGGGCGTTTATAAAGTCGATATTCCACAGGGTACACCTTTAACCCAAGCTCAAGCGTCTAAAGTCCAAGTCGGTATGAGTCATCAACAAGTCCGCTTTTTGCTGGGCAGTCCTACCATCGCCGACCCGATGAATCCATTACGTTGGGACTACATTTACAACTATATCCCAGGAACTTATGCTAAAAAAGCCAAGATCCCTGCCGCGCATGGTCAGCATTTGAAAATCTTTTTCAATCAAAATGGTATTGTAGAAAAAGTTGAAGGATTGGAAACGATTCCAGAATCTCAACCAGGCCTACCAGGATCGAAAGAAGCGATTCTCAACGCGCCACCACTATAGCCGCTTTAGAATAAAAAGAAACCCCTCACTGAAATTCATCTGAGGGGTTTTTTAAATCATTGCAATTGTCTCAAGCGATTGCTTTTGGCATAACGCCCTACTGGGTTCTTTGCGGCACGTTTACGACGAATATCTTTCGGGTTAATGGTCAAAGCACGATAAATCTCAACCCTATCACCTGCTTGTAATACATGCTGCGGCTCAACCCGTACACCAAAAATACCCAGCATCAACGGTTCAGGTAAAGTCGTTGCTGTCACAAGTCCACTCTGCTGAATTGCATCCAGTACAGTCATGCCCTGCTGAAATGCGACAGCCACATGCCATTGTTGTTCGGGTGTGGCATACGCCACCCAAACCTGCGCCATTTGACTCATGCGATCCACTGTCCAATTAACGCCACCATCGCCACTACGATAGATACAGGTAACACCACACGTACCGCAATACGCCAAATGTTATAAAAGGCTTCACTGCTAAAGTTCATGGCTTTACGCAAATGGCTGATTTTCATAATCCAGCCTGCAAAAATAGCGTAAATCAAACAAATAACTAAGCCCCAAAGCAATAAGGCAAAATTAAATACAGGACTAATGGCAGGAATTGCCCAAGCCAAAGTTGCTGCAATCAATACAACCCACTGAATCGCAACCACCATTTGACGTTGTGCCAATTGTTCACGTGCCAATTGTAATAAAACCGCTGCTGCTGCAACAGTTGCCACCACCAAAGCCAATGCTGGAATTTGTGCTTGCACGGCAAAGAATGCAAAAGCAACGACTGCCAATAGCTGAGCAATCCAAATTGGCAATACCGTTGAAGTTGCTGCAGATTGTTGCTGTACTTGCGGCAAACTAGTTTGCCAGTACAAGCCCATGCCTAAACCACTGGCCACCAAAGCCAAAACGGTTGCACTGCCCCATTCGCTAAACTCAATTGAGGTGACTTGCCATGCAGGGAGTTCTGAACCCATCACCATCGATAAAACCAAAGCCGCCACAACAGCAACAGCGGTACATAGCAATAAAATTTGACGCGGCACTAATGACAATGCCAGTGCGAAAATAGCCACAATCACAAACAAGACATGACTAGCCAAGTCTGCAGCGGCATATTGATTTAAAATTTGCGCAGCATTAGACAACAAACCGCCTGCTAAAAATGGAATGAACACCACTGCAAGCCAGCCCACCAAACGCCATTTTTGAGAAGCATCGGCATCACGGGTTAAACTTAAAAGTGCTTGTAATGCTGTCGTTTTTGAGCGTTTGGCTAAGGCAATTTCCAAATAAGTAATCGGTAATGCCAAAATCAGCATGGTTGCTAACCACAACAACCAAAAGTCGAGCTGACGCTCAACCTGAATACCTGTCATTGGTGCGAGTGTGGCAATAATAATGAATGATAAACCAAATGCCATCAGCGGCGATAACCATCGTGACATAGCATTGTCCTGCATGACGCTGTCCTAATAAAAATCTACGGCTATTTTGCCTTTGTCATCAAGGAAAAGCAAAACCTCAAAAAAGAAAAAGCAAATTATCGTTAGACAGTTTGCTGCGCAAATTTATAATTTTTATTCTTTCATTTTTATGGCTTCAGACTTATGAGAAGAAACGAGCGAACCAGCCTTTACCTTTCTTCTTCTCATTTTCCTTAATAATACCCATCATATTCTCTTTCACTGCACCGACATAATCGGCGTCATCGTGTTGAATATGATTAATTAACCATTTTGATAAAACTTCATGCAATTCGCCTTCAATGGATTGTCCCATTTCAAAACGATCACGATAAAACTCAATTTTTTTAATGAATAAATCATGTACACGTTTATGTGGTACGCGGTATTTATAACCCGCTTCTTCTTGTAATGATTCTTCAAACGTAAAATGCGACTGGGTGTAATCAATAATATTATCTAAAATCTGCTTTACACGTGCTCGATCTGTACCATCGCTAATTTCAACAATTTCATTAATATAATCGAGGATACGTTTATGCTGATCGTCAATCACATCGATACCAGTGTTGTATTCTGGAACCCATTTCATCTTCATACGACCACCTTACAGAAATAAATGATTAATCACATTGCGGAATGGTAGCCGTATTTCCCATAAATAAAAATGAAGCGAATTGGTAGGGATTGGTTTAAATCGCACAAAAACAACACAAGACATTGATTTAAATAAATTTTAACAAAAATACCCGACTAAAAGAATCAATTATTAATTAACCAATTTATACATTTTCATTCTTGATTTAATTGAATTATACAATAATAAAATGAATATTTTTCAACCACACATACCCGTATAAATTAGTATTGATCCGCTTTGGTGATCCGTCTTAATTCAGGATTTAAACGCTCACGTTCCAAACGCGCAATATGTGTCATTTGGGTTTTAATTGGGCGTCCATGTTGAAATAAAATCATTTCACCTGGCTGAAATGCTGTCCATGTTTCATTTTGAGTCAAGGGTTCAGTGGTAATCACTGCCACACAATCCTCTGCTGTGGTGACTTGGCTAAAATCAACCTCAACATCTAAATCAATTAATTGTGCAGGCTGAAATGGATAAGCACGCACCAACCAATGTAATTTGGTCACCGCATAACTAAATAATGCCTGACCATTGGACAAACAAAAATTAAAAGTGCCATGTTCTGCAATTTTAGGAGAAATTTCGGCTAACAAGTCAAAAATTTGCGTCAGGCTCGGTTCATCATAACCAAAATGATTTACCAATTGATCTAACAAATAACAAAATGCACGTTCACTGTCGGTATTGCCCACAGGGGTAAAACGACCTGATAAACGTGGATGAAAGTCATGTAAATCACCATTATGGGCAAAAATCCACTGGCGTCCCCACAACTCACGACTAAACGGATGTGAATTTTCTAAATTAATTTTGCCTTGTGTCGCTTTACGAATATGGGCAATCACATTACGCGATTTGATGGGATAGTTACGGATCAATTCTGCAATGGGTGACTCCACTGCAGACTGGTTATCGACAAATAAACGGCAAGCTTTATCTTCAAAAAAAGCAATGCCAAAGCCATCAGAATGATCTGAGGTGATTCCTGCGCGCTGCGAAAATCCCCGAAATGAAAAGGTAATATCGGTAGGTGTCGCACAATTCATTCCAAGCAACTGACACATAAGGCCTTATCTTTATACAAATAATGAAATTATCTGATTATTGTGCATCAGCCATGTGGATAATTCAAATCTGAAAAATATAAATAGATTTCTACAGTACCACTTCATAGATATGCAGTGCTGTAGAAATCTCTGCTTAATTATTCTAGTTAAGATGCTTTCACTTTCTTTTGGCGAATAAAATGTTTCGCCATTTGTTTCACATCTAACAAAACAAAATAATCTAGACAGTTAAACTCACGGTCATAAAATGCTTGCTCAGACAGCTTAGCATTCATTTTCAGATAAACATCAAACAGTTTAGGTATTCGTTCATCTTGGCTAAAGCTATGACTTGGACAACTTGGCTCAAACGGCTGCTGTGACTGAATATCGCAGCGTTGATTTTCTGCCAATTGTTGAATCGCTTGATGGGTATGATACGCGCGTGCTTCATTACCTTCCAAACGAATACTGACACAGCCAATCATGTGTTTGGCACGCATTTCCCATAACACTTTAGGCACTAAATTCAGCCATAAAATAGAGAGTGTTTTGCCTGAACGATAACGTGGATGCACACAAGTACGCCCCATTTCGACAATATTCGAGAGATGCCCTAACTCATCTATAATTTTAAACTCGTGCGCACTATAACTGTTGGCTAGCTCATGCCCTTGCCAAAGTTTTAAACGAGTATAAGCAACAATTTCACCCGTAGATTTATCTCTGAGTACGGCGTGTTCACAGCCAAAATCGTACAAGTCCTGATCTAAAGCCGATTCAAATTCAATGCCAAATTGCTTGGAAAATTGCTGTGCACGAAAGCGCTGTACTTCTTGTAGTTGCTTTAAATTTTCAACCCATTCAAACGCATATTGCGTAGCTTTGCTGTTTTTTTTCTGTGCTTTACCCACTTTAACCATAGGAAAGCTAAACTGCTGACGATACTGATTTAATTTTTGTAGCATCATAGATACCTCATGTTTTCTCCTACACTAGGACAGCAGCATGACACTATGATGACCGCGATTTTAGCGACTACAATTTTAAGATTGCAGGATAGGTGCAAAGCAATTTCAAGGATGCTGAATCAACAAAATTTCAGTTTCTTGCCGTAAATTTGACATAAAAAAGAGCTTCAATTGTGAAGCTCTTTTAGGGATCATCTTATAGAGTTTTATTTACGCGTTTGGACACGGTTGGTAATTAATGTTCCCACACCATGATCAGTAAAGATTTCCAATAAAGTAGCATGTGGCACACGACCATCTACAATATGTGCACTGATTACACCGCCTTTAACTGCATCCAATGCACAACCCACTTTTGGAATCATGCCACCGTAAATCACGCCTGTATCAATTAAACGATCTACTTCCTGCGTAGTCAAACCAGTTAACAGGTTTTTATTTTCGTCTAATACACCCGTAATATTGGTCAGCAAAATTAACTTTTCCGCACCCAATGCTTCGGCAACTTTACCTGCGACTAAATCGGCATTAATGTTATAGGTATTGCCTGCATCATCGACACCTAAAGGTGCAATCACTGGAATAAAGTCGCTGCTGGTAAACATTTCCAACACGTCGGTTTTGACACCCACCACTTCACCCACCAAACCAAGGTCAATTTGTTGTAGTTCGCCTGTTTCAGTAGTTTTTTGCATCAATAATTTTTGTGCGCGAATCAAGTTACCATCTTTACCCGTCAAACCAATGGCACGACCGCCATGTTGGTTAATCAGATTGACGATAGATTTGTTAACGCTACCACCCAAGACCATTTCTACGACTTCCATAGTCGTAGGATCGGTGACACGCATGCCATCAATACGGTCAGACTCACGTCCCAATTGCTTGAGCATAGAATCCACTTGTGGGCCACCGCCATGCACCACAATCGGGTTTAAGCCTACAGTCTTTAACAACACGATATCACGAGCAAAAGAACTTTCCAGCTCAGGGTCGGTCATGGCATTGCCGCCATATTTCACAACAAGGGTCTTGCCCGCAAAACGTTGAATATACGGCAAAGCTTCAGTCAAAATTTGCGCTTTGTCGATACCAGTCTGTTGATGTGGCATTCGCCTCTCCTTATTGAGCATCTAAAATGTCTTGGGCGATTTCAGGGTATCGCTCACTTAACATGGAAACAAATGTATCGCGAATATCATTCAGTCGTGATGGATTATCGGCATCAAAACGCACCGTAAAATATTCGCCTGTATTGGATGCTCGAATAATGCCAAATCCATCTTCAAAATCAAGTCTTACACCATCTATTTTACTTAATTCTGCACCACTGCGATGGCTAGAACTTTCAACATCATTTAAAACCGCACTCGGTTCAATATTCCGTGTGCTGATATACGTGTCTTCAGTGCAGCAACGCTCAGGGTATTTCTGCATCAATGCCGAAAGGCTGCTGTAATTACTGTGGCTTAAATATTCCAACACGCGCAGCGCTGCGTAAATACCATCGTCATAGCCAAAACCACGTCCATCATTGAATACATAATGTCCTGCGTATTCGCCACCGAACACAGCCTTGCCTTGCGACTGCGCCAAATAACGCCGCAAGAAGGTACTGCCCGAGCGAATCATCACCGCTTCGCCACCCAAATCACGCACGGTATTGCGCACCATAGTGGAGCATTTTACATCAAACACCACTTGATGCTGAGGATGAGTTTTTAAACACATTTCTGCAAATAAAGACAGCAAACGATCTGCTGAAAGCACATTGGCATGTTCATCCAAGAGGACGACACGATCACCATCGCCATCTAAAGCAATGCCAATGTCCGCCTGATGTTCACGCACCGCAGCTTTTAAATGTTGTAAGTGTTTTTCTTGTGATGGATCGGGTGCATGTTCTGGAAAATGACCATTGGCTTCGCAGCGTAAAGCAATCACCTCACAGCCCATTTTTTGCAAAACCAAAGCAGCGCAATGACCTGCCGAACCATACATCCCATCTAAAACCACTTTAAAAGTGCCTGCCAGTTGAATATCGTTCAACATTGCCTGCTGATATTGCTGACACGCATCTTCAATAAATTCATGTGAAATATTAGTGGCGTGTTGTGAGGCGATGGATGGTGCTGCATCGGTATTTAAATAATATGGCGCTGCATCGTGTGCCACGTGTTGAATCATTTCAGGGGTTGGCGGTTCGCCCTGCACAATCCATTTAATGCCGTTGTCTGATTTTGGATTATGACTGGCCGTAAGCATAATGCCATTGCCTGCCGTGTGTCGTGCCATAAAATACAACATCGGGCTAGAACAACAACCCACCATCGTCACTTGAAATTGATGGGCAAGAAAGACTTGGCGCATAATTTCAGCATAAGCGGGGCTATTTAAACGCGCATCATAACCAATACTAATTTGAGTTTGCTTTTCTTGTTGATATTGTTGCACCAATCCTTGTGCAATCGCGTTTATCAATTTCACAGTCAGCACAGTTTCTTTACCACGAATGTCGTAAGCGCGAAAAATATGCTGAGGAAAAAGTGTTTGTGGATTGTTCATAGGCTTACAACTACAAAGATGAGCCAACATAAAGTGAATAAATCTTGGCTCGAGATATTTTGAAAATTCTAATTAGATTTTTTAATAGATGTGCAATGGTCTCATCAGAGCTAGTGATTTACTTGTCATTATTAGTACATCTTTCGTTACTTTTCAAGAATTGTTGGTAAAGTTTCAGATAAAACTTTACCAAACGATATAGGCTGAAACCTAAGTAACTTAGTTTTTGCCCGTATGCCCAAAACCACCTGCACCACGTTCGGTGGCAACAAATTCATCTACTTGTTCAAACTTGGCCTGTACCACAGGAACCAAAACGTATTGCGCTAAACGCTCACCAGGTTCTAAGCTAAATGCTGTTTGGCTACGGTTCCACACCGAAACCATCAATTCACCCTGATAATCTGAATCAATCAAACCCACCAAGTTCCCCAACACGATGCCATGTTTGTGACCCAAGCCTGAACGCGGCAAAATCATGCCTGCAAAACCTGTATCTTGAATATAAATCGCTAAACCTGTTTTGACCAAGACTGTTTGACCCGGCTCAATCACGGTGCTGCTGTCTACACAAGCACGTAAGTCCAAACCTGCCGAACCTGCGGTTGCATAAGTTGGCATTGGCCATTCTGTGCCTAAACGTGAATCTAAGACTTTAACTTGAACTTTCATGAAGTTTATCCTGTTTTTAAATTTTCAATTTTCTTTCGATTTTCGATGTGCCATTTGATGCTGTACTTGCATCAATGCCCTAAGTATTTTCAAAAAATTAGCGCTTGATTAAGGCACGTAAATTTTCCAAATAATGCTGTGCCTGTAATTTCGGATCGACATCACCGGCTAACTTTTTCTTACGTCCGAGCCATTCCAATTCATCTTGTGGTAATTCATCCAAAAAACGACTTGGGGTCATTTGTTTCATTTGCCCGCCCGCTTTGCGCTGCTCTGCCAAAGTAATGGTTAAGCCCTGACGTGCACGAGTAATCCCCACGTACATCAAACGGCGTTCTTCCTCGACAGTATCTGCCACAATTGAGTTTTTATGCGGTAAAAGCTCTTCTTCCAAACCAATCAAATACACGTACGGAAATTCCAAGCCTTTGGACGCATGCAGGGTGAGTAAATTGACTTTATCAGTGTCTTCTTCTTCCTGTTGCTGTTCGAGCATATCGAGCAGCACCATTTTACGAATCACGCTTTCAATATTCTTTTCATCGACATCTTCAGCACGGTTAATCAAACTTTGGATGCTGCTATATAGAACTTCGATATTATCTAGCTTGGTTTTTTCCTGCGCAGGGGTAGCTGCTTGCTCTTTAATGTAGTCGATATAACCTGCTTCGAGCATCATTTGACGGATGATTGGCACAGGTTCATCATCTTCCAATAAGTTACGCGTAAAATTGCTAATAAAATCTGAAAACTCTGCCAACTGCGTCGTGGCTTTTTTCGGAATTGCCATGGTTAGGCGCTGATCACCTGCAGCAGCCAATAATGACAAATGGTTTTCCTGTGCAAACAGCCCTAGTTTTTCCAAAGTCACAGGACCAATCGCGCGTTTAGGCGTGTTAATAATGCGTAAGAATGCGCTGTCATCTTCAGGGTTAATAATCAGACGCAAATAACTCATGATGTCTTTGATTTCAGCACGTGCGAAGAATGACTGCCCCCCCGAAAGCTTGTAAGGAATTTGCATTTGACGTAATTGGGTTTCCAGAATACGTGCCTGAAAGTTCCCTCGGTACAAAATTGCATAATCTTTCCAGCTTTTACCATTCATCAGTTTATGCGTGAGTAAGTCTTTAACCACGCGTTCTGATTCATCATCATCATTGCGGCATGTAATTACCCGAATCACTTCACCATGACCTTTATCTGACCACAGTTTTTTGTCAAAAATATGTGGATTATTGCCAATGACGGTGTTGGCCGCTTTTAAAATGCGACTGGTCGAGCGATAGTTTTGCTCAAGTTTAATCACTTTTAAATTCGGGAAATCATCTTTCAGCAAGGCCATATTTTCAGGCTTCGCACCGCGCCAAGCGTAAATCGATTGGTCGTCGTCACCTACCGCAGTGAACTGCCCCATTACGCCCACAAGTAATTTCACCAAGATATATTGTGCGGTGTTGGTGTCCTGATACTCATCGACCAATAAATAACGAACACGGTTTTGCCACTTGTCACGCACTTCGGCATTTTCTTGCAAAAGTCGTGTCGGCATTACAATTAAATCATCAAAATCTACCGCGTTATAGGCACGTAAATTACGTTCATAAAGTTGATATAAATGTGCAAACTGGATGTCTTCTGGCGTTTCGCAGGTGGTATGCGCCTGCTCTGGTGCAATCAGATCATTTTTCCAGTCCGAAATCATCTTCATGGCTTTGGCAATCAATTCTTTGCTTTCTGCACCCGACAAATTATCGCGGTGCATTAAATCCATCAGAATACGTTTACAGTCATCGGCATCCAAAATAGAGAAGTTGGCTTTTAACGGCGTGTGTTTTAATTCAAAACGTAATAAATTCAGACCAAAGGTGTGGAAAGTCGAAACCGATAATCCTTTAGCTTCTTCACGTGACAACAATTTGGTCACACGCTCTTTCATTTCTCGTGCTGCTTTGTTGGTAAAAGTCATCGCTGTAATACGATGCGCAGGAATCCCGCAATGCTTAACCAAATAGGCAATTTTTCGGGTAATCACCGAAGTTTTGCCTGAACCTGCACCTGCAAGCACTAACAAGGGTCCTTGAGTGTATTTCATCGCTTCAAGTTGCTTGTCGTTTAACTGACTTGCCAGTGTCATAGTATTTCCTCTATTTCGGTTCGAGCTCGATTATAGTCATCTCCGCCAAAGATGACTAATCTAAAATGCTACTTTAGACGTCATTGTCTATTTGCTGAGTAGACCCTAGAAATTGCTTGCATAAAAAAACCGCCCGAAGGCGGTTCTTTACAATCTATACAATGCCAGATTATTGGATTGCATAAATGCTGATTTCTACACGACGGTTTTGCTCACGACCTTCTGCAGTAGCATTCGATGCGATTGGGTTTGCAGCACCGTGACCTTGTGCATTAATACGTGAAGTTGATACACCACGGCTAGCCAAGTAGTTTGCAACCGATTGTGCACGTGCTTGTGACAATGGAATGTTGATTGCGTCGTTACCAGTGCTGTCAGTATAACCTGTTACCAAAATACCGCTCTTGTTATCTTGGGTTAGCGTTTGCGCTACTTTGTCCAAGGTAGAATAGAAGTTTGGTTTGATGTTTGATTTGTTAGTATCAAACGTGATGTTACCCGGCATGATCAAGCCAACAGAACCATCGGCATTACGGTTTACTTCTACGCCTGTACCAGCCATTTGTTGACGAAGTTGTTTTTCTTTATTGTCAAGATAAACACCCGCAGCAGCACCCACTACAGCACCAATCGCTGCAGCACGGTTGTTTTGTGCGCTTGTATTTGCGTTACCTTTAGAGACGCCATAACCCGCAGCAGCACCAATTACTGTGCCTAACGCAGTTTTGTCATATTCCATACCACCAAGGTTGTTACCAGTCGTTTGACAACCAGTTAAAACCATTGCCCCTACGACTGCTGCCGAAATTGCTAATGCACGCATGGCATGCCTCCTTACTTGTGTTTTGTTGTATATGCTGAATATTGAATGAAAAAATATACTTAGACCATTGATTTTTTGTTAATAAAAAAACTTTTACTTACAAATATACATGATCATGTACAAATCTTGGTATAACTTCATCACAATTTCTACACACTTTCACTTCAACACTTTTTTATTTTAAAAACAACATTTATATTGGAGTCATCTACAAACACGTGACGCATTGGACGATTTATCTTCAGGATTGATTTATATGTCATCGCAAGCAAAGAAACACCCTTTATTAAAAAAAATCACAAAAGGTCTCACCGTGGGTACAGTCATCACTGGCAGTACATTTTTTCACGGCCCTCCTGTGTTGGCTTTGGGCTTAACCAAACTGTTAAAGCAGTCACGTAAGGTCGATGAAACCAATATTCAAATTACCAACAGTTGGCTCAGTGTAAACAACTGGCTGATTGATCATGTATTACCCAATACCCAATGGGATATCAGCATTGATGAAGATTTGCAACTGAGCATGCAAGGTCGTTATCTCATGACCTGTAACCATCAAAGTTGGGTCGATACCACAGTAAATCAGTATTTTGGCTTAACCCGTATGCCATTGACCCGCTTTTTTACCAAGTGGGAACTGATCTTTATTCCCTTTGTAGGACAAGCCTTTAAAATTTTAGGCTTCCCAATGATGAAGCGTCACAGCAAAGCACAAATTGCCAAAAAACCTGAGCTGAAAGACCGCGATATGGAAGAAGCGCGTAAAGCCTGCCAACAGTTATTAAGTCAGCCCTTTACCCTGCTGAATTATTTAGAAGGCACACGCTTTACCCAAGAAAAACATGATCAACAACAATCGCCTTATCAACATTTATTAAAGCCAAAAGCTGGTGGTTTAGCTTTGGCATTGAATATTTTGGGTGATCAAATTGATGCCTTGGTAGATATGACCATTGTGTACCCAGATGGCGTGCCGGGCTATAGCGAGTTTTGGTTAGGTGAGGTGCCGCGCATTGCGGTGAATTTACGCAAAATTAATATTCCAGATTGGGTGTTGGGCGGCAATTACGAAGATGATGCTGAATATCGTGAGCGTTTTCAGCAATGGGTGCATGAACTGTGGCTGGAAAAAGATCAATTGATTGAAAGCATGCAACAAAAACTTGCAGCTCCGACTGCATAACCATTCAGGTACGCCATGAAAAAGTCTGAAGAACCTGTCATCAAATCCTCTTTTCATCCCCTGCGTAAAGATTCATGGGGATGGAAAATTGCCTTGGCTTATGACTTGTTTTTGATGGGTTTAATCATCTTTAACTTGTTCTGTTTAAGTGCCAATGCCATTTTAATGAGTGATTTTGGCGAATGGTTGTTCGATTTTATTCGTCTACCTGAAATTTTACAGTTTTATCGAACAGAATTGCGCCCTTGGGTGGTGATTACCGAAGGCTGGTTTACCACGTTTTTAATTGTAGAGTTGGGCGTGCGTTGGGGTATTGCAATTATTTTCAAACATCATCAGCGTTGGTGGTTTTTCCCGTTTATTCACTGGTATGAAATTCTTGCAATTATTCCGCAATTGCGTTTTTTACGTTTATTACGTGCCATCGCGATTGGTTACAACCTGCATAGCCATGGCTATAAAGTCATTCCAGACAGTTGGTATAAACGCGGCAACTTTTACTACAACTTGCTAATGGAAGAACTGAGTAGCCGTGTGGTGCTCACGGTACTTAATGGTGTGCAACGTGAATTGACCACCAGTACCACTCACAAACAATTTATTGATGATTTGGTCGAGCATCATCGTCAATTACTCGCGATTGCCCTAGCCGATATTTTGCAGGAATCCTTAGGCAAAGAATTACAAATGCAGCGTCACATGATTGCGAAAAATGTCGGGTTGGTGGTGAATCAAGCCATTGAAGATACGCCTGAACTGACGCAATTGCTGCGCCTGATTCCATTGGTCGGTGGACGTATTGAACAGCAAATTCAAAGTATCGGACAACGATTGGGCGAAAATATCACCCAAGGTTTAATTGAACCTTTTGCACAGCAGCATCAACAAGTACAAAATCCAACTTATCAAATGATTGCTGAAAAAATTAGTCAGATTGAGATTGAACATAATCAGCATATTGATAAATTAGTAGAATCAGCGATATTTGAAAGTTTAGAAGCAATTCGCAAACAAGTAAAAGTTAAACAATGGCAACAAATTTTAAATGAAGGACAACAACACGATATTTCATAAAGGTCTTTCGATAATTTTAGCTAAAACAATGTGAAATATTTTTAGTAACTGAACTAGAGAATTCACCCAATTTGTTCTAGGATTTGCTCTATTTATAAGATGACTTCAACAACCAGCAAAGTTAGAAGTGTTAAGGAATTATTATGGCTGACATACGGATAAAAGGCAGATTGGTCAATGCGATTCGCATTAGCTTAGACACCAATGATCATGATGCGATCCGCCAGCAACTAAGCCCAATGTTGCAAAAATCATTTCCACCAGGGGTTTTGGTGGTCATTGAAAGTTCAGTCGAACAAGAATTGATTGCGCTAATTCAATTGCTAATTAGCCTAGAAGCACAGCCAATTGCTGTGACTGAAGGCATTATGGCAGATCAGGCACGTGCTATTCAGTTCCCTGTCATCCCGCAAGACCGTCCATTGCAGGAAGTGAAAGCCACCAAAGAACAAGTGGTTGAAGTAAAACCTGAACCTGCGGCAGAACAGCAACAGACGGAAAATCAAGTTGCTGAAACTACACCTGCTGTAGCGCATATTACGTCTTATCACGATGAAATTTTGCGTACAGGTCAATGCTTGGTACAACATCAGGGCGACATTATTTTAACCGCAGGCATCAACAGCGGTTCTGAAGTGATTGCTTCAGGAAATATACATATTTATGGTAGTGTACGTGGTAGAGTCATTGCCGGCGCGGGCGGGAATATTGCGGCACGAATTTTCTGTCATTCCCTAGAAGCAGAATTGGTATCTATTGCAGGCACGTATTGCGTGGCGGACGATATTCCTCAGCATGTGACTAAAAAACCTGTGCATATTTACTTAAATGATAACCAAGAGCTTGTATTTGAAGCTCTACAATTTTAATGTATAAATAATCACCAAAAATCCCCAAAAAATATAGGGGAATTTAAACCATAACAGGAGTGGATTCGGTGGCGAAAATTGTTGTCGTAACATCAGGCAAAGGTGGCGTAGGTAAAACCACTACAAGTGCATCTTTTGCAACAGGTTTAGCCCTACGTGGTCACAAAACTGTTGTTATCGATTTTGACGTGGGTTTACGTAACCTTGACTTAATTATGGGTTGTGAACGTCGCGTTGTTTATGATTTTGTGAATGTTTTAAATAATGAAGCGCGTTTACAACAAGCATTAATTCGCGATAAAGATATTGAAAACCTTTATATTCTTCCAGCCTCTCAAACCCGTGATAAAGATGCCCTGACCGATGAAGGCGTGGCACGTATTATGGAT
Source organism: Acinetobacter sp. YH1901141 (assembly GCF_013416935.1). NCBI lineage: Bacteria > Pseudomonadati > Pseudomonadota > Gammaproteobacteria > Moraxellales > Moraxellaceae > Acinetobacter > Acinetobacter sp. YH1901141. Next base: position 17,958 of record NZ_VPEY01000002.1, on the reverse strand, counting down.
GAGCTTGCACAAGAGTTTGATTACATTATTTGTGACTCACCTGCTGGGATTGAGCGCGGCGCTATTTTAGCGATGTATCATGCCGATGAAGCGATTATTGTGACTAACCCTGAAATTTCTTCAGTACGTGACTCTGACCGTATTATTGGTATGCTAGACAGCAAAACTAAAAAAGTAGAACAAAACGAAGGTCGTATCCGTAAGCACCTGTGTATTACACGTTACAACCCAGAACGTGCCGATAAACAAGAAATGCTGACGATTGATGACATTTCTAAAGATATTTTACGTGTACCTACTTTAGGCGTAATTCCTGAATGTAAGAGCGTACTTCAAGCATCAAACGAAGGTAAACCTGTCATTCTGTATAGCGATGCTGCTGCAGGTCAGGCTTATGATGACTTGGTTGCACGATTCTTAGGTGAAGAACGTCCGTTTCGCCATATTGAAGCGAAACCTAAGGGCTGGTTAGCACGATTATTTGGAGCGTAGACATGGCAGGATTTTGGAGCAAATTATTTAGCGGTGAAGATAAGCCATCTAGCGCACAAACAGCAAAAGATCGCTTAAAAGTGATTGTTGCTTCTGAACAAGGTCTTGGTAAACGCTTAAGCCAAGAAAAAATTGATCAGATGAAAAAAGAAATCATGCAAGTGGTAAATCGCTACGTGCGTGGTGTCGATGAACAACATATTCAAATGTCTGTGCGTTCAGAAGCCAATATTGAAATGTTGGAAATGAATATCAATTTGCCTGAAGAGCGATAATCTGAATACTGATTAGTCAAGCAAATTGAATCAGGGCAAAATAACACTAGTTATTTTGCCCTATTTTTTTCAAAAGAATATAAAGGAGATTGCCATGGCATTATCTCAACCTGCGACCTTTAACGAAGCATGGTCGGATGAACGTGTATTTGCCTATTTGAATCAACTTCCACCTGCAGGTGTGAATGCAGATTTTCACGTACTCTATCACGCATTTAAACACATGCGTCCAAGCGACTATGAACGTCTATTGACACAATTTGTTGCCGATGGTCGCGATGTCAATGCCACTAATCCTGAAGGTCAGCGTATTCACGATGTGATTGCTGAATTTCCACGTCAAAAAGATGGTTTTTTAGCAGTTTTAGCCAAGTTTGCTTAAACTGTTTAAACACAATCTCTGGCTAAATTCAGCCAAAAAGATTGAGTGTAAAAAGAAAAAATCCCGCAATTGAATTGCGGGATTTTTTTATAGCACTACTTGATTCAAAATCAAACAGAAAGTGAAAGCTTTACACTAAAATTTCACGTTTCCCATTTGCTCCTTGCTCGCTCACAATGCCTTGCTCTTGCATCTGATCGACAATACGTGCCGCACGGTTATAGCCCAAGCTAAATTTGCGCTGTAAAGATGAGGTCGACACTTTACGTGTTTCCAAAACAAATGCTACACACTGATCATACAACACATCACGGTCTGGACTGCCTTCACCATCTTCAAAACCACGTGAAGATGGTTCTTCATCAAATGGCGTCAAGATTTCATCGACATAGTCAGGATCGCCACGCTCACGCCACGCATCACAAATACGGTTGACTTCATCATCCGAAATAAATGCGCCATGCACACGTTCTGGCTCAATTTTACCCGGCCCTAAAAATAGCATATCACCATGACCAAGCAGGTCTTCTGCACCGCCCGCATCCAAGATAGTACGTGAGTCAATTTTCGAGTTCACACGCAAAGCTACACGGGTTGGAATGTTGGCTTTAATTAGACCTGTGATCACATCCACCGATGGACGCTGAGTTGCTAAGAGTAAGTGAATCCCTGCTGCACGTGATTTTTGTGCCAAACGGGTAATCATTTCTTCCGCTTTCTTGCCCACTTGCATGATCATGTCGGCAAACTCATCTGCCACAATCACAATAGATGGCAATGGTGTTAAACGCGGTGCACGTTCTTGCGTTGCTGAATCTCCCGGCTTCCAAGTTGGATCAATTAAATCTTCACCATTGGCAATAGATTCTTCAACCTTACGGTTATAGTCGCTTAATTTACGAATTTTCAGGAAAGACATTAGCTTATAACGACGTTCCATTTCATTGACACACCAATTTAAAGCGCTGACGGCATCTTTCATATCAGTCACTACAGGCGTCAATAAGTGTGGAATATCGTTATAGTTGGCGAGTTCCAATTGTTTCGGGTCAATCAAAATTAAGCGTAATTGATCAGGCTTGTATTTCAGCAACATCGACAAAATCATCGAGTTCACTGCCACTGATTTACCTGAACCCGTTGTCCCTGCTACGAGCATGTGTGGTGCTTTGCCCAATTCAGTAATCACAGGATTGCCTGAAATGTCTTTCCCCATCGCCATAGATAAAATGCCGTTTGGATCTTCAAAAGCAGGCGTTTGTAATAACTCAATCAAACGTACCATTTCACGTGAACTATTCGGTACTTCAATGCCAATATACGGTTTGCCCGGAATCACTTCGACCACACGTACCGATGCCATCGACATTGAACGCGCCAAGTCACGAGAAATATTGGTTACTTTTGAAGCTTTGACCCCAGGTGCCAAATCCAGCTCAAAACGGGTCACGACAGGACCAGGCTGTGCTTCAACCACTTTGGCTTTGACATTAAATTCCTGTAATTTAATTTCCAGCAATTCCGACAAGCGCGATAATTGTTCTGCGGTGAAGTTCACTTTTTTGTTTGGATCGACTTTATCAAGCAAATCCAAACCCGGTAATGGCGATAAATCACGACGTTTTTCTGCAACCTGCATGGCGCGTGACATCGGACGACCATGTGCATCGGTCAGCGGCGCATCAAAATCAAAGTCATCTTCGTCTAGTGGTTTGCCTGCGGTTTCCTGCCAAGCTTCGATAAATGCTTCTTTGGATAACGCCACTTTTTCTGCTTGTTCAGCCTGTGTAGCAGTCGCTGCGTTTGCCATCACTGCGGCAGTGGCTGCCGTCTGAATAGGTGCCTGAACAAAAGCAGAACTTTGTGCATAGCTACTGGTACTACGCGCTACAGGCGCTTGATCTTGAAATGCATCTTGCTGTAACTCATCACCCAAAAGATCATCCACCAACAAGTCATCTAAACTGTCTAAATCATGCTGCAAATGGCGCTCTTGGCGTACAGCATGATTTTGCGTATTCGAAGCACTTGACGATGGCGGGTTAAAATCTGACTCAAATCTGCTGAGATCATCGTTAAAATTGTGAGCCGTAGGATTCGAGTGCGGATGCACTGTTTCTTGCTGGGTCACAGACTCATCTAAAGTATCCATTGCCCCGCTGTTTTGGAATGGGCTGTGTAAATCACTTGCAGCTTTGCCTTGCGGAACTGCTGCGAGCAATTCATCAAAAATTTGATCATCATCCCAATCTAACGAAGATTTTGCAGTGGCTTGAGATGCCGTAGATGCAGGACGCACTTCATCAAAAGGATTCGATTGTAGATGTGGCTCTGGTTCTTCAGAAGCACGTAATAATGCATGAATGTCTTGGTTATGCTGACTGTCGGTATTTTCTTGTAAAGCACGCCACACTTCGCCTGTCGCAACAATACGCTGGCTGTCTTGTTCTAAGCGATGCGCCTTTTCGATGGTTTTTTCTAACTCAACATCATCAATTTCATCTTGCACCAATAGCTGTTGCTGCGCCTGTTGCTCTTCTTCTTCACGTTGCTGCATGTGATTAAACATACGCTCTGCCGCAGGATGTGGCGCAGTTGTTTCAGCTTCTTTCGCCTGTGCAACCACGGGTTCACTTGCTGCTTCTAAATCAGTTGATGCCACTTCAACAGCAACCACAGGTGCAGCAGCGACAACGGTCTTTTTCACCTGTGGTGTAGAACGGTCAAAGTCAGATTCTGCTTCAGGTACATTGCGATAGAACAAATCTTGCAGATAAGCAGGTGTAGCTTTTAAAGTTGCCCACGTTCTGTTCCACTTCACCCCAAATGCGAGGGTAAATAAGAAAATCCAAAAGACGACTAAAAAAAGTGTTGCTCCATAAATGGTTAAAATTTGCGATAAACTTTTCCCAAGTTCAAAACCAATGATGCCGCCTGAGGCATTGTCTAACGTATCGGCAGGTACTTGCCAAAATAAATACAGCAAACTTGCTGTTGCCAATAAAATGAAGAATTGTGCAGCATAACGAAATGGTCGGTTTAAAAAACTACGTGGCCACCAGACTTGTAAGGCTTCAATAAAAAAATAAGCAGGAAGAAGCAGACTCGCCCAACCTAAAAAGCCAAACAGTAAATCGGCAATCCACGCACCTGCGATTCCACTCGCATTTGAAACCTGTTGGGTGTCACTGGAAATGTGCATCCAACCTGGGTCAAATGGAGTATAGGTCACCGTTGCAAGGAACAGATATATTCCAAAAGAGACCAAAAATAATGTCGCTATTAAGCGATGTGCATAAGCACCCGACACCGCAGTCATATATTGTCCTGTCGCCAATTCTTCATCAATGTTTTTTGTTTGTTCGATGGTCTTAAAAAGCCACCTGATTCGGAGCGTCTGTATTTCATTTAGCTGTGTCATTTAAGTTGCATTTCACGATGCAAGCTTCACCACACAGCAAGCTATAAATTATAACAGACCTTCTATTATGCATGTGTTGCCTAGAAAAAGATGCAAGATTATTGAAGTGTGTTGTTAACTTTTTCTATATAGCTCAAATCGATTTACATGATCAGTAATATCAACTTTAATCACACAGCAAATTCATCCTGTTTCACGTATAATTCCATAAATTTCTAAATAAAAAAAGGATGCTGTGCATGAGCGCTCGTCACTCACGTTTAATTATTTTAGGTTCAGGCCCTGCAGGTTATAGTGCCGCAGTATATGCTGCACGTGCCAACTTAAAACCGACTTTAATTGCAGGCTTACAATTGGGTGGTCAGCTCACCACAACTACGGAAGTTGATAACTGGCCAGGTGATCCTGAAGGTTTAACAGGCCCAGCGTTAATGGAACGTATGCAAGCTCATGCGGAACGCTTTGGCACAGAAATCGTGTATGACCATATCAATGAAGTAAACCTGAATGTGCGCCCATTTGTACTGAAAGGTGATATGGAAGAATTTACCTGTGATGCTTTAATCATTTGCACAGGTGCGACTGCACAATATTTAGGTTTAGAATCTGAAGCAGCATTTATGGGTCAAGGCGTAAGTGCCTGTGCCACCTGTGATGGTTTCTTCTATAAAAACCAAAAAGTGATGGTCGTTGGCGGTGGTAACACGGCTGTTGAAGAAGCATTATACCTGTCTAACATTGCATCACACGTGACATTGGTGCATCGTCGTGATTCACTTCGCTCTGAAAAAATCTTGCAAGATCATTTATTTGCCAAAGAGAAAGAAGGCAAAATCAGCATTCTTTGGAACAACCAAGTTGACGAAGTCTTGGGCGACAACACAGGCGTAACTTCAGTACGTTTAAAATCAACTACCGATGGTTCTACTCAAATTGTTGATGTGTCTGGCTTATTCATTGCGATTGGTCACAAACCGAATACAGGCATGTTCGAAGGTCAATTGAACTTGCGTGATGGTTATATCCAAGTACAAAGCGGCACTTCAGGCAATGCGACTCAAACTTCTGTGGCTGGCGTATTTGCTGCAGGTGATGTGGCCGATTCAATTTATCGCCAAGCGATTACTTCTGCAGGTTCAGGTTGTATGGCAGCTTTGGATGCAGAAAAATATTTAGATGCACTTGGTGAATAATTTAGTGACCAAGTTTAAAGACCGCTCTCCTTGAGCGGTTTTTTTATCACGGCATTTTTAGGTATGATGAAATCAAGTTCATCGTAAAACTTCATACGGCAATTGATATGCACACGCTCCCGGCTTCACAATTCATTTTCCCCGATCCCATTGAAGTTGATCCTGAGGGTGAAGGCTTGATTTGTGTAGGTGCAGACCTTTCCCCTTCAACCTTATATGAAGCCTATACACATGGCTTATTTCCATGGTTTTCAGAAGGTGATCCTATTTGTTGGTGGAGTCCTGAGCCACGTTGCGTGATTATTCCGCAACATTATCAGCCGAGTAAGTCTTTAATCCGCAACATGAAAAAAATGGATTATCGCATTACTGTCAATCATGCCTTTGAACAGGTAATTCGCAATTGTGCCTTGCCCCGTAGCTATGCCAATGAAACTTGGATTTCTGAAGAGATCATTCAAGGTTACAGTCAGCTTTTTGCAGCAGGTTATGGCTACAGTGTCGAAGTTTGGGAGCAAGATCTTTTGGTCGGTGGTTTATATGGGGTCAGCATTGGCAAGGGCTGTTTTGGTGAGTCCATGTTTAGCCATCGCACTGATGTATCTAAAATGGCATTTTATAGTTTGATGCTGCTCGGACAAGAACAACAATTGCCTTGGATTGACTGTCAATTGGTCAATGATCATTTAATTAGTCTGGGCGCATGTACACTTTCTCGCCAAGACTATCTTAAATCGTTACAAGATGTTGTAAAACAGCCTGCAATCAATTGGAAAAAATATCAGGACAGTGTATTTTCAAGTAAAACAATAGCGCAGTATGCGCGCCTATTTGAATGACAATAACAGAGAGGGATCTTGAAAATGAATTCATATCACCCAAAATCCCTGCTAAATGATTTGCAGTATTACATTACTCCGCCGCATGATTGCAGCTATTTACCTGAAAAATCTGCGCGGATGGTTTTTTTAGATCCTGCACATAAAATTGATGTGCTGACTTTGTCTGAACTCTCTCGGGTCGGTTTTCGTCGCAGTGGCGATTTTGTCTATCGTCCTGAATGCCATTTGTGCCGCCAATGCCTTTCTTCACGTATTCCTGTCGCTGAATTTAAAATGAACAGCACGCAAAAGAAAGCTTGGAAACGCAATCACGATTTACAGATCAAAATCACCAAGCCACAAGATGCAGGTGATTTGCATTATGCGCTGTATGAACGCTATATCAATGAACGACATGCCGATGGCGATATGTTCCCTGCCAGCCGTGACCAATTTGAAAAATTCCTAATCCACAGTTGTACCAGCAGCTTCTTTTTAGAGGTTTGGCAAGATGATCGCTTAATTGCAGTATCGACCTGTGATTATTTAGATGATGGTATTTCTGCGGTCTATACCTTTTTTGACCCAGACGAAAGTCGTCGCTCACTCGGAACATTTGCGGTATTAAAACAAATTGAACAGGCACAGCATTTGGGACTGCAATATGTTTACTTAGGTTATTGGGTACCACATTCCAATAAAATGAACTATAAATCGCAATATGTGCCCCTTGAGCTACTGCTTGATGGTCAATGGCGACGCATTAACCGCAGCCTAAATACCGATGAGGTGCAGCAATTGGGAAACTCCTTAATGACCACGCTGCCCTTAGGCTGGAATAACTCCATCATCAAATAAAAATGTAATGATGCAATACTATTTTTGCATCGATCAGATTTACTTAAACAAACTGGCAAAATCATCGCTACAAGATTTCACCATAATAATGGCATGCTCACGTGTGCCATCCGTTTTAGGATAATAATTTTTACGTAAATCAATTTGATGAAAACCTGACTTTTCATACAGGGCTATCGCAGCTAAATTACTTTCACGTACTTCTAAAAAAATCTGCACAGGTTGGTTTTTCAATCCTGCAATAGAATGTTCTAGCAGTTGATAACCTAAACCTTTGCCTTGCTGACTTGGATGTACCGCCATCAACAACAAATTCGCTTCATCCAACACAGGTTGTAAAATACAAAAACCCACCACTTTCCCTGCGTGTTCAATCACGGTACTGTGATAACTGTCCACCGCTTCGGAAAATTGTTTGGCACCCCACGGATGACTTTGTACCAAATTTTCAATCGCAACTACATCAGCGACATCATGGGCTTGCATTAAACGAATCATAAGAAATGATCTTGTGCTGTTCTAAGATGTAGGCATTATAGATTTCACTACAAAAAAATCGAGCAAAAAAAAAGGCAACTTACGTTGCCTGACCAAAGGGAAAAGTTTAAAAGCCTAATTTAGCTTTCCAAGTATTTAATAATGTTGTGGTATCAAAATCGTTAGGATGAAAATTCGGTTTGAAATAGAACAACATTTCTTTGCCCATGCCTGTAATAATCCCTTTAGATGGACTATAGGCATAACGATAAATCATGCGTAAATTTTCCAAATTCAACTGCTCGTCTTGTTTTAGTAAACGCAACAAAAAATAGTTTTGTACAAAAAATAAAGTCAGCATCGAAATAACCAAAGAACTTGTACGTAGTGCATAGGCTTTCAGACCTTTGCCAAACACACCTTCAAATACATCATACGCAACAGCTTTATGTTCGTTTTCTTCAATCGCATGCCACAACCACATAGTTTTCATGGTGTCATCGGTCATCAATTCTTGAATATGTGAATTGGTCAATAATTGTGAGGCAATCGTAGCTGTGAAATGTTCTAGCGCAGTGGTCGCAGTTAAATCTACCATTTTCTGTGTAATGCCAATCGGTTTAGCCAACTTTGCCATAAATTTGCGTGTAGTTTGAATCACAGTATCTGTATAACAATCCAAAGTATCAACATCATGCCCAAATTTCTGTGCAGAGGCATTAAAACCGACATGCTCATGCGTGTGCATGGCTTCTTGTCCAATAAATGCACTGATTTCTTTCTGTAAATCTGCATTGTCTTTCAGCATTGGGTGATAACGCACAGCACGCACACTGTCTATAAAGAACTTCTCACCTGCGGGAAATAACGCAGATAATGCAGTCATAAAATGCGTTAGACCTGCATTACCATTCATCCAATATTCAGGTACAGCATCAAAGTTGAAATTCATTCGACGGACAGGAAAACTCGCCCCTGCACGTTCACTAATACTCACTTTAGCATTCATGTTGCTCACTCCTGAGGTTACAACAATGAAGTCATTCATTTCCTGTAACCCGCTATATTTTTTATTTTTCGGTATGAGTTCATATTACGGTTTTCTGTGCGGTATTTAAGTGCAGTTAAGGACAGTGAGTTGTCAGTTCAGGACATGAGGAATAAAAAATAATGATAAGTGAAATTATTTTTTGTGACGCAAGAGTAAAAAATAGACAATGAAATTATTTTTACGACGCAAGAGTAAAAAAATAGACGATAATTTTTTATGACGTAAGAGCAAGAATAATTAGACAGCAAAATTATTTTTATGATGTAAGAGAAAAAAGGCAACTAAACCGCAGCAAAAGAATGTTCATAAAATGGTTTTAGATTGATTCAAGGTTTAAAGAACAGCTATTTCATCCATCAATACAGTAGGACAAGCTTTCATCCATCTGGAAACTAGCACACAAAATACAGCCATAAAAAAAGCGCCCCAAATGGAGCGCTTTTTCACACTATAAAGTGATTATGCTGTTACTTTAGCAACAACACCAGCACCTACAGTACGACCACCTTCACGGATCGCAAAACGTAGACCTGGGTCCATTGCGATTGGGTGGATTAATTCTACTGACATTTCAACGTTGTCACCTGGCATTACCATTTCAACGCCTTCTTTCAACTGGATTGCACCAGTTACGTCAGTTGTACGGAAATAGAATTGTGGACGGTAACCGTTAAGGAATGGAGTGTGACGACCACCTTCTTCTTTAGAAAGTACGTATACTTCCGCATCGAATTTAGTGTGTGGCTTGATTGTACCTGGTTTAGCAAGTACTTGACCACGTTGTACGTCTTCACGCTTAGTACCACGTAAAAGAACACCACAGTTCTCGCCCGCACGACCTTCGTCAAGAAGTTTACGGAACATTTCTACGCCAGTTACAGTTGTTTTAACTGTGTCTTTGATACCAACGATTTCAACTTCTTCGCCTACTTTCACGATACCAGTTTCTACACGACCAGTTACTACTGTACCACGACCAGAAATAGAGAATACGTCTTCGATTGGCATTAAGAATGCTTGGTCGATTGCACGTACTGGCTCTGGGATGTAAGTATCAAGCGCTTCAACAAGAGCAACTACAGCATCTTCACCATATTGACCTGATTCACCGTTAAGTGCAGCAAGTGCTGAACCACGGATTACTGGAGTGTCGTCGCCTGGGAAGTCGTAAGTAGAAAGAAGTTCACGAACTTCCATTTCAACTAATTCGATTAACTCTTCGTCGTCTACGATATCGCATTTGTTTAAGAATACGATGATGTAAGGTACACCTACCTGACGAGAAAGAAGGATGTGTTCACGAGTTTGTGGCATTGGACCATCAGTCGCTGAACAAACAAGGATCGCACCGTCCATCTGAGCAGCACCAGTGATCATGTTTTTAACATAGTCGGCGTGGCCTGGGCAGTCTACGTGCGCGTAGTGACGAGTTGGAGAATCGTATTCTACGTGAGAAGTATTAATTGTAATACCACGTGCTTTTTCTTCTGGTGCAGAGTCGATAGCAGCGTAATCTTTCGCTTCACCACCAAACTTACGTGCACATACTGTAGCAATCGCAGCTGTTAAAGTTGTTTTACCATGGTCAACGTGACCGATTGTGCCCACGTTAACGTGTGGCTTATTACGTTCGAACTTAGCCTTAGCCATGAGATCTTCCTTTTTAAAACAACTCATGGAGGATCACTCCATGAGCATTAGGTTTTTTAACTATGAATTAGTTTGCGCTTATAGTAATCGAAAGATTACTCGTCGTCACCTTTTTTACCACCAGACTGGAATTTAGCAATGATGCCATCTGCCACGTTACGTGGAGTTTCAGCATATTTAGCAAATTCCATAGAGTAAGTCGCACGACCTTGAGACATAGAACGCATGTGTGTTGCGTAACCAAACATCTCTGCAAGTGGAACTTCTGCACGAATTGCTTTAGTACCACCAGGTAAGTCGTCCATACCTTGAACCATACCACGACGACGGTTTAAGTCACCCATGATATCGCCCATGTAGTCTTCTGGAGTTTCTACTTCAACTTTCATGATTGGCTCAAGAAGAACAGGATCTGCTTTCATGAAACCGTCACGGAATGCGTAAGAACCCGCCATTTTGAACGATAATTCGTCAGAGTCGACATCGTGGTAAGAACCGTCGAATAATGTCGCTTTAATGCCTACAACTGGGTAACCAGCCAAGACACCATTCTTCATACGTTCTTGGATACCTTTGTCTACTGCACCGAAGAACTCTTTAGGTACTACACCACCTACAACTTCTTCAGCGAATTCGTAGTCTTTACCAGCTTCAGGATCAAGCGGCTCTAAACGTACGAATACGTGACCGAATTTACCTTTACCACCAGTTTGACGTACGAATTTACCTTCTTGCTCAATCGTCTTTTTGATCGTTTCGCGGTATGCAACCATTGGTTTACCAATGTTCGCTTCTACGTTGAATTCACGCTTCATACGGTCAACGATGATGTCAAGGTGAAGCTCGCCCATACCCGCAATGATCGTTTGACCAGATTCTTCGTCTGTACGAACGCGGAATGATGGATCTTCTTTCGCCAAGCGACCTAAAGCAACTGACATTTTTTCTTGGTCAGCTTTAGTTTTAGGTTCAACAGCCAATGCAATTACTGGCTCTGGGAATTCCATACGCTCTAGTGTAATTACGTGGTTTTCGTCACATAATGTATCACCAGTGGTTGTATCTTTAAGACCTACACACGCTGCGATGTCACCTGCACGAATTTCTTCGATGTCGTGACGGTCATTTGCGTGCATCTGTACGATACGACCAATACGCTCACGCTTCATTTTCACTGGGTTATAAACCGGGCTACCCGCTTTAAGAACACCAGAGTAAACACGTACGAACGTTAAGTTACCAACGAATTTGTCGTTCATGATTTTGAACGCTAACGCTGCGAAAGGAGCTTCGTCAGATGCTTCACGAGAACCTTCAGTTTCGTCTTTGTCGTCTAAGATACCTTTGATCGCTTCAACGTCAGTTGGTGCAGGTAAGAATTCAATTACTGCGTCCAACATACGTTGAACACCTTTGTTTTTGAACGCCGAACCACACATTGCAGGTTGAATTTCACCCGCTAATGTACGTTGACGTAAACCAGCAACGATTTCTTCTTTAGAAAGTTCGCCATTTTCTAGGTACTTGTCCATGAGTTCTTCTGATGCTTCTGCAGCAGCTTCAACCATGTTAGTACGCCATTCTTCAGCAGTTGCTTGAAGGTCAGCTGGAATCTCACCGTATTCAAACTTCATACCTTGTGAAGCTTCATCCCAGATGATTGACTTCATTTCGATTAAGTCAACAACACCTGTGAATGTGTCTTCTGCGCCCACTGGAACAACGATAGGCACTGGGTTTGCACCCAAGCGAGTTTTCATTTGTTCAACAACGCGGAAGAAGTTTGCACCTGTACGGTCCATTTTGTTCACGAACGCTAAACGAGGTACTTTATATTTGTTTGCTTGACGCCATACAGTTTCAGACTGAGGTTGTACACCACCTACAGCACAGTAAACCATACATGCACCGTCAAGAACACGCATAGAACGCTCAACTTCGATTGTGAAGTCAACGTGTCCTGGGGTGTCAATTACGTTAATACGGTGTTGGTCAAATTGGTTACCCATACCTTTCCAGAAGCATGTTACAGCTGCTGAGGTAATAGTAATACCACGTTCTTGCTCTTGTTCCATCCAGTCAGTTGTTGCTGAACCTTCGTGAGTTTCACCAAGTTTGTGACTTTCACCTGTATAGAACAAAATACGTTCTGAAGTTGTTGTTTTACCCGCATCGATGTGCGCAGAGATACCAATGTTACGGTAACGAGAAATTGGGGTTTGACGTGCCATGATTTCTAGCATTCCTAAATTTTGTTGTTTAAAACAGGACGCTTTAAGCTGCCTAGCAACTTAAAGCGATTTGATGACAATTCAGTGACAACCGATTCATCACCCTCCTGATTAGGGCCTGTTTTATCCGCTTAGAAACGGTAGTGAGAGAAGGCTTTGTTGGCTTCAGCCATACGGTGCACATCTTCACGTTTTTTGATCGCTGCGCCTTTACCTTCAGATGCATCAAGCAACTCGCCAGCAAGACGTAACGCCATAGTTTTTTCAGAACGCTTAGCAGCAGCATCTACCAACCAACGCATCGCTAAAGCAGTACGACGGGATGGGCGTACTTCCATAGGAACTTGATAAGTAGCACCACCAACACGGCGTGCTTTTACTTCGACCATTGGACGAACTTTTTCAAGCGTAGCTTCAAAAAATTCAACTGGGTCTACTTTAGATTTTTCTTGAACGCGGTCTAAAGCACCGTAAACGATACTTTCAGCAATAGATTTTTTACCATCTTGCATTACGTGGTTCATGAATTTAGCGATTGTTTGGCTGCTGAATTTAGGATCCGGAAGGATTTCACGAGCAGCGACTACGCGACGTCTTGGCATTTTAAACTACCTATAAATATGACACTTCAGGGTGATCCAGCCGTAGCACAAAGTGTCGTGTGCATTTCGCTGGCCTTACTACACGTCGCTTGAATTTCACAAAATTAAATGCAGAAATCAGACAAGCGAGACGATAAAGGATTGCAGTTCTACGAACTAAGAGTTTAATCTTTAAAAGATTATTTCTTAGGACGTTTAGCACCGTATTTAGAACGTGACTGGTTACGATCTTTCACGCCAGCACAGTCTAAAGAACCACGAACGGTATGGTAACGTACACCTGGTAAGTCTTTAACACGACCACCACGGATAAGAACAACACTGTGCTCTTGTAGGTTGTGACCTTCACCACCGATGTAGCTAGAAACTTCAAAACCTGAAGTTAAGCGAACACGGCAAACTTTACGCATTGCTGAGTTAGGTTTTTTAGGTGTAGTTGTGTAAACACGTGTACAAACACCACGACGTTGTGGACAAGCCTTCAACGCAGGAACTTTTGATTTTTCAACCAAAGTCGTACGACCCTTACGGATCAACTGATTTGTTGTTGCCATGTGGCAATTCTCCCGTTAATAAAAAGCCCCAAAAACATACTACTTTTTGAGGGCATGCAATTGTAAGCGAAGATAGAAAAATGGTCAATATTTCATAGGCAGTTAAAATACCAACCAAATTTCTACTTATCACTTGTTTTTATTCAGCTTTTGGCTTGCGAGTACTTGTACGAGTTCTCGGCTTTTTTGTAACCTGCTTTGCAGTTTCTGTACTTGATGTTACTGGATTTTCCGAAACAGTTTCAGCCACTTGGGTTGAATCTTCCACAGGCTCTAAAGCATCTTCCAGCATATATTCATCAATTTCTTCTGCAGGTACAGCAGGTTTTTGCGATGCAACTTCAGCATGTGGCTCTAGCATTTGATCTGCCAATTCTTCTAGACCTTGCTGAATATTTTCATCGAGCTGTGCTGCAGTTGTTTCCACTTTGTCCGATTTTTTCTGCACTTTTACCGCTCGGATACTTTCATGGTCTGATACGGTTTGCACTAAAGCATCTGACGGCGCAGATTCCGCGCGCTCTTGCCCCGCTACTAATTCATCTTGCTCCGCATGTTTAGCTTCATTGCCCTTCAATTGCTCCAAGAGTTTAGGCGCAGCCTGTGCCAGCAATTCCAACGATTTTTCATACGCATGAATGGCAGATAAATTGCTGTCTTTATGCTGAATTAAATAGCTACGGGCATTGGAAAATACTTGCTGTGCCTTGTGATGCACATCTTCCACTAATTTCCAGCTATATACCGCACTCACCGATGCGGTTGCTACAGGCGTGAGTTTATTCAACATGGAAAACTTAGGTACATGATTCAACCACGGCCATTTGACTTGACCTTGCTCATTTAAGAAGTATTTCTTTAATACCTCATAATCATTGCTTGAACCGAGCATATTTTGTAATTGATGCACATCATGAGTTTGCAGCATATTAGATAAGGTTTTTAGCCCCATCAACACTGCTTGCTTTTCTGCAATGACGCCTAAATCAATTTGTTTAAAAATAAACTGAACAATTTCTTGCTCGGTGTCTTTGTTCAGTTCAAAACCGTATGCACGTCCCACCTGATAAATGGTACGCAAAGACATCACAATAGATGCAGGCACATCAATAGTTGAACCGATTACTCCTGTTGCACCTGTCAATGCGCCTTGCAGTGATGCAATCCATTTATTTTGTTCTGCAAGTGCCTGACTAATTCGTTTAGAACGATCTACATCTTGAGTCAATTCTTCTAAATCGCGCACACCTGCTTGATCAAGCACATCATCAACAGAGCTAATATTGGAGGTAAAACTATTCAGCTGATCAAATAAATAATCTGAAATTTTGTCGGAAAAATCGGGCGACACAAAACTCGCTACCTGATTGACGCGATTATAGTGACGTCCTAAAAGCTGACGTGAAACTTGTGGCACATGCTGTCTGAGCATGTGTTGAGGATTGTCATACTGACGCGCTTGAAAAGCACTAAAACTACGTGCCTGACCTTCAATAATTTGCCCTGATTTTGCACTGTGCTCATCCTTCGCTACAGTACCCGGTGCAACTTGCTGCAATACATGGATGCCTGTACTGCTGAGCTTTTTAGCCACCCCAATCGCATTCGAGAAGAATCCGCTTGATTGTTTATTCTTGGAATCTGACATTCTTACTCCTCATTTTTAATTTCTATGATTTATGGGTAGATACTAGGTGTAGTCTAAGTTTATCTCAATATGATTGTGTATCTTTTGGTTGGCTTCCTGCATCTCATTTGCCGCTTCACTGCGGTTTGATCTTCCCTGCAAAGTGGCATCATATTTGCCATAAGAATTCAAAATTCTTTCTGCTATTATGAACGCAATTGTAAGACATGAGTCATACCGTATCAGCGATTGCTTGGCAGTCACGGTGTTCGGCTCAACATTATCACCATAAAAGGGATCTGTAGATGAAACGTGTTGTAATCACCGGCATGGGCATTAACTCGTGCATTGGTAATACTTTAGAAGCTGTGACTCATTCTTTACAAAACGGTATTTCTGGGACACGTTCCAACCCAACTTATGCTGAACTTAATTTCAAAAGCCACGTAAGTGCAGCAGCAGAACAAAACTTTAACCACATTGACCGTAAATTAAAACGCTTTATGGGCGTGTGTGCGATGTACGCTTACAACGCTGCAGTAGATGCGATTGAACATGCGGGCTTAAAGCAAGAAGATTTAGCAGGCAACCCACGTTACGGTATCGCGGGTGGTTCAGGCGGTAACTCAACTGCATCTGTTGCAGAAATGATTGAGCTACTTGAAGAAAAAGGCGCACGTAAAATTGGCCCGTTCTTCGTACCACGTAACATGTCGAACACGATTACGGCAAACTTGGGTGTTGCGTTCAAATTACAAGGTATCGCGCACTCAATTACCAGTGCATGCGCAACTTCTGCCGATGCAATTGGTTATGCCTACAACCTAATTCAATTGGGTAAACAAGATTTAATGCTTGCAGGTGGCGGTGAAGAAGATCACTGGTCACAAAGCTTATTGTTTGATGCGATGGGTGCTTTGTGTTCTAAATACAACGACACACCAGAAACAGCATCTCGTCCGTACTCTGCAGACCGTGATGGTTTCGTCATTGCAGGTGGTGGTGGTTTCGTGGTTCTTGAATCACTTGAACACGCACAAGCACGTGGTGCAAATATTTTAGCTGAAGTGGTTGCGTATGCTGCAAACTCTGACGGTGCAGACATGGTTGCACCAAGCGGTGAAGGTGCAACACGTTGTATCTTGATGGCTTTAGACGAAGCGAAACAACACGGTGTAGACGCAATTGACTATGTGAACACACATGGTACTTCTACTCCAGCAGGCGACGTGACTGAATTGAAAGCCATGGAACGTGCGTTTGGTGAAGGTAAAGTGCCTGCTCTTAGCTCAACGAAGTCAATGACTGGTCACAGCTTGGGTGCTGCAGGCGTTCAAGAAGCAATTTATTCTGTCTTGATGATGCAAAACGACTTCATTGCACCAAACATCAACGTCACTGAACTTGATGAAGGCGCGAAAGCATTTGATATCGTACTTGAAAAACGCGACACAAAATTGAATACTGTGATGAGTAACAGTTTTGGTTTTGGCGGTGTAAATGCCTGCCTTATTTTCAAGAAGTGGGATGAATAATCTCCTATAGGATAGTCGATGGATGCACCTTCTGATGCTTTTTTATGGGTAAAAGCATTACATATTATTGCCGTGGTTTGCTGGTTCGCTGCATTGTTCTACTTACCACGTTTATATGTTTACCATGCCATGAGTGAAGATACACTGAGCCATCAGCGTTTTGAAATCATGGAGCGCAAGTTGTACCGAGGGATTATGTGGCCGTCTATGATTGCCACCCTCATCACGGCACACTTTTTGGTAGATTGGGGCGATGCGACCCGCAATTACCACGATGCGTTATGGTTTTACCTGAAAGTAGCATTGGTCGGTTTATTGGTGATTTACCATTTGGTTTGTGGCTATTACCGCCAAAAACTGATTGGCAATGCGCATTATAAATCACACAAGTTCTGGCGATTCTTCAATGAAATGCCGACTGTGCTGCTATTAGCGATTGTAATTTTAGTCGTGGTAAAACCACAGTTCTAAAATTTGAAACGCCAAGTATCCTGACATCTCAACCTGATTCGGTTGTAAAAAAACCTCAGTGCAAAGAACTGAGGTTTTTTTATGGGTGACAACTAAAAACAGCACTTATGCTTTAATTCAACGTATTTGTGAGTAAGGCTGAAAGCCCAATGCCGCTGCTTGTTTCTGCTGAGATTGAGGAATCGTGACAATATAGTCAAATCATTATAAAACCAATACAATGGTGCAATGAGTTATTCAGAACATTTTAGACGTAAAATTTTAGCTAAGCTTGAGGAAGGTTATTCTATTCGAGCAGTAGCTGCACAATTTGAAATT